>NZ_JCALCN010000022.1:0-79438 GCF_059812345.1 Mycobacterium sp. NGS59
TGCACGGCGACGGCACCGTTCACCAGACTCGGACGCGGTCCTCGGGTTTGAGGAACAGCGCCTCCCCGGGCTGGACGTTGAACGCTGCGTACCACTCGTCCATGTTGCGGACGATGCCGTTGACCCGGAACTTGGCCGGGCTGTGGACATCTGACAGCAGTCGGTGACGCTCGGTCTCGGGGCGGCAGGTTTCCTTCCAGCTCGCCGCGAAGGCGAGGAAGAACCGCTGGTCGCCGGTCAGGCCGCCGATGACGGGAGCCTCTTTGCCGCCCAGGGACAGTTTGTAGGCGTCGTAGGCGATGCGCAGTCCGGCGAGATCGGCGATGTTCTCGCCGAGCGTCACCGCTCCGTTGATGCGGTTGCCCGCCAGCGGCTCATAACCGTTGAACTGCTCGACGAGCTTGTTCGCCTCGCGCGTATAGCGCTCGGCGTCGGCCGGTGTCCACCAATCACGCTGCATACCGGTGCCGTCGCTCTTGCGGCCTTGGTCGTCGAAGGCGTGACTCATCTCGTGGCCGATGGTGGCGCCGATTGCGCCGTAGTTCGCCGCCGGGTCGGCCGCGGGATCGAAGTTGGGCGGCTGCAGGATGGCCGCGGGGAACACGATGTCGTTCAGGCGTGGCGAGTAATAGGCGTTGTTGGTCTGCGGCGTCATGCTCCATTCGGCGCGGTCAATGGGCTTGCCCAACCTGTTGACGTCGTAGTCCCACGACCACAACGCGAGGTTGTTCTCGTTGCCGACGAGGTTGCCCGCCTCGATCTTGACCGTCGCGTAGGACTTCCACCGGTCGGGGTAGCCGATCTTGGCGACCAGAGCCGCGAGCTTGGCCTGAGCTTCCCGCTTGGTTTCGGGTGCCATCCACGACGCGGCGTCGATGCGCTTGCCGTATGCGGTACGGAGATTCTCGACCAGCGCCCGCGCCTTGTCGCGTGTCGGCTGAGTGAAGTGCGCCCCGACATACAGTTCCCCGACCGGGTCGCCGAGACCTTTGCTCACCCGCGAGACGCCGCGCTCGACTCGAGGCGCGCGCTGTTGGGCACCGGACATGGTTCGGCCGTAGAAGTCGAACAGCTCGTCGGCGAACGGCGTCGAAAGTTCTGGGCCGTACGCGTCGAGGACCTGGTAGCGCATGTACGACTTCCAGGATTCCACCGGCTCACCCGCGAAAAGCGCTGCGGTACTGCGCAATACATCGGGCATGCCGACCTGGAAGTCGGTTGCGGCCGGCAGCCTCAGCGCGTCGAACAACGCGCGCAGCGGCGCACCTTGCCCGAGCTGCTCGACTTCGGCGCGCGGCATGATGTTGTTGGTCTTGACGACGTCGCGCTCGTCCTCCCGCGACACCTGTACCTCTGCCAACTTGGTTTCGAGGGCAAGAAGTCGCTCGGCCTGCTGCTGCGAATCCGCGAAACCGGCGAGAGCGAGCAGCCGGGCGGCGTGCGCGACGAATTTGTTGCGCAGCTCGACCGATTCGGCGTCGGTGTCCACGTAGTACCCGCGCTCACCCAGCGAGAGCCCGCCCTGCCAGATGATCGGGAGGTAGCGCGTGGGGTTGTTGGGATCGATCTCCACCGAGACCGGGAAGGGATCACTGACCCGGGTCTTGCCGTTGAACGAGACCAGAACCGCATCGAGGCCTGCTTTGTCGTTGATCCCGTCGATCGACGACAGCAGGGGACGCACGGGCTCGACGCCCAGCTTGTTCAGCAGCGCCTCGTCCATGTAGGACGCGAACAGGTCGCCGATCTGCTGCGAGATGTCGCCGGCCGGTGCGTGTTTGGCGCCGGCGCCTTCGACGATCGCCTTCAGGTCGGCGTTGAGCTGGTTCTGGATGTCGAGATTGACGCCGGCGCATACCTTGTCGGGCGGGATGGTCGCGTTCTTCACCCAGCCGCCGACGGCGTATCCGAAGAAGTCGTTGCCGGGCCGGACGGATGTGTCCATCTCGGCCAGGTCGACGCCCCAGGTGCCGTATTTCGGTTTGGCCGGGTGTTCGGCCGAACGGCTACACCCGACGGCCATCATGGCGATGGTCAATGACACTGCAACCACACGAATGGGCACTCGCACGCAGACCTCCAGTCGCCGGGCCAAAGGGCAGCTTAACCGTGGGAGCCGACAGCGAGATGGCCGGCCGAAGCCGTGTTGTGACGCGAATCAGGCGACGATGCCGAGTTCTTGGTTGATCTGTGGCCAATACAGCCAGCCGGGTGGAGTGAGCAGGACCCAGTCGTGAATTCCCCAGCGGTCCAATACGAACGTCATCGGCGCACCCTGGGCTATCGCTGCCTGCTGCAGGACGGCGGCTTGCGCTGCAAGTCCATCCAGCGCACCCGAATACACATATGTCGGGGGAAGCCCGGTCACTGACCCGAACAGCGGACTCACCATGTAGTTGTTCAGCGGTAGATCGCCCGCCCATACCGAGCCGATCCCCCTGGTACCGACGTCGAGCCAGGGAGACAACAACACCAAGGACGCCGGTACCGGGCCATACGTTCCCGTCTGCACCATGTGTTGGACGGCGGCTAGTGCGAGGTTGCCGCCCGCAGAGTCACCGATGACGCTGACGTTCTGGTATCCGTGCTGCGAGATCTGCTCGGAGATGAGGCCCGCCATTCTCGGTACGACCCAGCCCGCGGTGCCGCCTTCTTGCATCAACGGGTAGATCGGCACTTGGAAGGTCGCACCGGTCTGATAGGCCGTTACGGAGTAGTTGATCCAGTGGAAGAACGACGGCGGGAAGATAAGCGCGCCGCCGTGGATCGCCACCACCTGTTCGCCGGTGGGATGAGCCGGCGTGATCTGGACGACCCTCATTCCGTCGAAGGTGCTGTATTCGACGGTTTGCCCGAGCAGCAGGTTCAGCAACGGCGGCGGGGAATTCCCGATGAGCCACGACAGCGGCGGGATGTCGCTGGCAAACAGCGCCAACAGTGGAGAGCTCGGCGTGGATATCAGCGAATCGATTCCGGTGGCCAGTGTCGCCGGGATCTGCCGAATCTGCTGCTGGATGCCGAGCAGCGTCTGCTCGAAGGTCGCCAGCGGCGCGGCGCTGGCAGCCTCGGCCGCGGCATACGCTCCGGTCGCACCGGCGAGTGCCTGCGCGAAGCGCTGCTGGAATGCGGCCGCCTGTGCGCTGAGGGTTTGATAGCCCTGGCCGTGCGCGGAGAACAGGGCCGCGATCGCCGCTGAGACCTCGTCCTCGGCCGCGGCCAGTACCCCGGTGGTGGCCCCCGCTACGTCCTGGCTTGCCGTCGCTACCACCGAACCGACCACGGCCACGTCCTCGGCCGCGGCGGACATCAGCTCGGGTAACGCAAAAACATACGACACCGGTCGCTCCCACCATGTACGGGCAACCCCGAAGTTGCCCTGCCAAAAATCGTTCGCCGAGTAGCCGGAGCCTATGCCGTCAGCTTGCAATCACGTAGCGAATCGCGCGACTTGTCAACGTCGAGGTGTCGCAAGCGCGATTGCTTCGGGCTATGCGGGGTCGGTGAAAACCGGCGGCTCGCCGGACATTCCAGCGACGACGGCGGCGATCTGGTTGGGCGTGCCGATCAGCCCGGTCTGCAGAACTGATTCGCGCGAAAGAGCAGCCGCGGGGTCGTTGCTGACCCAGGTCTCGTTGTACAGGCGCTTGGCGGCACGGATTGCATCCGGTGACTTCTGCGCGATTTCGTCCGCGAGCGCGAGCGCCGCCGCCAGCGGATCCTCGGCCGTTCGGGTTATCAAACCGAGCTCGAAACCCTCAGTGCCGGAGACGATCCGGCCAGTGAACGTCAACTCTTTCGCCACGTCGATCGGCAGAAGTCTCGGCAGCGTCTGGGTGATGCCCATGTCGGGAACGAGTCCCCACTTGATCTCCATGATGCTCAACTTCGCGTCCGGCGCGCCGATCCGGATGTCTGCGCCCAGCGCGATCTGCAGACCGCCGCCGAAGCAGTTGCCGTGGATCGCGGCGATCACCGGCACCGGGACCAGCGACCAGTCGTAGCTCACGCGCTGCGCAAGGTTCGCCGGCCCGTCGTCGTCCCGGCTCAACAGAACGCCCGTGCCTCGTTCCCCGCTCATGAAACTTGCCACGTCCAAGCCAGAGCAGAAGCTCTTACCCTCACCGTGCAGAACGACCGCGCGGACCGAGGTATTTTTCGCCAGCTGCGCTGCGGCATCCACCAGGCCCTCGAACATCGCTTGATCGAGGGCATTGTGTTTTTCGGCACGCACCATCGTCGCCGTTGCCACGCCGTTGTCGGCGACCCGCACGCGGACTCTGTCTTCACTCACGACTAGCAATCTATCGCGCGTGGCCTGATCCGATGTGGCCTAGACATAACGGTTACGGCCCGCCAGCGCGCCCATCGTCATCTGCAGCATGTAGACCACCAATACGAATATCCACGGCACGGTCCAACCGTTGGTGACGTCGTGCAGCAGGCCGAACAGGAACGGCCCGATGCCGGCGAGCAGATAACCGAAACCCTGCGCCATCCCGGAGAGCTGCGCGGTGGTTTCGGTGGTGCGGGCGCGGAGCGCAATCACTGTGAGCGCCAAGGAGAATACGCTCAGACCCAGGCCGACCAGCACACTCCACAACAGGGGTGCGGCCGCTGGATCGACCATCAGCCCGATGACCCCGCCGAGTCCGATGACGCCCAACGCGACGATCCAACCGCTCTGACTGCCGGATCGAGCGGCCAGCGGCGCGAGGCAGATGCTGACCGGCACGGCGATCAGCGACATCAGCCCGACGAGCATCCCGGCGGTCGCCTTGGGCACACCGCTTTGAACGAATACCTCGGGCAGCCAACCCAACATGATGTAGGCGAGCGTGGACTGGAAGCCGAAGAACAGGGTCACCGTCCACGCCAGACGATTGCGCAGTAGCGATCCGCCCGCGGAGTGAACCGGCAGTTCAACGGCGCTCACTCGACGCGCGCCCGCGAACCAGGTGATCACAGCCAATAGCGCAAGGAAGGCCCAGGCGCCGAGCGCCTCACGCCAACTCCCGAATGCGGACTCCATCGGCGGGGTCAATGCCGACCCCATGGCGCCACCGGCCTGCAGGGCAGCGGTGTAGATGCCCGTCATCACACCGATCTGAGCGGGGAATGACCCCCGGATCACCACCGGAATCAACACGTTGATCAACGCGATGCCACCGGTGGCCACTATCGTGCCGCCGATCACGACCATGGGACCGTCGAGGACGCGCAGCAACAAGCCGACGACCAACGTCAGCAACGCGGCTCCGATGGCGTGCCGCAGGCCGATCCGGCGGGCCAGCCACGGCGCAATGAGTCCCGCGGCGGCAAAACACAGTCCGGGCAGCGTGGTCAGCACTCCAGCCCACGTCGCCGAAGCGCCGAGCGATTCACGCATCGCGCCCAGCAGCGGCCCGACGCTGGTGAGCGCGGGTCGCAGATTCAACGCCGTGAGCACCACGGCCGCGATCAGCAGGCCCCCGCCTGCGATCCGGGTGGCCCGGGGGATCTTGTCAGCGGGAAGCGCGGCTGCGCGCTCGTCGACTTCGGCGCAGATGCCGGCCACTTCCCTACTCACTGGGTTAGTCTGTCATACATCCCATGATTGGATGAATCGAGATTACTGTGCCCTTGGCAACAACGCGTCGCGCTGGGCTGGTCGAGCAGGTCATCGATCAGCTGCGGCAATCCGTGACGGCCGGCGAATGGCCCGTCGGCACACGCATACCCAACGAACCGAGCCTCAGCGAGGCACTGGGCGTGGGCCGCAACACGGTCCGCGAGGCGGTACGCGCCCTGGTGCACGCCGGAATCCTCGACGTGCGACAGGGAGACGGGACCTACGTGCGCGCCACCAGCGAAGTGTCCGGGGCGTTGCGCCGCCTGTGCGGGTCCGAGCTCCGCGAGATTCTGCAGGTGCGCCGATGCCTGGAGGTTGAGGGGGCACGGCTCGCGGCCGCTGCCCGCACGGACGAGGACGTCACCGCGCTACGCCAATTGCTGTGTCGGCGAGACGAATTGGAACTCGGTGAGGATCGCGCCGCCTTTGTGGCAGCGGACGCCGCGTTGCACTTCGCCGTGGTGCAGGCGTCAGGCAACACCGTTCTGACCGAGCTGTATCGCGGACTTACCGAAGTCGTGATGGCCAGTGTCGCCACCACGAGCGCGACGCACGAACCGCGCGAGATCCGCCACGGCGGATTGATCGACGCCATCGCCGGCGGGGACGTCGAAGGGGCCGGACGGGAGGCCGGCGGGTTCCTGGACGAGCTCATCGAGAAGTTGCCGGGATGACGGTGCCAAACCTCGGCGCACACCGCGCGGGTTGAACCTCAGATGTGCATACGAACGCATCGAGCGGTCGCGGCACAAGTCGGGTGAGGGTGCGAAGGCAGGTAGGCGCCGTTGGTGCTGGTGCCACGCTGAGCCCCGAAGGTTTAGCTGGCACGCAGAGTGGCAAACCGCCTGCTACTGCATCAAAGGAGTACAACATGAAGATTGGCACATTCCTCGCGACATCCGCCGTCTTGGCTGGGGCTGCTATCGGGCTAGCATCACCGTCGGTCGCCGATGAACTCAACGGCCGCTACAACGTCACGTTCCAGCCCGCCGGGACAGTCCACACTTGGACGATCACACCCTGCGGCCCGGGTTGTGAAGCGATCTCGGCGGTAACCGACCGAGGGCGGGCTCCCTATTCCGGCAACGCCACCCAAAGCGGTGACGAATGGACCCTGGTTGTCGAGCGACCAGACGCAGTCATTTGCAACGATGGGCGCTTCTTGCCTGGTACAGCCACTTACACCTGGAACAGCACCACACTCGCTGGCACCCATAACGGATCCGCTGCCGTCGGCTGCGATGGAACGCCGTTCTCCGCCGGAGGCACGCTCCAGATGTCAAAAATTAGCTGACCGACCACGGTCTACCCGGGCTCATCTCCTGCCCCTCTCCTTGCACGTCGACCGCTTGGCAGTCGCTCCGTGAGACGATCGGCAGATGCCTCTTGAACGGATCGCCCGGTGACCGTCGTTCTCGCGCTGCGTTGCGCTGACGGCATTGTGATGGCCTCCGACTCGCAGATCACCGATGACGGCCGGGGTCTGACGTACCCCGCGCAGAAGCTGCATCAGCTGGGAAAGTATGCCGCGTGGGGCGGGAGTGGATCACGTGCTGTGCTCTATGACCTCGAGCAAATCTTCAACTCCGAGGCCGAGTCCGTTGTCGAGGCGAAGGACATTGGTCATGCGTTGCAGGGGCGGGTGCTTCCGGTGCTCAAATACCACTACGAGAACTACATCGAGCACGTTCCCGCACAGAAATCCGCAGGTACACCGGCCACCTACGTGCTAGCCGCGGGGTACGCAGGCGAGGTCCCCTTCATCATCGACTTGGACCCGAACGGTCTCATCGGGCACCACGAAGAGACCGGCTTCCAAGCCATCGGCAGTGGCGCGGCCATGGCGCAGCAGGCACACGCCTTGCTGACGCACTTTCACATGACCGAGCGCGACGTCGACCACGGCGTGGTCGCCGCGCTGCGGGTGCTCGATGCGTTGGATGCTTCGTCACCAAGCGTCGGGGGCCCGATGGACGTCTGCCGCATCACCCCGGACGGCGCGAAACACTTGAGTCCGGACGAAGTGGACGAGGTCCGACGCCACGTCAACCGCTGGATTGAACTCGAACAGGAAGCGCTCGACAAGCTCTTCGAATAAGTGTCGCCGCCGATTCTGCTACGGATCGATGCCGTGGGCCGCCCACCACTGTTGGTATGTGGAGACGAGCCAGCGGTTGAGCCGGTCGTAGTCGCACTTGTCGGGCAGATCCGCGCTGGCCGTGCGGGCAACGAGCTCATTGCGTGCCTCGTCGATCGCGTCCAGCACTGTTTGCTTGTCGACCTTCCCTGTGCGCAGGTCGTAAAGCCAACTGCGGGAGGGCTCCGGCATCGGCAGCGTGATCCGGCCGGTCGTCACCAGCTCCAACCCCTGCATCCCGAGCCGCACTGCGTGATAGGCGAATTTGGTGTCGAATCCGTAGACCTCGATGAGTTCGGGTCGGTTGCTGTGCTTGGAGCGCAAACCGAGCATCTGCTCGTGCTGCGCGTCCAAGTAGCCGACGAAGCGGCGACCGCAATCGCGGGACAAGAAAAGCTCGGGGTGCTGCCGCATGTCTCGACCCGGAGGTGCGATGCTGACGATCTCGCTTTCGGGGGCAAAGAGCAGGAGCAGGACAGTGGGGTTGCCGGCGGCCGCGAGCCGGGCCCATTTGCGCAGGCTGTAGACGGTTAAGTCGAGGTCTCCGGCGCCGGATCGGACGCCTTCGGGCTGGGTGCGGTACTGGTACTGCTCGAACTGGCGCAGCCCGATCACGCACTCGGGTGGTTCGATGCAAACCCCCATCTCGTCGCGGTCGTCGGTGCCGGCGATCGTCACGCCATGCAGACCCGAGCCCACTTGAGTGCGGAGGACGGTATTCGCCTCGGCAATGTGCCGGTGCCAGGCGGTGTTGTGCCGATTCTTGAAGATGCGATCGGCGTCATCGACGTTGCTGTCCGAGGACGTCATCTCTCGGATCGTAGCCCTACGGCAGCGCCCGAATATGCGCTCGGCGAAGGCTGAGGTGCCGCCGGCCCGCCGACGCAATAAGCAGCTGCCACCAAGGACGGGAAGTGAAACAATCGGCGCTGTGCGTCTTAAAGCAGTGGTCTGTGATGTAGACGGAACGCTGTGCGACGTGGCAGCGATCCGGCATCATGTGCGGCCAGCGCCCGGTGGGGAGAAAGACTTCGACGCGTTCCACCAGGCGTCCTGGGACTGCCCCCCGAATGAGCAGGCGCTGGATTTCTGCCGACGCCACCACGCCTCCGGACACGTCGTCATTGTGGTGACCGCCCGAATGGAGCGGCACTACCAGGTGACTAAGGACTGGCTGGACCGGCACATGCCGGTGCCGTACGACGGGCCGATCATGCGTGAGGACGGGCTGCGGCATTCCGATGTGTCGGTGAAGCGCCGCATCTACGACTACCTCGCGCGCAGCTACGACGTGCGGTACGCGTGCGACGACAACCCGGCGATCGTGGCGCTGTGGACCGAGTTGGGCATACCTGTCGAAATCGTCCCCGGATGGGATGACGACGCATGAGGACGGCGAACCCAACGGGTGCTTCGGACCTGCTACGCCCTTGGGCAGCCCCCGACGCCACCATCACCGGGTCACTCCGGACACCATCCCGCCCGGTGAGCCGGGACATCTCGGCTAGCGGCCGATGACAACTCAGCCGGCGTTGCAGTTGACGACTGTGTAGCGAGCGGTCGCGGACTGCTGATCCTTCACCTGCCCGTTCACAGAAATCTTGCACGACACCCGTAGCCCGTTGGTCTGGGCGCCGACACCATACGACGGGTACGTGGCCTGGTTGGTGATCGTCTTCGTCCACGGCGCGGTTACGTTGGCGATCTGCTGCAAGTCACCCATGCCGTCGAAGTAGGTGACGCTGGATAAGTCACCGTCGGATTCGACCGTGTAGGTAACTGATGTCGCAGCGACCGCAGGGACGCGCCGGTGGTCCCATAACTGGCAATCCAGGTGGTCCCATCACCCTGGCAAAAATCAGGTCACACTGGTCCCATCCTCATGGCAGGCGACAACGTTCTCATTCCGGTAGCGGGGGGATATCCCGAATCGGTGACGAAACTGCCGATTCAGAACAATCCGAGGAGCGGCAAGCCCGAGTACTTTGTTGACGCCGCAACGGGATTGAAGTATCCGGTCAACCCGACCACACAATTCGGGCACCGCCCCGGCCAAGAGTATTGGCGGTTACGCGACCAGGCCATAGGGGAAGGCTGGACCCGAAAACAGTTCATCGGCGAATTCAACCCACCAAGACATTTTCAGATCGAAGACGCACCGGGCAACCAGAGTCACCGCTTCGAGGTCCTCGTGCGAGATAGTATGCAAGCCAAGAAGATTGAACAGTGAAGGCATAGGATATATGGACGTCTATCACCGTGACCAAGTCGGACGAACCCCGCTCCACTACGCGGCCGTCGATAACAAACTCGACGACGTCAACGCGCTGATCGCCGCCGGCGCTGAGATCGACGCCCGTGAAGATACCGGGCAATTCACCCCGCTGATGTTCGCCGCACAGAACGACGACAACGTCGAAGTCGTCAAAGCCTTGGTGGAAGCTGGAGCGGACGTGAACCTGACCAACCACAAGGGCCAAACGGCGCTGTTCATCGCGACGGCGTCGCCGGGCTATAACGGCACGCGTGGCGCAGAAATAATCCGCTACCTTCTCGATCGCGGCGCAGATCCGTATATCGCGAATGAAAACGGCAACACGGCAATATCGTTCGCCAAACGAGGCGACGATAAATTTGGGCGCCGTGCTGCCTTCGGCTCACTGCTCGATGAATGAGCCGAAGCCATTACGACGCTGTGCGGCAAGGCATTTGATGACCGTGTTGACCGCCTCGCCGATGTCCTCGACGAGTATTAGCGACGGCACGAACTACCCGGGGTCGGTGCGGATGGCGATCTGGGCCGACAGGTAGCAGCTGCGCAAGAGTCGTCGATCGTAGCGACGGCCGCCTCGCGCACCTACTACGACCGCAAACGCGCCGAAGGAAAAACCCGCACCCACACCCAAGCCGTGCTCGCCCTGGCCCGCCGACGCCTCAACGTGCTGTGGGCAATGCTGCTGTCCGTGGCCATATCAATCCACCGCAACTACTGCTGCGGCGGCTTGACAATTTCATTGAGAATCTCCTCTCAGCGCCTAACCCGAAGCTGGACAAAAGGGTCCTCCGTCGCTGCCTGACGTCGTTTAAGGATCAATGCCGTTACTCGTCGCGTCGTCATAGCCAATAAGTAGCAGGAATAAAAATCCAAGAAGTGCGAGGAGGATAAGTAATGGCGAAACCAGCTTCAGCCACCTGCGAACGGGGCCGATTAGCAGAATAATCTCGCCTAGGAGTATCAAGCCGGTCGCAAGGACTATTGACCAGACCGTGATCCATCCAGCAACGCTCACGTTGGGTTCGGGCGGGTAGGGTCCCGCACAGTGTGCGGCCTCCACCTTGCGGACCCAAGAACCGATTTGCCACCCAGCGATCTCTATCGAAGCTAGAGCAGTCACGACTAGGATCGCGGTCGCAAGAAACCACCACCGCGCTCTGCGCATCACCGGGACGTTACCTACGACGCCTCTTCAACAGCCTTGCGCACCGCGGCGCTCTGCGCGTTCTGCGCTTGCTCCTTGGTGATGTCGCCGGGGTTGAGGCTCACCGCGCTCAGGGCATCGGCACAGAGCTGGTCGGCCTGGGTGGCGGCCTGCACCGCGTCGGTAATCGGCTGCTGATACCGCAAGGCGGTCAGATCACCAACGGGGTCCACGCTGGCGTTCGGCAGGCTCACCCTTCCGTCGTGCCCGGATGGACGCGCCCACCCGCGAATCGTTTGACAAACCGTTTGACATAGCATCTGATGTTGCATCAGTGCAGGTCAGAGTGGTGGAGCTGCCGGGAATCGAACCCGGGTCCTACGGCATTCCCTCAAGACTTCTCCGTGCGCAGTCCGCTATGTCTCTGCTCGGATCTCCTGGTCACGCGAACTAGCCAGGATGACGATCCCAGTCGCTGTTGGTGTCCCGATGAGTCCCGCGACCGAACTCATCGGTGGATCCCTCTAGCTGATGCCGGGGTCCGGGGCGAGGGCGTTCCCGGTCCGACAGACTAGCTGTCGCTTAGGCAGCGAGAGCGTAGTCGCGCTGATGTGACTCGGCGCTTAATTGGTTGCATCGACGCTTACGGTGGTCTCTTGCCTGCACCGGCACGCTTCCCTTGATTCGATGCGCGAAGTCGAAACCGTTCAGCCCCTCGCATCCCTGCCGATTCCCGGCAGGACATCCCATGGTACGCCGCTCATAACATCCGGCAACGCATTTATCTTCCCGACAGAGCCGAGTGCCCCCGGGTCCCACGACACCGGGGGCACTCGACGCAGCTTCGTCAGCTGATGCCGACCGCCTCCTTGGCGATGGCGGCGACGCGGGTCTGCGCAGCAGAGACCACGCCTTGCCGACCCTTGTGCGCTTCTTCGTAGGCGATGATCACGCGAACGTCGCGCGGGACGGTGAGTTCTTTGATCGCACCCACGGCTTCGTTGACGTTCAGCTCGTCGTAGTTCTTGATCGGAAGCTCGCTGGCGTCCAGCACGCCGACGGACTCCCGGCCCGAGTGCAGAGCGTCGGCGACTTCGTCAGCGCCCTCGTTGCGAGTGACTCGTTCCGCCGCCCGCAGAGCGGCGTTCTGCGATGCCGAGATCGCCTTGGCCGCGATCTCGCTGGCGTTGCCACCCCGCTTCACCAGCTCGTTGAACGCGGGACCGGCATTGCGCAGCGTCTCGACGGCGCGGTCGATACCCCGAGCCGACCAGGTGACCGGCAGATTGACGAACTTGACCGCGGCACCGGCAGCGGCCTGCACAGGCGTGCGGCGCAGCGCGGCCGGACCACCCAACGCGTCCTCGGCCAGCACGGTGGTCAACCAGTCCACGGTCGCCGAGTGCGCGGTGATCAGACGCTCCGCCAGCTTCTCGACGTCCTTGTTGTTTGCCGCGATGGCCAGCGCCTTGGTGTAGCGCGAGCGGTCCAGCAGCTGGTCTTCGAGCGCGAGGTCACCCAACAGCGCTTCGTCGAACGGCTCGGCCTGTTCGGTCAGCGCCTTGACCGCTGCGGCGGCGCGACCCAGGAACGGACCGATCACGTCGGGGTATCCGCCGAGGTCCCGAATCGCTGACTGGATGGCCTCCGCGCGCTCGCGACCGTTGGCGGCATTCTGCTCGAGTTCGCGGCGAACGGCTTCGGTGCGGGCTTGAGCTATCCGGGTTTCAGCGACCTGGATCTCGGTGTTGGTCAGATCGAGCAGAGTCCGCAGTTGCGCGAGCAATCTGGTCGTATCCGGTGCAGTCATTAGTGTGGTGCCTCCCTGAATTTGACTGGTGATGTTGGCGCACGGTGCGCCGGTACTAGGTCGGCTACCCGTTGATCCAGAGGTCAAAAGAGCATGCGTGGGTTTGTGACGTAAATCGCACTATCGGGCTCACCCGGGCCACGCAAACGAGCACCGCCGCCGAAGGCTCAAACGAAATACAAAGTCAGATAACGTAATTCAATCGCTGAACGATCCTGCCGGCCACTTCATCGTCGCCGCCGAGTTCGACGTCCTGACTGCGAGCGGGACACAATGGACGCCCACCACCGAGCCTGGTGAACTGCAATCCGTCGACCCGAATCGTCGCCGTCGGCTCCTGGTCGGCGAAACCTTCGACCAACTGGGCGCGACCGTCGACGCGGACCCGGATGTCCCGGGCGAGCGGACCGGTCAGTTCGAACAACACCCGCGAGCCGTCGGGCGCCTGGCCCAGTTTGCCGACGACGAAAGCCATGCTTGCCGACATCTCGTCGAGGGAAAGGCGCGCCGCCGGTCCGTCCAACTCCTGGTCGGACGACGGGCGCTGTAAGCCCACCCGAATGTCCTGCTCGTGCATCCAACAGTCGAAGACGCGGATGCGCATGAACCTTCCGTAGCTGTCCATGCCTGCCGGCGTGGGCAGCACCGCGTTCCAGTCGTCGTCGGACATGTCCTGCAGCACGTTGCGGCGAGTGGCGGTGATCTCCTGGAACCGCTTGAGCACTTGGGTGCCCGATTCTTTGCTGAGTGCGCGAACCCAGCATTCGTTCATCACCCCGATGTCGTTGCGCACGTGATCGAGCGCCTTGACGTCGATATCGGGTTCCGGCGGACTGATGCCCTGCAGGAACGATTCGGTGCCGATGATGTGCGACACGACCGCCTTCACATCCCAGCCGGTCAGCGCGCTGGGCGCCGCCCAGTCCGGTTCGGACAGGCCGTCCAGCAGCGCGTCGAGTTCGTCCCACACGGCGAAGAGACCCGCCAGCACGTCGGACTTGTCCAGCAGGGTCACGGGACGGTCAGCCATGCTCGGATACTAGTGGTGATCGCAAGAGCGGCGGAGCCCGTCGCAGCGGATCGCCACCATCAGGCCCAGCGCGATCGCAAGAGCGGCGGAGCCGGTCACAGCGGATCGCCACCATCAGGCCCAGCGCGATCGCAAGAGCGGCGGAGCCGGTCGCAGCGGATCGCCACACCGGAGCTCGCGGCGCTGTCGCGTTCCGGTGAGCCTGGGTGTTCCAGTGAGCCTGGGCTTTCAGCGTGAAACCAGGGCTTTCAGCGTGAAACCAGGGCTTTCAGCGTGAAACCAGGGCTTTCAGGGTGAATCCTGGGCGGGTTTTATCCGATTTTTCCACCGTGGGCGCACGCCGAAAGCCCTCGCTTCACACCCAACGCCAACGATGCACATCGAAGTCGTGCAGTAGTCGTGCAGTAGCAAGGAATACCCCACCGTCGCGCCGGGACGCTATCCCGCGAGGGCCCACAAATGTACGCGCAGAGCACCATGTCTCTGGCATTTGCGGACCACGAAAGCGCCCCGGAGTAACGCGAACGAACGCGTCAGGCCATACCTTTGGCGCGCCGACCCAGCTCCCGGACCACTTCCCGCTGCGCGTCGCGCCGCGCCATGTCCTGCCGCTTGTCGTGCGCCTGCTTACCGCGCCCCAACGCCAGCTCGACTTTGACCTTGCCCTCGAAGAAGTACATCGACAGCGGCACAAGCGCGTAGTTGCCCTCACGGATCTTGCCGATCAGCTGGTCGATCTGGCGGCGGTGCAGCAGCAGCTTGCGGTTGCGCCGCGGCTCATGATTGGTCCAGCTGCCGTGCCGGTATTCCGGGATGCGCACGTTGCGCAGCCAGATCTCACCGTCATCGACCGTGGCGAACGCATCGACCAGCGACGCGTGCCCCTCGCGCAGGCTCTTGACCTCGGTACCCTGCAGCGCCACCCCGGCCTCGAACACCTCGAGAATCGCGTAGTTGTGCCGGGCCTTGCGGTTGCTGGCGATGATCTGTCTGCCGTCCCCTCGTCGCTTTGACGGCGGCTTCTTGGCCACGACCTATCGCCGAATGTAGAGGCGCAACGTGCCGTATGCCGTCAGGCCGGCCATCGCCACACCCACCAAGAACAGCCACGGCGCGATGTAGACGATGTTCCAGTAGTCGATCTTGGCGATCAGGTTGGCTTGGTAGAACTGGCGCAGCGCGTTCTCCAGGAACAACGCCCGCACGGCGACCAGGCCGAGGATCGCGATGATCACCCCGATGGTCGCGGCCAGCATCGACTCCACCAGGAACGGCAGCTGCGTGTACCAGCGGCTGGCTCCGACCAACCGCATGATGCCGATCTCGGTGCGACGCGTGTAGGCCGCGACCTGCACCATGTTCGCGATCAGCAGGATCGCGGCGACGGCCTGGACCAGCGCGACCGCGAACGCCGCGTTGCTCAGCCCGTCGAGCACCGCGAACAGTCGGTCGATCAGCTCCTTCTGGTTGAGCACCGAGAGCACGCCGGGCTGGCCCGATATCGCGGCGTCAAAGTCCTTGTGCTGCTCGGGGTTGGTGAGCTTGACGATGAACGACGCGGGGAACGAATCCTTGCCGGCGATCTCCTTGTACTGCGGAAACTTGCCGATCGCGTCGTTGTAGGCGTCGTCCCGGTTGAGGAACCGCACCGACCTGACGTCCTGCCTCTTCTCGATCGTCTCGCGCAGGGCCTTGCACGGGTTGGTCGTGCAACCGGGGTCGTTGGCGGAGACGTCGTCGGTGAGGAACACCTGCGTCTCGACCCGGTCGAGGTAGATCGCACGCGAGTCGTCGGCCAACTGCACCACCAGCAGTCCGCCGCCGAACAAGGCGATGGAGATCGCGGTTGTCAGGATCATCGCAACCGTCATGGTGACGTTGCGGCGAAGCCCGGTCAGGACCTCGTTGAGTAGGAATCCGAAGCGCACTTAGCGATCCATCCCGTAGACGCCACCCTGTTCGTCGCGAACCAGCCTGCCCAGCGACAACTCGACCACACGCTGCCGCATCGCGTCCACGATGTGGTGGTCGTGTGTCGCCATCAACACCGTCGTGCCGTTGCGGTTGATCCGCTCCAACAAATCCATGATGTCCTTACTGGTGTCCGGGTCGAGGTTGCCGGTGGGCTCGTCGGCAAGCAGCACCAGCGGCCGGTTGACATAGGCGCGAGCGATCGCCACCCGCTGCTGCTCCCCGCCGGAGAGCTCGTGCGGCAACCGGTTCGCCTTGCCCGACAGCCCGACGGTTTCGAGCACCTCGGGCACGACTTTGTTGATCGCGTCGGCGCGCCTGCCGATGACTTCCAGGGCGAACGCCACGTTGTCGTAGACGGTCTTCTGCTGCAGCAACCGGAAGTCCTGGAAGACGCAGCCCATCACCTGACGCAGCTTCGGTACGTTGCGCCCCCGCAGCTTGTTGACGTGGAACTTCGACACCCGGATGTCGCCGGACGTGGGTACCTCCGCGGCGAGCAGCAGCCGCATGAAGGTCGACTTGCCCGACCCCGACGGGCCGATGAGGAAGACGAACTCACCCTTGTCGATCTGGACGTTGATGTCGTCCAACGCCGGACGCGCCGACGATTTGTACTGCTTGGTGACATGTTCGAGGGTGATCATCACGGCACGCCAGTGTAGCGGGGTGTCTGGCCGGGCAGCGAAAGTCAGCGCGCCGGCTGCGTCGACGTCGTCGTCGGACCCGGTCCCTGTTGCGGCGGCGGTCCCGAGGTCGGGCCCGGAGTCGTCGTGGGCACGCACAACGGCGGGATGCACGGCAGCTGGATCAGCGGAGTGGTCGTCGTCGTGGTGGTAACCGGCGGCGGGGGCGGCGTTGTCGTCGTCGGCACAGGAGTCGACGCCGGCGTGCGCTGCGGTTGTTGCACCCTGGTGCGCGGCACCCAGGTGTAATCCGGATCCGGCACATAGCCGGGCGGCACCACTTGGGCCGGCGGATTGTTGGTGCGCGGTTGCTCGTGGGGACGATACGTTTCGTAGGTCCACCAGAGCGCGAGGAACGCCACTATCAATACCACCGTTGAGGTGCGGATTCGACCGCCGAACAAGTGACTCGGCGCGCGCTGCTCATCTTTATCACGCCGCTGCTGCAGCAGATTCAGCCGAAGTTTCATCGTCGCGTCACCTGCCCCGCGGTCTTGTCGGGATCGGCCACCTCACCGCCCTCGTGGTCGTCGACACCCGCGTCGTCGACCACGCCGACCTTCGCATCGGCTGCCGTCACGATGCCCGCCTTGGCCAGCGCACGAATGACCAGCACCCGCAACTGTCGGCCGGCCTCGAACTGCTTGCCCGGCAGCGTGCGGGCGACCAGTCGCAACGTGACGGTACTGAGTTCGATGCTCTCCACCCCCATCACGGTGGGTGCGTCCAGCAGGAGGTCACCCAAGTTCGGGTCGTCGAGTGCCCGCTCACACTCGTCGTGCAGGACCTCGTTCACCCGGTTGAGGTCTGCGCTGGTCGAGACGGGGATGTCGACGACCGCGCGCGCCCAGTCCTTGGAGAGGTTGATCGTCTTGATGATCGAGCCATTGGGAATGGTGAACAGCTCACCGTCCGAGGAACGCAACCGGGTGACCCGCAACGTGACGTTCTCTACCGTGCCGCGGGCTTCGGCCGCGATCCCCGAAACCGTCAACGAGACCAGGTCGCCGAACCCGTACTGCTTCTCGACGATGATGAAGAATCCCGACAGCAGGTCTTTGACCAGCTGTTGAGCCCCGAAGCCCAGCGCGGCGCCCACCACTGTCGCCGGCGCGATGAGACCGCTCACCGAGAACTGCAACAAGCTGCCGATCTGCACGATCACCACGATCGAGATCAACACGATGGACACCCAGGAGATCACCGACGCCACCGCCTGGCGGTGCTTGGTCGCCTCCGAGCGCACCAGCGCGTCGCTTTCGGTGAACCCGACGTCGAGCTGGCGCGTCACCCGTTGGGCCACCCACTGCACGAAACGGGCGGCGAGCATCGCTCCGATCACCAGCATGGCGATCCGCAGTCCACGGGTGATGATCCATTCGCCGATCTGGCCGCGCCAGAAGTCCTGCCAGCGCTGCGCCGCATCGGCGAGATTCATTGAAAAAGCCTGTGTATTAGTCGTCATCTTTTCTGTTGCGCCACCGGATCCCCGCCTCCAGGAATCCGTCGATGTCTCCGTCCAGGACGGCCGTCGGGTTGCCCACCTCGAACTCGGTGCGCAGATCCTTGACCATCTGATAGGGGTGCAGCACATATGACCGCATCTGGTTTCCCCAGGAGCTGCCGCCGTCGCCCTTAAGGGCGTCGAGCTCCGCGCGTTCTTCGGAACGCTTGCGCTCCAACAACTTTGCCTGAAGCACTCGTAAAGCCGAAACCTTGTTCTGCAGTTGCGACTTCTCGTTCTGGCAAGTCACGACAATACCCGTTGGGATGTGGGTTAAACGAACCGCCGAGTCGGTGGTGTTCACCGACTGACCGCCCGGCCCACTGGAGCGGTAGACGTCCACCCGGATGTCGCCTTCAGGGATTTCGATGTGGTCGGTGGTCTCCACCACGGGGAGCACTTCGACCTCGGCGAAGGACGTCTGACGTCGGCTTTGGTTGTCGAACGGGCTGATCCGCACCAGCCGGTGGGTGCCCTGCTCGACGGACAGCGTGCCGTAGGCGAACGGCGCATGCACGGCGAAGGTGGCGCTCTTGATGCCCGCTTCTTCGGCATAGGACGTGTCGAACACCTCAACGCCGTATTTGTGCTGCTCAGCCCAGCGGATGTACATCCGCATCAGCATCTCGGCCCAGTCGGCGGCGTCTACTCCACCCGCACCGGAGCGGATTGTGACCAAAGCCTCACGTTCGTCGTACTCACCGGACAGCAAAGTACGCACTTCGGTGGCTTCGATGTCGGCGCGCAACGCCTTGAGTTCGGCATCGGCTTCGGCGAGCGCAGTATCGCCTTCTGCCCCTGCCTCTTCACTGGCCAACTCGTAGAGCACGGGCAGATCGTCCAGCCGCTGCCGCAGTTCTTCGATGCGGCGAAGCTCGCCCTGGGTGTGCGACAGCTCGCTGGTCACCTTCTGCGCGCGCGCCTGGTCGTCCCACAGGTTCGGGTCGGACGCCTCCTGCTCGAGCTTCTCGATCCGGCTCTTCAGACCGTCGACGTCGAGCACCCGTTCGACCGTCGTGAGGGTGGAGTCCAGAGCGGCGATGTCTGCTTGACGGTCAGGTTCCACAGGCGCTTACGTTACCGGCAGCACCGTCTAGCATCAGGAGACCAGTGCACCGCCCGACCGCAACGCGCAGCCCGGCTTCAGCCCCCGCGTCGCAGCCGGGCACGAACAGAAGGCACAAGCATGCGTCCTTATCACGTCGCGATCGTCGGCTCCGGTCCGTCGGGCTTCTTCGCCGCAGCTTCCCTGCTCAAAGCCGCCGACGCGTCCGACGACATCGACGTGGCCGTCGACATGCTGGAAATGCTGCCGACGCCGTGGGGATTGGTGCGCTCGGGTGTCGCACCCGACCACCCCAAGATCAAGTCGATCAGCAAACAGTTCGAGAAGACCGCGGGCGACGCCCGCTTCCGTTTCTTCGGCAACGTGGTCGTCGGGGAGCACGTCGAGGCCGGCGAGCTCGCCGAACAGTACGACGCGGTGATCTACGCGGTCGGCGCGCAGTCGGACAAACCGTTGAACATCCCCGGTGAGAACCTCGTCGGGAGCATCTCGGCGGTCGACTTCGTGGGTTGGTACAACGCGCACCCGCACTTCGAAGAGAAGACGCCGAACCTCTCGGGCGCCCGCGCGGTGGTCGTGGGCAACGGCAACGTCGCCATCGACGTCGCCCGGATCCTGGTCACAGATCCCGACGTGTTGGCCCAAACCGACATCGCCGATCATGCGCTGGAGTCGCTGCGTCCGTGCGGAGTCGAAGAAGTGGTGATCATCGGTCGACGCGGACCGCTGCAGACGGCGTTCACCACGCTGGAGCTGCGTGAGCTCGGTGAACTCGAGGGCGTCGACGTGATCGTCGACCCGGCTCAGTTCGCCGACATCACCGACGAGGACGCCGAGGCCGCGGGCAAAACCACCAAGCAGAACATCAAGGTGCTACGCGGCTACGCCGAGCGCGAACCCCGTCCCGGCCACCGGCGCATCGTCTTCCGTTTCTTCACCTCGCCCATCGAGATCCAGGGTGAGAGCCAGGTCGAACGAATCACGTTGGGCCGCAACGAATTGGTCGTCGACGACAGCGGATGGGCATCGGCCAAGGACACCGGCGAACGCGAGGAACTTCCGGTGCAGTTGGTCGTCCGCTCGGTCGGCTACCGCGGTATCCCCACCCCCGGGCTGCCGTTCGACGACAAGCGCGGCACCATTCCACACAGCGACGGCCGGATCGACGGCAGCCGCAACGAATACGTCGTCGGCTGGATCAAACGCGGCCCGACCGGGGTCATCGGCACCAACAAGTCGGATTCGCAGGACACCGTGGACACCTTGCTCGCTGATCTGGCCGGGGGCGGGGGGACCGAGCGGCCGGACGACCACGCGGACCGGCTGGCCGACTGGCTGGCCGAACGTCAGCCGAAGGTCGTCACCTCGGCGCACTGGGATGTCATCGACCAGTTCGAGCGGGCGGCCGGTGAGCCGCACGGCCGGCCGCGGGTCAAGCTGCCCAACCTGGCCAGGCTGCTGGACATCGGGCACGGCTGACGACGGTGCTCGCTCACATTTGAGATCCGCACGGCCCCGCGCGGCTGCGGAGTGTGAATCGTCGGCTTTGAGTGTGAACCGTTGGCTTTGATTGTGAATACACGGCTTTCAGAGTGAAAGCAGGGCGGGATTCTAGTGAAGATTCCACCCAGGCTTCACTCGCAACGCCCTGGCTTCACACCCAACGCCCAGACTTCACACGCAACGCCCTGGCTTCACACGCAACGTCCAGCGCCGCAGACCAGCCGACGCAGGCCCCCACTATCCCAGTAGCACTCCGGGATTGAGGATTCCGGCCGGGTCCAGCGTCTGCTTGACCGCACGCAGTGCGGCGGCGAACGGCCCCGGACGTTGTCGGTCATACCAGGGACGGTGATCGCGACCGACCGCATGGTGATGGGTGATGGTGCCCCCGGTGCTGCTGATCGCTTCGGACACAGCGGCTTTCATCTCGTCCCACTGTGCATCCAGCGACCCCCACCGTCCGCCGGCGTAGATGCCGTAATACGGCGCCGGACCGTCGGGGTAGACATGGGTGAACCGGCACGTCACCACTCCGGCACCGCAGACCCGCTCGATCGCGGTCCGCGCGGCGTCGGTCACCGCGGCGTGCAGCGCATCGAATCCGTCCCAGGTGCAAGCGGTTTCGAACGTCTCGGCGATGACGCCGCGGCGCGCGAGGGCGTCTCGCTGATAGGGCATGCGCAGGAAGGCCGAGCGCCAGCTCTCCGAAGCATCGTCGGACCGGTCGGGCTCGGAGTCGCGGCTGCGCCGGGCGACGACGGTGCCGCCGTGCTCGGCGGCGATCTCGACGGCGCGGTTGAGCCACGGGTCGATCGGGTGGTCCGCCGACTCGAAGGCCAACACCAGCAGCCCGCCGCTCACCGAGGTGCCCGCGTTGAGGAACGCCTCGGCGGGGTCGAGCAACCGACAGTTCGCCGGGAAGAGTCCGGCTTGCGCGATCGAGCGGGTCGCGGCGACCGCGCCGGCCCACCGGTCGAACGCCACCGACGCCGTGACCTGCCAACGGGGACGGTTCTGCAGGCGCATCCACGCCTCGGTGATGACGCCGAGGGCGCCCTCGGAGCCTATGAACAGCCGGTCCGGGGATGGCCCTGCCCCCGACCCCGGCAGTCGTCGCGATTCGCTGATCCCGGCGGGGGTGACCACCCGCACCGACTCGGTCAGGTCGTCGATGTGGGTGTAGAGGGTGGCGAAGTGCCCACCGGCACGGGTGGCCAGCCAACCCCCGAGGCTGGAGAACGCGAACGACTGCGGAAAGTGCCGCAACGTCAGATCGTGCCGCCGGAGCTGGTCCTCGATCCAGGGCCCGAGCGCACCGGCCTGGATGCGGGCGGCCCGGCTGACCGCGTCGACTTCGACGACCGCGCTCATCGCGCTGACGTCCAGGGTGATCGCGGGTCCGTCGAAACGGGGCTCCACTCCCCCGACCACAGAGCTGCCACCTCCGTACGAGATCACCGAAATCCCTTCGCGCCCACACCAATCGAGCACATCGACGACATCCTGCTCGCGTCGCGGCCGCACAATCAGGTCCGGAACGTGGTCGATGGTGCCCTGCAGGTTGCGCGCGACGTCGCGAAACGCCTTGCCGCGCGCGTGGCCGACCCGGTCCACCACATGGGCCGAGCACAGCGCGGCCAGTGCCGCGGGTGGGGTGATCCGCGGACCCGGCAAGCCGAGCGCGCCCGGGTCGGGCGGGCGGTGGTCGGTCAGGTCGTGGCCGGGCAGCATCGCCGCCACCCGGGCCGCCAGATCCTTGGTCTCCCGCTCGGTGAGGGCTTGCTCGAGGGTTCCCCAACCCCACCACGAGCGCATGGCGGTGGCGTCAGCGCCGCAGCATGACGAAGGCCCCGCCGGCGACCAGCAGCACCAGCGCCAGCGCGATGCCCCAGCCCGCGCCGGCGAATACCCAGGTGACCGCCACCAGCGCGATCAGCGGCGACACCGCGAACAGCACTATCCCCGGATTCTGCCTGATCACCGCCAGCGCACTCCTGGCCCGGATCGGATCGATTTCCTTGCCCGCCATCCGTTCAGAATGCCAGGTGGGCACCACAATGCAAACGTCGGACCGCTCCGAAAACCGCCGTGAACCATTCCGGCAACTTCCGCAGCTAACTGAAGTGCCAGTGCGGCAACGGATTCCGATGCGAACGTGGCCGAGGTGACCAAAGCCCCTACCGGCCAGGCGCTACGCTCCGTAACGTCGGGGTCATGGACATGGAAGTCCTGCGGAACGCGGTCCTGCTGGCGGGCCGGGCTCCGTCGGTACACAACAGTCAGCCGTGGCGGTTCGTGGCCGACAATGCGACCGTCCACTTGTTCGTCGATCGGGACCGAACTGTGCCTGCCACAGACCATTCCGGCCGCGAAGCGCTCATCAGCTGCGGCGCGGCGCTCGACCATCTGCGCGTCGCGATGAATGCCGCCGGTTGGCGAGCCGGCGTCGCCCGTTTTCCCAACCCGAACAACCCGAGCCATCTGGCGGCCGTGGACTTCAGCCCGACCGATCACGTCACACCGGCGCAGCGCAACCGCGCCGAGGCCATCCTGCAGCGCCGCACCGATCGGCTTCCGTTCGCACGTCCGGCATTCTGGGACCAGTTCGAACCGGTGCTGCGCGGCATCGTCGACGACGAGGTGGCCACGGTCGACGTGCTCGACGACGACCAGCGGCCCCGCTTGGTCGGAGCGTCCCGGCTCACCGAAGCACTGCGGCGCGACGACTCGTCATATCACGCCGAACTCGACTGGTGGACTTCGCCGTTCGTCTTGTCCGACGGTGTGCCGCCGTCCGCGCTGGCCTCCGACACCGAAAGCCGCCGGGTCGATGTGGCACGGGATTTCCCGGTCCGCGGCCACCAGGATCGGCGTCGGGAAATGACCGCGGACTGGTCGAAGATCGTCGTCTTGTCCACTCCCGAGGACACCAGGACGGACGTACTCAGGTGCGGCGAAGTACTGTCGACGGTGCTACTCGAATGCACCATGGCCGGCATGGCGACCTGCACCTTGACTCATGTGATCGAAACCGACGAGAGCCGAGACATCGTGCGCGACCTGATCGGGAAACGCGGCGAACCGCAGGTCCTGATTCGCGTCGGGATCGCCCCGGTGATGGAACCCATTCCCCCACCGACACCCCGGCATCCGCTGGATGCCGTTTTCGAAGTCCGTCGCAACGCCCCAGGAGATAGGTTGAGCCGATGACCGACGAACCCTTCACCGTCCTGTCGACAAGTGAGAGTTGGGATCTGCTGGGCAGCGCCGCGCTTGGCCGGCTGGTGACCAACTTTGCCGGGGAACCGGAAATCTTTCCGGTGAACTACGTGGTGCAGGGCCAGACCATCCTGTTTCGCACCGCCGAGGGCACCAAACTGTTCTCCGCCGTGGCGAACCACACCGTGGTCTTCGAAGCCGACGATCACAACGCCGCGGAAGGCTGGAGTGTGATCGTGCGGGGTCGCGCGCATCAATTGAAGGCCGACAAGGACATTCAGGAAGCCGATCGCGCCGGGCTGTATCCGTGGATCGCGACCCGAAAGCCCAATTACGTGCGGATAGTCGCCACCGACATCACCGGTCGCCGTTTCGTTTTCGGCCCGGAACCCGACGGCAACGAGACCGTCACCTAAGCCGGTTGCGGGCAGGGCCAAAGGTCCCTCGCCGCCAGGGCTTGCGCCTCTGGCCGTCGCGGTGATCGACAGACGATCCTTGGATGAACGACCCCCGGTGATCGACAGGAGGAGCCCGGCGACCATGAACGTGTCATTTCCGGATGCCGGCACGCTGCGGACGGTTCTCACCCTGGCCACCCGTGCGCCGTCGATCCACAACACGCAACCGTGGCGCTGGCGGGTGGGCGCTGACACGCTGCAATTGTTCGCCGAACCCGACATGCAGCTGCAGAGCACCGATCCCGACGGCCGCGACCTGATCATCAGTTGCGGTGTCGCGCTGCATCATTGCGTGGTGGCACTGGCCTCGATGGGCTGGCACGCCAAGGTGAGCCGCCTGCCCGACCCGGACAATCCCCGCCACCTGGCCACCGTCGAGGTGGTGCCACAGGCTCCGGACCAGACCGACATCGCACTGGCGGCGGCCATTCCGCGGCGGCGCACCGATCGGCGTGCCTACAGTTCCTGGCCGGTGCCGGGCGGCGATATCGCCCAGATGGCGGCCCGGGCCGCACGCTGCGGGGTGATGCTTCGCCAGGTGGATAGCGTGCAGCGGATGAAAGATATTGTGGCGCGGGCTGTTTGGGACCACGCGACCGACGACGCTTACATGCGGGAACTCACCACATGGAGCGGCCGGTACGGCTCGGTGGCTGGGGTTCCGGCCCGCAACGCTCCACCGTCGGACCCCGACGCCCCGATCCCAGGCCGGCTGTTCGCCGGCGCCGGGCTGGCGCAACCGTCAGGCGTCTCCCCGGCCGACGACAGCGCCGCAGTGCTGGCGCTGGGCACCGAAAGCGATGACCGGCTGGCACGGTTGCGCGCGGGCGAGGCCACCAGCGTGGTGCTGTTGAGCGCCACCGCGATGGGCTTGGCTTGCTGTCCGATCACCGAGCCGTTGGAGATTCCCGAGACCCGTGCCGCAGTGCGCTCAGATGTGTTCGGCGCCAGCGGTTTTCCGCAGATGCTGTTGCGGGTGGGATGGGCCCCGATCAACGCCGACCCGCTCCCGGCCACCCCGCGGCGTCGTCTGGTCCGCGTCGTGGACTGGCCCGGCCAGCAACTGGAGGAGCCGCTATTGGAGGAGCGGCGCTGACCAGCGCAACAGCGTGCCACCGGAAGACTGGTTCGCGATGGAGAAGTCGCCGCCGACCTCCTCGGCACGTCGACGCAGGTTGGTCAGGCCGCTGGCGGTGAAATCCTGCGGCATTCCGCGGCCGTTGTCGCTGACCTCGATGCACAGATCGTCTTCGACCCTGATCCGCACCGTCACCATGCCGGCCTGCGCGTGCCGGGCGGCGTTGCTGACCGCTTCCCGGACCACCGCTTCGGCGTGATCGGCCAACCCGCCGTCGACCACCGACAGCGGACCCACGTACTGGACCGTGGTACGCAATCCGGATCCGCCGAATTGCCCGACGGCGGCGTCGATCCGCTGCCGCAACCGGGTGATGCCCTGGGAGGACCCGTGCAGGTCGAAGATGGCGGTCCGGATCTCCTGGATGACCGCCTGCAGATCGTCGATCGACTCCGAAAGCCGCTGCTGCACTTCGGGTTCTCGGGTGCGCGGCACCGCGCCCTGCAACGACAGGCCCACCGCGAACAGGCGCTGGATCACGTGATCGTGCAGATCCCGGGCGATGCGGTCGCGGTCGGTGAGCACGTCGAGCTCACGCATCCGGCGCTGCGAGGTGGCCAGCTGCAGAGCCAGCGCCGCCTGGTCGGCGAAGGCGGCCATCATCTCGAGTTGTTCGTCGGTGAACGATCCCGGACTGCCGTGGCGCAGCAGCACCACCACCCCGGCGACGGTGTCGGTGTCCCCGGCGCGCAACGGCAACAGCAGAGCAGGCCCCGCGTAGGCCAAGCCGTCGAGGTCGATCCGGTCGACCTGGCGCGGCGCGCTGTCGACCAACACCTCGCCGACGGCCGACCCCGCCACCGGAATGGTCTTTCCGGCAACGGCATTCGCCGGGCTGCCGACCGTCTCGATGACCAGCATCTCGGCGACGTCGAGGGCCGGCTGGCTCTCGTCGAGCGGTACGGCGACCACGGCGGCATCGGCGTCGGTCAGCTTGAGCGCCTCCTCGGCGACCAGCCGGAACACCGTCGAAGGTTCGGCGCCAGAGAGCAATTCGGTGGCGATGTCGCGGGTGGCCTCGATCCAGGACTGGCGCGTGGTGGCCTGCTGGTAGAGGCGCGCATTGGTGATGGCAATGCCCGCCGCCGCGGCCAGCGCCTGCACCAGCACCTCGTCGTCGTCGCTGAACGGTTGCCCGTTGGTCTTGTCGGTCAGATACAGGGTGCCGACGGATTCGTCGCGGACCCGCACCGGAACTCCGAGGAAGGTCCGCATGGACGGGTGATTCGGCGGGAAACCCACCGACGCAGGGTGCTGCGAGAGATCGTCCAGCCGTAGCGGTTTGGGTTCGTCGATGAGCAGCCGGATCAGACCGAGACCCTCGGGTAGGTGCCCGATACGCCGGACGGTCTCCTGGTCGATGCCCTCGTAGACGAAATGCAGCACCCGGTTGTCCCGGCCGTGCACCTCCAGTGCGCCGTAGCGGGCGTCGACCAGATTGGTCGCGGAGTGCACGATCGAGCGCAGGGTGGCATTGACTTCCAGCCCCGAGGTGACCACCAGCATGGCTTCCAGCAGACCGTCGAGCCGATCGCGGCCTTCCACGATCTGTTCGACCCGATCCTGCACCTCGGCCAGCAACTCACGCAGACGCAGCCCGGACAGCGTCTGGCGCAACGGATGCATGTCGTTATCCATTGCCAGGCGGCCGGGACCGTTTCAATTCCGTTGCGAAAACCGCGGCTTGGGTTCGGCGCTCCATGCCCAGCTTCGCCAGCAACCGCGACACGTAGTTCTTCACCGTCTTCTCGGCAAGAAACATGCGGTCGGCGATCTGCTTGTTGGTCAGGCCTTCGCTGAGCAGACTCAACAACGTCCGCTCCTGGTCGGTCAGGCCCGACAGCGGGTCCGGCCGCTCGGTGGCATCTCGCAACTTGGACATCAACGCCGCCGCGGCGCGATTGTCCAGCAGCGACCGGCCCGCACCCACGTCTTTGACGGCGCGCGCCAATTCCATCCCCTTGATGTCCTTGACCACGTAGCCACTCGCCCCGGCCAGAATCGCATCGAGCATCGCCTCGTCGGACGTGTACGAGGTGAGGATGAGGCATCGCAGTTCGGGCATGCGGGACAACAGATCACGGCACAGTTCGATGCCGTTGCCGTCCGGCAACCGCACATCGAGGACCGCCACATCGGGGTTGGCCGCCGGTATCCGGGCCATCGCTTCGGCGACCGAACCGGCCTCACCGACGACGTCGAGTTCGGGGTCGGCGCCCAGCAGGTCGATCAGTCCGCGGCGGACCACTTCGTGGTCGTCGACCAAGAAGACCTTTACCAAGGCTGCACTCCCCTTTGGCGTCACTACAAGTTGCCGCACCGCACAGTCAGTACCGACGATCCCGCGTTGTACACGCTGCACACCTGCGCCGCGTGGGCATCGGTGACGAACAGTTGCCCCGGAGCGCCGTGGTGGGCCATATACCGGCCGGCATGTCCACCCACGATGGCCGACTCGATCCTGACGTCGGGATACAGCCGGGTCCAGCGCGCCAACCGCCGATCCAATTGCGCTTGGGCCAAATGGCTTCCGTCGTCGGATCCCCGGGCGCAGGCAGCACGCACGGAGATGGCGCGCAGCGGAACCTCACGCAGCCGGGCCTCCTCGAAGGCGTGTCGCAACACGGAACCATTGTCCACTTCGGCGACGACGCGCCCGATCTGGGGGGTTGACGCGTCGTCGGGCGCACGGTGGATCACCGCCACCGGGCACAGCGCCGACCCGGCCAGGGCACCCGCAACCGACCCTTTGCCGCACCGGGCGTGATTGACTCCCATCGAGCCGACGCAGATCATCGCGGCCGACCGCGATTCGGCCATCAACTTGTTCAGTGGTTTGCCCCAAAGGATTTCGGTTTCCATCGTGACCAGCGCGCCCGTCGCCTCGACCGCCCGATAAGCGTCATAGAGCGCCGTACGGGCGACGGACTGGCGCGCGTCGACGTCATCGCCGACGGAGGCGTACGCGGGGTCTATGACGTAGATCAGTCGCAGCGGGATGTCGCGGCTGACCGCCTCGTCGACCGCCCACAGAGCCGCGTGCAGCGCCGCCTTCGACCCGTCTATACCGACGACGACGGCCGGAGCTTCGAAGCTGTTCATCGCCGTCTCCCTTCACTTCGATCCGTTCGGCTAATCCGAACGTATTGCCGGGCGGACGGCGTTTACAGAGGAATTGGTCCCCGGGACAGGGCCATTGGTCCCGGAAAATGGGTGGGGATGACCTCTTGCCAGCGTGCCGAATCCAGAATTGGATGTTGATAGGCACACACACCCAGCCCGTGCGTGAGATGCCTGGCGAATCCAGCCCACCGTCCAGACAGGAGTCCCTGAATGGCTGTGCAAGAAGTCCCGTCCTCCACTAATCCGCGTGATCCGTCGCCGAAGCCACTGGTGGGCAGGGGGTGGATTCAGGGCGTCGCGTTGGTGATGATCTTCGGGTTCTTCGTGATGGGAATCCTGGCCTACCGCACCTACACGGCGGCGATGCCGATGCCGGACAAGGTGGTCACCGAGTCGGGACAGGTGTTGTTCACCGGGGAAGACATCACCAAAGGTCAAGAGATCTACCAGGCCCGCGGTCTGATGGAGTACGGATCGGTACTGGGCCACGGCGCTTATCTGGGCCCCGATTACACGGCCGACTATCTGCGGATGGCCACCGACGACGTCGCGAACCAATTCCGCGCCGAAGGTGTCACCGAGCCGCGTGAGCGGGTGGTCAACGAATTCCGCACCAACCGCTACAACGCCGAAAACAAGACGCTGGTATTCACCAACCGGCAGGCCACGGCGTTCGACCACATCCAGAATCACTACGCCGAGATACTCGGGGAGAACTCCACCAAGTACGGCCTGCTGCCCGAGCTGATCACCGACAAGACCCAAATCCGCCAGCTCACCGCGTTCTACGCCTGGACGGCGTGGGCGGCGGCGGCCGAACGCCCCGGCCACAAGTACTCCTACACCAACAACTGGCCGTCCGAGCAGCGCGTCGACAACGGTCCGACCGCATCGGTGATCGTGTGGTCGGCGCTGTCACTGATCGCACTGCTGGGCGGCATCGGCATCATGTTCGCCGTCTACGGGCGGTGGAGCCAGAAGGTGGGTTGGCACGGCGCCGAGTCGTCCACCCTGTCGTTCCGCCAACCCGGGCAGGTGGGCCTGACTCCCGCTCAACGGGCCTGTGTGTGGTTCTTCGCGGTTGTGGCGGTGCTGTTCCTGGTGCAGACGCTGCTGGGCGCGGCGGCCGAGCACTACCGGGCCGACCTGTCGACGTTCTTCGGCATCGACCTGGCCCGCATACTGCCGTACAACCTGGCCCGGACCTGGCACCTGCAACTGGCCTTGTTCTGGACCGCTGCCGCCTTCCTGGCCGGCGGGATCTTCCTGGTGCCGTTCATCGCCCGCCGCGAGCCGAAGCGTCAGGCGACGCTGGCTTACGTGCTGCTGGGCGCGGTCGCGCTGGTGGTGTTCGGATCGATGATCACCGAGGCGCTGTCCATCTACGGTGTGATCCCCGAAGGTGGGCTGTTCTCCCAGCAGTGGGAGTACCTGGATTTGCCGCGGCTGTGGCAGATACTGCTGATCGTCGGGATGTTCGTGTGGATCGCGATCATCTGGCGCGGCATGCGGGCCCGGCTCAAGGGCGAGTCGAAGATGAACATGCCCTGGCTGTTCTTCTTCTCCGGACTGGCGATCCCGGTGTTCTACACCGTCGGCCTGCTGGCCGGCAGCGACACCCACTACACCGTCGCCGACTTCTGGCGGTTCTGGGTGGTGCATCTGTGGGTCGAGGACTTCCTCGAGCTGTTCACCACGGTGATGGTGGCCTACATGTTCGTGCTGCTGGGAGTGGTGCGTGAACGCATCGCGCTGGGCGTGATCTTCCTCGACGTCATCCTGTACTCGGCCGGCGGCGTCATCGGCACCATGCACCATCTGTACTTCTCCGGCACCCCGGTGGAGCACATGGCGCTCGGCGCGTTCTTCTCCGCGGCCGAGGTCATTCCGCTGACCTTCCTGACGGTCGAGGCGTGGGCGTTCCTGCAGTTGGGTTCGCGCCAGCAGACCGGCGACGCCAACCCGTTCCCGCACCGCTGGGCGGTGATGTTCCTGGTGGCCGTGGGCTTCTGGAACTTCCTGGGCGCCGGCATCTTCGGGTTCCTGATCAACCTGCCGGTGGTGTCCTACTACCAGATCGGCACCGCGCTGACCGCCAACCACGGCCACGCGGCCATGATGGGCGTGTACGGAATGCTCGCCGTCGGGCTGGCCATGTTCGCGTTCCGCTACGTGATCCCGGCCGACAAGTGGCCGGAGAAGCTGGCCCGAATCTCGTTCTGGTGCATGAACATCGGCCTGGCCTGGATGGTGTTCGTCACGCTGCTGCCGCTGGGTGTGATGCAACTGTTCCACTCGGTCAACGACGGCTACTACGAGGCGCGGTCGCTGGGCTACATCACCAAGCCGGGCAACGCGGTGCTGGAGTGGCTGCGGATGCCCGGGGACCTGATCCTGATCGTGGGCGGAGTGTTGCCGTTCGTGTGGATCGCGTTGCTGGCACTGCGCAACTTCCGGTCCGGCACCACCGTCGAGGAACTGCCCGAGCACCCGCTGTACACCGAGAACACCACGGTGGAGCCGGCAGTGGCGAAGGACTGATCGGTGGCACCACCCGCGACCTCGGTATGGCTGATTGCCGGTTACTCGCTGATACTGCTGGCCGTCGGGTGGTGCTTCGACGCGATGGCACGGCACGCCTCGGCGCGGGCGGCGGCCTGGCGCACCGGGCAGTTCCGCTACCGCCCGGACCATGACGCCTGGGTGTGTCCGCAGGATCACTGGCTGTGGCCGACGTCGTTCGATCCCAAGCACCGGGTGATGCGCTACCGGGCGCTGCCGGTGGTGTGCAACAGTTGCCCGGTCAAATTGTCCTGCACCTCCTCCGAGCACGGCCGGGAGATCAGCCGGGACGTCGATCCGTGGCCGCATTCCGAAGCGGGCCGGTTCCACCGCGGAATCGCCTGCAGCGTGGCCGCATTCGGGATCGTGCTGCCGCTGGCGATGCTGATCGCCAATCATTCCGCGGCCGACGTGCTGGTACTGGCGGGCACCATCGTGGTGGTAGCGCTGTTGGGTGCGCCACTGGCCCGCCACTTTTGGAACACCCCGGCCAACGCGCCGGACCATCTGCCCCACCGCACCGCGATCGAGGATCAGGTGGCCGCCGCGGTCGACCGCTATTCGACCCGCTGGGGGGGTTGGGAAGGCAAGGAGGACAAGACATGACCGGTGCGGTGCTGGGGGTTGCCGGCGTCGGGATAGTGCTGTTGGGTGTGCTGGCCGTGCTATCGCTGGCCGTGCTGCGCGAATACGAACGCGGCGTGGTGTTCCGGATGGGTCACGTGCGACCGCTGTATCAGCCCGGCCTGCGTTTCTTGGTCCCGTTGTTGGACAAGATGATCCGAGTCGACCAGCGGTTGGTGACTTTGACCATCCCGCCGCAGGAGGTGATCACCCGCGACAACGTGCCGGCGCGAGTGAACGCCGTGGTCATGTTTTCGGTGACCGATCCGCTGAAAGCGATTCTGGCAGTGGAGAACTACGCGGTGGCCACCTCGCAGATCGCGCAGACGACATTGCGGTCGCTGCTGGGACGCGTCGACCTAGACACCCTGCTGGCCCATCGCGAAGACCTCAACAGTGACCTGCGCACCATCATCGAGAAGATGACCGAGCCGTGGGGTGTGCAGGTGCGCGTGGTGGAGATCAAGGACGTCGAGATCCCCGAGTCGATGCAGCGCGCCATGGCGCGCGAAGCCGAAGCCGAACGGGAGCGTCGCGCGAAGGTGATCAACGCACGCGGCGAACTACAGGCGTCCGAGGAGCTGCGCGAGGCGGCCGAGACCCTCTCCAAGAGTCCGGCGTCGCTGCAGTTGCGTTATCTGCAAACGCTGCTGGAGTTGGGTGCCGATCAGAACTCGACGGTGGTCTTCCCGCTGCCCGTCGACATCATCACGCCGTTCCTGCGCAATCCGGACGCGTTGCGGGGCGTGATCGACAACGTCAACAACGCCGGCGTCAATCACCACGACTGATTTCGGGCGCTTCTCCGGGTGGTTCGGACGGCGCGAAACTCCAATTGTCCGGATTGTTCGGTGAGTACACGACGGGAAGCTGTTGTCCCATCACCGGCCAGGGCGTGCCGTCGCCGACGACCATGCGGCCATGGACGGCGTGCTCGTTGACCGTGGGTCCGTTGATGACCCCGGAAATCGTGACGAACTGTTGTCCGCCGTCATCGGGCAACCCGGCGCTGACCCCGGTGACCAGCAGCGTGCCGCTGGCCAGCGCGCCTCGCGGCCCTGGCCGCATGAACCGCGGCACGATGAGCGCCAACAGCACGGCCACCAGCAACAGCAGCACCATGAATTCCCACACAAGGCCATGGTAGGACTGCTGACATGGGCGAAGACCTGCAGTTCGCACTGGCGCTGGCCGACCGTGCCGACGCCTTGACCCGTGACCGCTTCGGCGCACTCGATTTGCACATCGACACCAAGCCCGATTTGACCCCGGTGACCGACGCCGACCGCACCGTGGAAACCGAATTGCGAGAAGCGATCGCGGTCGGGCGGCGCGGCGACGACGTGCTGGGCGAGGAGTTCGGCGGGACGGCAACGTTGCGCGGACGGCAGTGGGTGATCGACCCGATCGACGGCACCAAGAACTTCGTGCGCGGGGTTCCGGTGTGGGCCACCCTGATCGCGCTACTCGAGGACGGCGTCCCGGTCGTCGGCGTGGTGAGTGCTCCCGCCTTGCAGCGCCGGTGGTGGGCCGCGCACGGCCAGGGCGCGTTCGCGTCGGCCAACGACGCCGCACCCCGTCGGCTGTCGGTTTCGGCTGTGGCAGAACTGGATTCGGCCAGCCTGTCGTTCTCGAGCCTGTCCGGGTGGGCAGCACTGGGACTTCGCAACAACTTCCTCGAACTGACCGACGCGGTCTGGCGGGTGCGCGCCTACGGCGATTTTCTGTCCTATTGCCTGCTGGCCGAGGGGGCCGTCGACATCGCCGCCGAGCCGGAAGTGTCGGTCTGGGATCTGGCCGCGCTGGACATCGTGGTGCGCGAGGCCGGCGGTCGCTTCACCAGTTTGGACGGCGCCGCCGGACCGCACGGCGGCAGCGCGGTCGCGACCAACGGTCTGCTGCATGACCGCGTGCTGAACAGCCTGCGCACCGCTGTGAATTAGCTAACACGGCGCTATCTATCTTACTCCGGAGTAAGATACGGTTATTCGCATCGCCCCAACGACCGAGGCTGCCGAAATGACCGACACTGCTTCAGATACCCCGCCGCGCGCCAAGAAGCGCCGGGACCGCCAGACCGCGATCGGTATGAGACCGCACAAGCGCACCGCGGTCGACGTGGCCATCGCGCTGATCACCCCGCTCGTCGGCCAGGAATTCCTGGACAAGTACCACTTGCGGGACCCGCTCAACAAAGGCCTGCGCTCCGGCACGAAGGCGCTGTTCAGCACCACCACCGCGGCCACCCGGCAGTTCAAGCGGGTACAGAGCCTGCGTGGCGGCCCGACCAGGCTGAAGTCCAGCGGCAAGAACTACTTCGACCTGACGCCCGACGACGACCAGCAGATGATCGTCGAAACCGTGCAGGAATTCGCCGCCGAGATCCTGCGTCCGGCCGCGCACGACGCCGACGAAGCCGCCGCCTACCCGTCCGGCCTGATCACCAAGGCCGCCGAACTGGGCATCACCGCGATCAATATCCCCGAGGACTTCGACGGCATCGCCGAGCACCGCTCGGCCGTCACCAACGTGCTGGTGGCCGAGGCGTTGGCGTACGGCGACATGGGGCAGGCGCTGCCGATCCTGGCGCCCGGCGGTGTGGCCTCCGCGCTAACCCACTGGGGCAGCGCCGATCAGCAGGCGACCTACCTGAACGAGTTCGCCGGCGAGAACGTCCCGCAGGCCTGTGTGGCCATCGCCGAACCGCAGCCGCTGTTCGACCCGACCCGGCTCAAGACCACCGCGGTCCGCACCCCGTCCGGGTACCGCCTGGACGGCGTGAAGTCGTTGGTGCCGGCCGCGGCCGACGCCGAACTGTTCATCGTCGGCGCCCAACTCGACGGCAAGCCCGCGCTGTTCATCGTCGAATCGTCCGCCAACGGACTTACCGTCCGCCCCGACCCGAGCATGGGAATCCGCGCCGCGGCACTGGGACAGATTGAGCTGTCCGGGGTTTCGGTGCCGCTGCACGCCCGGCTCGGCGAGGACGAGGCGAGCGACGCCGACTATTCCGAGGCGATCGCGCTGTCCCGGCTGGGCTGGGCGGCGCTGGCGGTCGGCACCTCGCACGCGGTGCTGGACTACGTCATCCCCTACGTCAAGGAACGGGAAGCCTTCGGCGAACCGGTCGCGCGTCGTCAAGCCGTCGCGTTCATGTGCGCCAACATCGCCATCGAGTTGGACGGGCTGCGGCTGATCACCTGGCGCGGCGCATCGCGCGCCGAGCAGGGCCTGCCGTTCGCCCGGGAAGCCGCGCTGGCCAAGCGGTTCGGCGCCGACAAGGGCATGCAGATCGGCCTGGACGGCGTGCAGCTGCTCGGCGGGCACGGCTACACCAAGGAGCACCCGGTCGAACGTTGGTACCGCGACCTACGCGCCATCGGCGTCGCCGAGGGCGTCGTCGTCATCTGAGTGGCCACCTGAACTTCTGAATCGAAAGATCAATCATGGCAATCAATCTCGAGCTACCGGGCAAGCTGCAGGCCGTCATCACCAAGACCCACCAGGGCGTCGCGGAGTTGGTCCGGCCGATCGCCCGCAAATACGACCTGAAAGAGCACGCCTACCCGGTCGAGCTCGACACCCTGATCAACCTCTTCGAGGGGGCGTCCGAGTCGTTCAGTTTCGCCGGCGCCGGTGAATTGCGCGGTGCGGAGAGCAAGGACGACAACCACAACGGCGCCAACATGGCCGCGCTGGTGCAGACCCTCGAAGCCAGCTGGGGTGACCTGGCGATGATGCTGTCCATCCCCTACCAGGGCCTGGGCAACGCGGCCATCTCCGCCGTCGCCACCGAGGAACAACTGGAACGCTTCGGCAAGGTGTGGGCCGCGATGGCCATCACCGAGCCGGGGTTCGGCTCGGACTCGGCCGCGGTGTCCACCACCGCCCGCCTCGACGGCGACGAGTACGTGATCAACGGCGAGAAGATCTTCGTCACCGCCGGTTCCCGCGCTACCCACATCGTGGTGTGGGCGACGCTGGACAAGTCGGTCGGACGCGCGGCCATCAAATCGTTCGTCGTGCCGCGCGAGCATCCCGGCGTCACCGTTGAACGCCTCGAGCACAAGCTGGGTATCAAGGGTTCGGACACCGCGGTGATCCGGTTCGACAACGCGCGCATCCCCAAGGACAACATCCTGGGCAATCCGGAAATCGAAGTGGGCAAGGGCTTTTCCGGTGTGATGGAGACCTTCGACAACACCCGGCCGATCGTCGCCGCGATGGCCGTCGGCGTCGGCCGGGCCGCACTGGAGGAAATCCGCAAGATCCTCTCCAATGCCGGCGTCGACATCGACTACGACCGGCCGGCGCACGCCCAGAGTGCGGCCGCTGCGGAGTTCCTGCGCATGGAATCGGACTGGGAGGCAAGCTATCTTCTGTCGCTGCGGGCAGCCTGGCAGGCCGACAACAGCATCCCCAACTCCAAGGAAGCGTCGATGAGTAAGGCCAAGGCCGGCCGAATGGCCACCGACGTCACCTTGAAGACGGTCGAATTAGCCGGCACCACCGGCTATTCCGAGCAGACACTGCTGGAGAAGTGGGGTCGCGACTCCAAGATCCTGGACATCTTCGAAGGCACCCAACAGATTCAGCAGCTGGTGGTCGCCCGGCGCCTGCTGGGCCTGTCCTCGGCCGAACTGAAGTAGCGGACTCAGCCGATCTCCGCCGGCGGGTCGACTTCGTCGTCGGGGTCCACCAGATCCAGTTCCCACCACTGCACGTCGTGCCAGGTGTCGAGCTTCCATCCGACCCGACGAAAAAGCCCGACCGGCTGGAACCCGAAGGCTTCGTGAAACGCGTTGCTGGCCTCGTTGGGCTGGGCGATGCAGGCGAATGCTCTGCGGAACCCATGTCCGGGAAGACGTTTGAGCAGTTCGGTGTACAGCAGCCGCCCGCCGCCCGATCGCTGGCGATCCTGCGCCAGATAGACGCTGGTCTCCACCACCCACCGGTAGGCCGAACGTGGATGAAACTGGCTCGCATAGGCATAGCCGGTGACAATCCCGTCGACCTCGAGCACCAGCCATTCGTAGCCGTCGACAGCGGCTTCGATGCGATCGGCCATGTCCTGCACCGTCGGCACTTCGGTTTCGAAGGTGATCGGAGTATCGAGCACATAGGGCCGGTAAATCTCGGCACACGCCGCAGCATCAGCAACGGTGGCGGTGCGAACCAACGACATCAGCCGGCCAGTCGCACAACGCCGCAGCGACCAAAAGGGAAGCGATCCACCGCTCGAGGTTAGCCCGAGACCGGCCTACCGCCCGGCGCCACCACGATGCGGAGTTCTAGATTGAGGCAGGCGGGAATCGACTTGGAGGTTGGCATGCGCGCGGCACAGGTGACTCGACTGGACGGTCCGGACGCGATCGAGGTGACAGACGTCGACGAACCCACCGGCGACGGCGTGGTGGTCGACGTGCACGCCGCCGGAGTGGCCTTCCCCGACGCGCTGCTCACCCGCGGTCTCTACCAGTACCGGCCGGATCCCCCGTTCGTGCTGGGTGCCGAGATCGCCGGAGTGGTCCGCTCGGCGCCCGACGGGGCGCACGTGCAAGCCGGCGACCGGGTCCTCGGACTGACCATGCTGACCGGGGCGATGGCCGAGGTCGCGGTGCTGGGCCCGGACCGGGTGTTCAAGCTGCCCGACAACGTCAGCTTCGAGGCGGGCGCCGGGGTGCTGTTCAACGACCTGACGGTGTACTTCGCGCTGAGTACCCGCGGCCGGTTGCAGACCGGTGAGACGGTGCTGGTGCACGGGGCCGCCGGTGGCATCGGCACGTCGGCGCTGCGCCTGGCGCCGGTGTTGGGCGCCTCCCGCGTCATCGCGGTGGTCAGCTCGGAAGAGAAAGGACAGATCGCGACGGCGGCCGGTGCCACCGATGTGGTGCTGGCCGACGGGTTCAAAGACGCGGTCAAAGAGCTCACCGACGGCCGCGGCGTCGACATTGTGGTGGACCCGGTGGGCGGCGACCGGTTCACCGATTCACTGCGTTCCCTGGCCCCGGCGGGACGGTTGCTGGTGATCGGCTTCACCGGTGGCGAGATCCCCACGGTGAAGGTAAACCGGTTGCTGCTCAACAACATCGACGTGGTCGGGGTCGGTTGGGGCGCGTGGGCAGGCAAGCATCCGGGTGCACTCGACGAACAGTGGGCTGCGTTGGAGGAACTGTTCGCCTCGGGCAAGCTGGCACCGCCGGAACCCGACGTGTACCCGTTGGCCGAGGCCGCCGCCGCGGTGGCGTCACTGGAGAACCGCTCGGCCAAGGGGAAAGTCGTACTGCGCATCCGCGACTAGAGCGTGCGCAGTTCGCGACGCGATTGATCCCGCGAGCGTCCGCAAATGTACGGCGCAGCACCGGTTTTCTGGCATTTTGGGGACCCTCGTGACCGAGAAGTCCCGGCGGCACCGCCTGTGCTTGCATCCCGGCAAAAGAGAAACTAATGTCACTTTTAGTTTTATGAGCCCGTCCCCGCGCGAGCAGACGCAAAATCGCACAATTTGGTCCGCAACCATGCGAGTTTGCGTCTGCTCGACAGAGTCTTGGAGGCCGCCGTGGAATCCTTCATTCACCTGCGCAAAGGCAGGACACCGAAACGCGTACACGCCGACCTCGACGGCCTCAAGGACGACGAACTCGGCCGCGGCGGGTTCACCGGTCGCACCGCCAACATCTACCGCCGCCACGACCCCACCGCCTACCGCGCGGTGGGACCGTTGCGACCGGTGGACGTGCTGGCCGACCAGCTCAAACCCAGCGACGCCACCGATGCAGGCGGTGGACCGCTGCTGATGTTCAGCAACCCCGACTGCCGGGTGCTGCTGAGCCGCCGGCAGGAGGAGATGCCGTTCTACACCCGCCACGTCGACGGCGACCTGCTGTGCTTCGTGCACGACGGCGCCGGACTGCTGGAAACCGAGTTCGGCCCGCTGCGCTACCGGCCGGGCGACTGGGTGTACCTCCCGAAAGCGACCACCTGGCGCCAGATACCCGACGGCGAAACCACCTTGCTGATGATCGAGGCGACCGACGAGTTCCGGGTGCCGCCACCCGGTGCGCTGGGCCGGCACTTCCCGTTCGACCCGTCGCAGGCCGTGATCCCGGACCCGGTGGCGCTCGACGACGACGGCCGGGACGAGTACGAAGTGCGGCTGATCCATCGGGACATGCCGGATGCCGGGTCGACAACCACTCTTTATTACCAACACAATCCGATCGACGTCGAAGGCTGGCGCGGCGACAGCTTCGCGTTCACCTTCAACATCGCCGACTACAACGTCGTCACCTCCGACAGCGTGCACCTGCCCCCGACCGTGCATCTGTTCATGCAGGCCACCGGCGTGTACGTGATGAACTTCCTGCCCAAACCCGCCGAGGGCATCCCCGGCACCGAACGAACCCCGTGGTATCACCGCAACGTCGACTACGACGAGATCGCGTTCTTCCACGGCGGCTCGCTGTACGGCATCCCGATGCCGCCGGGCCTGATCTCCCATGCGCCGCAAGGGGTTCACCACGGGGCGCCGGAGAAAGCTCGCGAACGGGCGCGCCGCAAGTTCGACGACTATCAACGGGTGGACTGGCAGGTGATCGCCATCGACACCCGGCGCCGGCTGACCCCGTCACCCGAAATACTCGCCAACGACCTAGGACAGCACCAGTGAAGTACGACTACGAGCGAATCCCCTATCTCGTTGCTTTCCAGAACCATTCGGCGGTACGAGACGTCTACGGCGGGGTGGCCGAGCTGACCGTCCTGGAGAGCTACCTGCTCAAGCCGAAGGACCGCCCGTCGGACACCGTGCTGGTCTTCATGCACCCGATCGGCGGCGGGGCCTACCTGCCGATGATCAACGCCCTGGCCCGGGCCGGTCACCATGTCATCTACTGCAACAGCCGGTTCCGCGGCACCGACTCCGCGCTACTGATGGAGAAGGTGGTCGAGGACCTCGGCGAATGCATCAAGGACGCCAAGAACCGGTTGGGTTACCAGAAAGTGGTCCTGGCCGGCTGGAGCGGCGGCGGCTCCCTGTCGGTGTTCTACCAGCAGCAGGCGCAGCACCCGACGATCACCTCCAGCCCGTCCGGGGACGGCCCCGACCTGACCAAGCTCGACCTGCCGCCCGCCGACGGAATCATGTTGCTGGCCGCGCACATCAGCCGCCACGGCACGCTGACCGAATGGCTGGATGCGTCGATCCTGGACGAATCCGATCCCAGCAACCGCGACCCCGAGCTGGACCTGTACAACCCGGACAACCCGAACCAACCGCCCTACAGCGAGGAGTTCCTGGTCCGCTACCGCAACGCGCAGATCGAACGCAACCGGCGCATCACCGCGTGGGCGAAGGACAAGCTGCAGGAGTTGAAGGCGGCGGGCCGCCCGGATGACGAGTTCGCCTTCGTCGTGCACGGCACCATGGCCGACCCGCGCTGGCTGGATCCCACCGTCGACCCCAACGAACGCACACCGGGCACCTGCTACCTGGGTGATCCGCAGGTGGTGAACATGAGCCCGGTCGGGCTGGCCCGGTTTTCCACCCTGCGCGGCTGGCTGTCGCAGTGGAGCTACGACGACGCCCGGGGCGACGGCGTGGCGTGCGGCAAGGACCTGGCGATCCCCGCATTGGTGATCGGTAACCTGGGCGACGACGCGTGCACACCCAGCCACACCCGGCGGCTTTTCGAGGCGATCGGGCACCCGGACAAGGAGATGTACGAAATCCCCGGCGCGACACACTATTACGTGGGACCCGACCAGCGTGACAAACTGCGCCAAGCCGTCGACATCGTCACCGACTGGCTGAACCGGCACGACTTCGCGAGCGCCGGATGACCTCCACCGGCCCGCTGGACGGCATCCGGGTGCTCGAACTCGGCACCTTGATCGCCGGCCCGTTCGCCGGCCGGCTGCTGGGCGACATGGGCGCCGACGTCATCAAGGTGGAACCACCCAACGCCCCCGACCCGCTGCGCACCTGGGGCCAGGCCGAAGTCGACGGACATCGCGTCTTCTGGACCGTGCACGCCCGCAACAAACGCGCCATCACCCTCGACCTGCGCAAGCCCCGCGGACGCGAGTTGTTCCTGGACCTCGTCGACAAGTCCGACATCATCGTCGAGAACTTCCGCCCGGGCACGCTGGAAAAATGGAACCTGGGTTACGACGTGCTCAGTGACCGCAATCCGGGCATCATCCTGGTCCGGGTGTCGGGCTACGGCCAGACCGGACCGGACGCCCACAAGGCGGGCTATGCCTCGGTCGCCGAAGCGGCCAGCGGGCTGCGGCACCTCAACGGCTTCCCCGGCGGCCCCCCGCCCCGGCTCGCGCTGTCCCTGGGCGACACCCTGGCCGGCATGTTCGGCGCGCAGGGCGCCCTGGCTGCGCTGCACCGCCGCGGCGTCACCGGTAGAGGTCAGGTCGTCGATGTCGCGCTGACCGAATCCTGTTTAGCCGTGCAGGAATCCACGATTCCCGACTACGACGTCGGCGGCGTGGTGCGAGGACCGTCGGGCACCCGGCTGGAAGGGATCGCCCCGTCCAACATCTACCGCAGCGCCGACGGCTCGTGGGTGGTGATCGCGGCCAACCAGGACACCGTGTTCGCCCGGTTGTGCAAGGCGATGGGACGTCCCGAACTCGTCACCGACGAACGATTCGACACCCACCGCGCCCGAGGCCGCAACCAGGACGAACTCGACGAGATCATCGGCGCCTGGGCCGCCGGGCGCCAGCCGGCTGACATCATCGAAACCCTTTCCGCCGCAGGGGTGATCGCCGGACCGATCAACACGGTCGCCGAGGTGGTCGACGACCCGCAACTGCGGGCGCGCGACATGCTGGTGCCGCACTACGACGAGCGGGTCGGCCGGGAAGTGCTGGGCCCGGGAATCGTGCCGGTGCTCTCGGAATCCCCCGGTGCGGTCCGCAACGCCGGTCCGGCGCGGCCGGGGCAACACAACGAAGACGTCTACGCCGGCCTGCTGGGCAAGAGCTCCGACGACATCGCCCAATGGGTCGCCGAGGAGGTGTTGTGAACGCCCACATAGACATTCGCGAAGTGGCACTGCGCGACGGCCTGCAGATCGAGCAGCCGATCCCGTTGTCGGCCAAGCTGGAACTGCTGGCCGCCGTGGCGGCCACCGGGGTACGTGAGGTGGAAGCCACCGCGTTCGTCTCTCCGACGAAGGTGCCGTCGATGGCCGATGCCGCCGAGTTGGCCGCCGAACTGCACAACTTCCCGGAGATCGAATTCTCCGCCCTGGTGGCCAGTCCCAACGGCGCCAAACGCGCGATCGCGGCCGGACTGCGCTCGATCGAGTATGTGGTGGCCGCCAGCGACGCGTTCAGCAAAGCCAACGTCGGGCGTTCCAGCGCCGAGGCCACCGACCAGATCGGCGACATCGTCGCCATCGCCCACGACGGCGGCGCGGCCGTCGAGGTCATCGTCGCCACCGCGTGGGACTGCCCGTTCGACGGGCCCACCCCGGCGCAGCGCGTCCTGGACATCGGTGCGGCCGCGGTCTCGCACGGCGTGGACCGGTTCTGCATCGCCGACACCATCGGCACCGCCACGCCCGGCCGGGTGAGTTCGCTGGTCGCGCAACTGAGTCCGGTCATCGCCGACCTGCCGCTGGGCGGGCATTTCCACAACACCCGCGGTTCCGGGCTGGCCAGCGCGTATGCCGCGGTCACCGCTGGCGTCACCCGCCTGGACGCGTCGGTCGGCGGCCTGGGCGGCTGCCCGTTCGCGCCGGGAGCCACCGGCAACATCGCGACCGAGGACCTGGTGTACCTGTTGACCGACAGCGGATTCGAGGTCGACGTGGACCTGGCGGCCGCGATCGCGGCGGCGGAGGTTGCGAGATCGGCTGTGGGGCATGACCTGCCCAGCGCACTGTTGCGCGCCGGAGACCGGATCCGCGGCTGATGCCCGCCGAGCTGGTGAGCGCCAAGGGGCGACAGACCCGTCAGGCTATCGAGCTGGCGGCCCGGAAGCTGTTCGCCGAGCGCGGTTTTCACGGCACCACGCTGGCTGACATCACCTCGGCGGCGGGCAAGTCCTCGGCGGTGTTCTACCGGTATTTCACCGACAAGGAAGACCTGCTGGCCGCGCTGGCGGAGTCGTTTTTGCATGACGTCGTCGAACCATCGGGATCCAGCGTCGACCTGCCCTCCTCCCCCGACGACGACACGTTCTTCACCACGACCGTCACCGGTTACTGGAACATGTTCAAACAGAACATCGGCATCATGATCGCGGTGGCCCAGCTGGCCGCGACCCAGCAGCGGTTTGCCAAGGTGCAGAACGACTTCCGCCGGTTCGGCATGGACATCGTGGCGGCATCGGTCCACCGCGCCCAGGAGCAGGGGTACGGCACCGAACTGAACCCGGAACACACCGCGGCGGCGATTGCCCTGCTGTTCGAGAACTTCACCACGGTGTTCGTCGGCAAGCCAGACCCCCGAAAAGGACTCGGCGTCACGATCACCGACGAGGACGCCATCGCCCTGCTGTCGCGGATCTGGAAGAAAACCCTGTACGGAAAGTAAGGATAACAACGTGGATTTCGCTCTGCCAGAACATCTTCCGGGACTGCTCGCGGAGATGGACGAGTTCATCGAGACCGAGATCAAACCGCTGGAACGCGAGAACATCCAGTACTTCGACCATCGCCGGGAGAACGCCCGCACCGACTGGGACAACGGTGGCATCCCCCGTCGCGAATGGGAGGACCTGCTCGGCGAGATGCGCAGGCGCGCGGACCGGGCAGGCTGGCTGCGCTACGGCCTGCCCGCCCAGTTCGGTGGCCGCGACGGCAGCAACATCGACATGGCCCTCATCCGGGAACACCTGGCGCACAAGGGTCTCGGGCTGCACAACGACCTGCAGGACGAGTCGTCGATCGTCGGCAACTTCCCGCAGGTCATCATGATGGACCGGTTCGGCACCGACGCACAGAAGCAGGAGTGGACCGAGGCGCTGATCACCGGCGAGCGCTCGATGGCGTTCGGACTGACCGAACCCGGCCACGGATCGGACGCCACCTGGTTGGAGACCACCGCGGTCAAGGACGGCGACGACTGGGTCATCAACGGCGCCAAGCGATTCAACACCGGCGTGCATCGCGCCAGCCACGATCTGGTGTTCGCCCGCACCTCGGGCGAGCCCGGACAGGCCCGTGGCATCAGCGCGTTCCTGGTGCCGTGCGACTCCCCCGGCTTCACCATCCCGTACTACTGGTGGACGTTCAACATGCCCACCGACCACGCGGAGGTGGAACTCAAAGATGTCCGGGTGCCCGCCGACGCGGTGCTCGGCGAGGTGGACCGCGGCCTGGAAGTGGGCCAGACCTTCCTGCACGAGAACAGGATTCGGCAGGCGGCCAGCAGCCTGGGCGCCGCGCAGTACTGCATCGACCGCGCGGTGGCCTACGCCGGTGAACGCATCGTGTTCGGCAAGCCGCTGGCAGTGAACCAGGCCGTGCAGTGGCCGCTGGTGGAGTTGCAGACCGAAGCGCAGATGGTGCGGCTGCTGGTGTACTACGCGGCCACCCAGCTGGACGACAACCACCACATGGAGGTCTCCGACAAGGTGTCGATGGCCAACTACCGCGCCAACCGCCTGGTGTGCGAAGCCGCCGACCGGGCCATGCAGGTGCTCGGCGGCATCGGCTACAGCCGCCACGAACAACTCGAACACATCTACCGCCATCACCGTCGTTACCGGATCACCGAGGGCGCCGAGGAGATCCAGATCCGCCGAGTCGCCCAGCGGCTGTTCAAGTTCGGCAAGAAATGACCCTCGCCGAGGACCTGGCCGCGCTGTTGGCGGGGGTAACCGGCCAGCCGGTGACCGTCGAGAACCTGCGCGTGCTCACCGGCGGCGCCAGCCGCACCACCTACGCGTTCGACGCCGTCACAGACGCCGAGAGGCGCGCGCTGATCCTGCGCAGCGGCCCGCCCGATGACGTCCACGCGGGCATGGAGCTGGAAGCCCGCACCCAAGCCGCCGCCAGAGCCGCCGGCGCACCGGTTCCGCACGTGCTGATCGCCGATGATTCGGTAGGCGCCCTGGGCAATCCGTTCCTCATCTGCGAAGAGATCAAGGGCGAGACCATCGTTCGGCGCATCTACCGGCAACTCAGCGACCCACAGCGGCTGTTGCACCAGTGCGCGCAGGCCATCGCCGCCATTCACCGGGCCGACCCCGACATACCCGGGCTCACCGAGGAAGATCCCGTCGGCCAGTGGCGCGAACGGCTCGACGAGATGGGTGACACCACCGCCACCTTCGAATGGGCGTTCCGCTGGCTGGAAGCCAACCGGCCGTCGACGCCTTCCCCCACCGTGCTGGTGCACGGCGATTTCCGGATGGGCAACCTGATCGTCGATGGATCCGAGCTGGCCGCCGTGCTGGACTGGGAGCTGGTGCACGCCGGAGAGAGCTACGAAGACCTGGCCTGGTTCTGTGTGCGCGCCTGGCGGTTCGGCGCGCCCCCCAGCCGCGCGGCGGGCGGGCTGGGCAGCATCGAAAGTTTCCTGCGCAGCTACGAGGACGCCGCCGGTTCGACCGTCGATCGCCCGACGTTCCGGTGGTGGCTGGTCTTGGCCACCCTGCGGTGGGGGATCATCTGCCGTTACCAGGCCGAGCGGCATCTGAGCGGGCAGACCCGCTCGGTCGAACTGGCCACCATCGGCCGGCGCGTCTGCGAGAACGAGTGGGACCTGCTGGACCTACTCGAGGAAGCGTCGTGAGTCTGCACGGCCGGCCGACGGCCGCCGAACTCGTCGCCGCCGTCGCCGAATTCCTGGAGACCGAGGTCCGCGAGGCGACCAGCGGACCGGTCAACTTCCACGCCCGGGTGGCCGCCAACGCGTTGCGCATGGTCGAACGAGAACTGCTCGAACCCGACGAATCCGACGTCCGGGCGGCGCTGACGGACTTGGGGTTCCCGGACGAAGCCGCCCTGACCGCCGCCATCCGGCGCGGAGACTTCGACGAGCACGCCCAAGACGTCACCGCCGTGCTACGCACCCTGGTCCGCCATCGGCTGGCCGCCGCCCATCCCGGATACGACGCACCAGAGGAGCCCGCCCCATGAGCCATGCCGTTCTCGAGGCCGCCGATCGCCTGTTCGCCGCCATCGAACGCGGCGACTGCGACGAGGTGGCCGACATGTGGAGCGACGACATCGCGGTATGGCGGACGGACGGACACCGCGACCCCAGAAAGTGCGATGACAAGGCCCGCGCGCTGCGGGTGATCAACTGGTTCATCTCGGCCACCACCGAGCGCAGCTACGAAATCCTCGATCGGCAGGTCTTCGACACCGGATTCGTCCAACAGCACATCCTGCGCGCCAGCGGGCACGCCGGGCAGTCGATCTCGCTGCGGGTTTGCATCGTGATCAAGTTGGACAACAACGGTTTTATCAACCGTATCGACGAGTACTTCAACCCCGAGGAACTCGCCCCGCTACTGGACCGGCACGAGGACCGACGATGACGACGCTGGAGACGCTGCTCACCGATCCCGAGACCACCGGGCCCTGGAACCTGGCACCCGACCGGTCGTCGGTCGGATTCAAGATCAAGAACATGTGGGGCGTGCTGCCCGTCAAGGGCAAGTTCACCAAGATCAGCGGCGACGGACGCCTCACCGACGAAGGCACCATTTCGGGCCGGCTCACCATCGTGGTCGCCTCGTTGCGCACCGGCATCCGCCGTCGGGACCGGCACCTGCTGTCCGCCGACTTCTTCGACGCCCAGCGCTTCCCGCACATCACGATCCTGGTCACCGGCTTGCAACCGACGACCGGGAAGTCCGCCGAACTGCAGACGAATTTCACCATCAAAGGCGTCAGCGAGCCGGTGCTGTTGCCGGTCCGGATCACCGAGCTGGACGACGGGTCAGTGCGGATACACGGTGAAACCCAGCTCGACCGGACCCGTTTCGACGTGGACTGGAACAAACTCGGCGTCATGGCCAACACCGTCACCGTGTCGTCAGAAGCCGTCTTCGTGCGGTCCGCCGGAATCGCGTGATCTACCATCTGGACCGTGCCCGACTCCAGCAGCCCCCTGAAGATTCTCGTCTACAGCGACAACGTCCAGACCCGGGAGCAGGTGATGCAAGCCCTGGGTAAACGGCTGCACCCCGACCTGCCCGAGTTGAGCTACGTCGAGATCGCAACCGGCCCGATGGTGATCCGGACGATGGACGAAGGCGGCATCGACCTCGCCATTCTCGACGGGGAAGCGACGCCGACGGGCGGTATGGGTATCGCCAAGCAGCTGAAGGACGAGTTGTCCAGCTGCCCGCCGATCCTGGTCCTCACCGGACGGCCGGACGACGCGTGGTTGGCCAACTGGTCACGCGCCGAGGCGGCGGTGCCGCATCCCCTCGACCCGATCGTGCTGGGTCGCACGGTGCTCAGCCTGCTGCGAGCGCTCACGCACTAGCCGCGGAGCTGAACCCGCGGGGCTTCTTCCTCTTCTTCTGCCCGAGCGTGAAACTCACCGGGGGCGATCGCCGGCCGCAACGTGGCCACGTTCTCGACGGCTTCCTCGTCCTGCGACGCGGCTTCCCCGGCCGGCTTGGCCGCCGCGCGTAGACCCGACTGCGGAATCCCGGATGCCGTCGCGGGAGCGGTTTGCGCCGGTGCCGCGCCCGGGGCCGCCTGCGCGGCGATGCCAGGTGCCGCCGTCGGCAGCACGGTCATCGCCGGCACCTCGGCCGCCGGCGTTTCGGCGGCGTCCGGTGCCTCCGCCGACACTTCTTCCGAGGTCTGCTCGACGGCCTTCTTCTCGGACTCTTCGGGGTCTCCGTACTTGGCGAGAACCGGCACCGACGGACTGTCGCCGAGCAACCCGGCCATGGCGAGGCCGCCCATCGCCATCGGCATCATGCCCATGCCGGCAAACCCCGGACTCGCGACTCCGGTATTCGCGGCGGTGGCCGCGGCACTGGTTGCGGCCGCGGGTGCTGCCGCGCCGCCGCCGGTGTATGCCGACGGGTCACCGGCGGTGTAGCTGGCCGGCGCCAGGCCCGCGTCGGCGCTTCCGACGCCCCCAGCAGCGCTCCCGCCGCCACCGCCGCCCGCCGCCGCGGCGGCACCGCCGGCGCCTACCGGTCCGGCAGCGGCCGGGGCGCCCCCGGCCGCGCCCGCCGCGGCGCCGGTCCCCGAACCCGCGTGCGCGGCTGCGCTGAGTCCGCCCGCCAGACCAGCGGTCAGCGCCGGGAAGCTCTGCAAAACCGTCTGCCACGGCACCACCTGCGCGGCCGCCGCCGCGGCGCCGGCGTAATACCCCGTCATCGCGCTCACATCCTGAGCCCACATCTCCTCGTAGATGCTCTCGGCCATCATTATCAACGGCGCGTTCTGCCCGAACAGATTCGACATCACCAGCTGCACGAACGCGTTGCGGTTCTGCTCCACTGCACTGGGGTGAATGGTGGCTGCGCGGGCCGCTTCGAAGGCACTGACGACAGTGCGCGCCTGGCTGGCGGCCCCCATCGATTGCGAGGACGCCGCCGCCAACCAACCGGCGTACGGCGCCGCAGCAGCCGCCATCGCCGCAGATGCCGCGCCCTGCCACGCCTGTCCCGCCAGGTTCGAGATCACCGAGCCGAAGGAGTCGGCGGCCGATGCCAGCTCCGCGGCCAGTCCGTCCCAGGCCGCAGCCGCCTGCAACATGGGACCGCTACCCGCGCCGAGGAACATTCGCAAGGAGTTGATCTCCGGCGGCAACGTGGGAAAGGTCACAGTTTTCGTCCTTCCAGATCGGCCGTCAGCGGTTGCTGCTGACCCGCAAGAACCCCGCAGCAGTCCAGTGGTAAGGGTAACAACTAGCGCTCCGCCGAGTCTGCCGGTCGAAAGAATCGGCCATATTTTGCCTGGTTAAGAGCGTCGGCAGGACCGTGCGGCACATTTCGGGGCCATGGGCCCACGCGGCGCGGTATCGACGCCGCCCACCTCGGCCGCCCGTCGCCCATGACTTGTCCAAGAGCTTGACCCCGGCCACGAGCTTCGGCCGTCGCGAGACTATGTTGAAGGTCACTGTGATGGCCCACATGCCCGGTCCGTCACAACCAGCCCAGCCACCGCCCTGGCCGCTGCGCGGGCGGCCCATACGACGGATCGTGGAGCGAGTTGAACGTCTACATACCCATCCTGGTGCTGGCGGCCATCGCCGCAGCCTTCGCCGTCGGCTCGGTATTCCTGGCCAGCATCACCGGCCCGACCCGCTTCAACAGGTCGAAGCTCGAGGCCTACGAGTGCGGGATCGAGCCGACGGACACCTCCGCGGGCGGTCCGAACGCCAGCGGTCAACGGTTTCCGATCAAGTACTACCTGACCGCGATGTTGTTCATCGTCTTCGACATCGAGATCGTGTTCCTCTATCCGTGGGCGGTCAGCTTCGACTCGCTGGGGACTTTCGCGCTGGTCGAGATGGTGGTGTTCATGCTGACGGTGTTCGTGGCCTATGCGTACGTGTGGCGCCGCGGCGGCCTGACGTGGGATTGAGGTAGCAAAGTGGGACTGGAAGAACAGCTGCCCGGCGGAATTCTGCTGTCGACAGTCGAGAAGGTGGCGGGCTATGTCCGCAAGAACTCGCTGTGGCCGGCGACGTTCGGACTGGCCTGCTGCGCGATCGAGATGATGGCGACGGCCGGCCCCCGATTCGACATCGCCCGGTTCGGGATGGAACGGTTCTCCGCGACGCCGCGCCAGGCCGACCTGATGATCGTCGCGGGACGGGTGAGCCAGAAGATGGCGCCGGTGCTGAGGCAGATCTATGACCAGATGGCCGAGCCCAAATGGGTTCTGGCAATGGGCGTGTGCGCCTCGTCGGGGGGAATGTTCAACAACTACGCGGTGGTCCAGGGCGTCGACCACATCGTGCCGGTGGACATCTACCTGCCCGGGTGCCCGCCGCGGCCCGAGATGCTGTTGTACGCAATCCTGAAGCTGCACGAGAAGATTCAGGAGATGCCGCTCGGCGTCAACCGGGAACGCGCAATCGCCGAAGCCGAAGAGGCGGCCATGTCGGCGCGCCCGACCATCGAAATGCGCGGACTGCTGCGATGAGCTCACCGGAAAAAGACCCGCAGGGTGCGGCGTTGACGCCCGGCGCCCCGAAGACGGATTTCCCGGCCGACGGGCAGGAAGTCATCGCCGTTCGCCACGGCATGTTCGGTGTTCGCGGCACCGGTGACACCTCCGGATACGGCCGGCTGGTGCGCGAGATCGCCCTGCCCGGCGACACCCCCCGCCCGTACGGTGGCTACTTCGACGACATCGCCGACCGACTGGGCGAGGCCCTGGCACGCGACGGCATCGAGTTCGACGACGCAATAGAGAAAGTCGTCGTCTACCGCGACGAGCTGACCCTGAACGTGCGCCGGGATCTGCTGCCGCAGGTGGCCCGGCGGCTGCGCGACGAACCGGAGTTGCGGTTCGAACTGTGTCTGGGTGTCAACGGGGTGCACTACCCGAACGAGACCGGGCGGGAACTGCACGCCGTCTACCCGTTGAAGTCGATCACCCACAACCGGCGGCTGCGGCTGGAAGTGTCTGCGCCGGACAGTGATCCGCACATCCCGTCGCTGTTCGACGTCTACCCGACCAACGACTGGCACGAGCGCGAAACCTACGACTTCTTCGGGATCATCTTCGACGGACATCCGTCGCTGACCCGCATCGAGATGCCCGACGACTGGCATGGGCATCCGCAGCGCAAGGACTACCCGCTAGGCGGAATCCCGGTCGAGTACAAGGGCGCGCAGATACCTCCGCCCGACGAGCGCAGGGGTTACAACTGATGAGCACAACCGAAACGCTCGTGGTCGCCGGCGGGCAGGACTGGGACAAGGTCGTCGACGCCGCCCGTAACGCGGACCCCGGCGAACGCATCGTCGTCAACATGGGTCCCCAGCATCCGTCCACCCACGGGGTGTTGCGGCTGATCCTCGAGATCGAGGGCGAGACGGTCACCGAGGCGCGCTGCGGAATCGGCTACCTGCACACCGGGATCGAGAAGAACCTCGAGTACCGCTACTGGACGCAGGGCGTCACCTTCGTGACCCGAATGGATTACCTGTCACCGTTTTTCAACGAAACGGCCTACTGCCTGGGCGTGGAGAAACTCCTCGGCATCACCGACGAGATCCCGGAGCGGGTCAATGTCATCCGGGTGATGATGATGGAACTTAACCGGATCTCCTCGCACCTGGTGGCGTTGGCGACCGGCGGCATGGAGCTGGGCGCCATGACACCGATGTTCGTCGGATTCCGGGGCCGCGAAATCATCCTCACCCTGTTCGAGCAGATCACCGGGCTGCGGATGAACAGCGCCTACATCCGTCCCGGCGGCCTGGCCCAGGATCTGCCGCCCAACGGGGTGGACGACATCGCCGAAGCGCTTCGGCAGCTCCGGCAACCGCTGCGCGAAATGGGCGACCTGCTCAACGAGAACGCGATCTGGAAAGCCCGCACCGAGGATGTCGGATACCTGGACCTGACCGGGTGCATGGCACTCGGTATCACCGGCCCGATCCTGCGTTCCACCGGGTTGCCGCACGACCTGCGCAAGAGTGAGCCGTACTGCGGCTACGAAGACTACGACTTCGACGTCATCACCGCCGACACCTGTGATGCGTACGGGCGCTACATCATTCGCGTCAAAGAGATGTGGGAGTCGATCAAGATCGTCGAACAGTGCCTGGACAAGCTCAAGCCCGGCCCGACCATGGTCGAGGACCGCAAGATCGCTTGGCCCGCAGACCTTTACGTCGGCCCCGACGGAATGGGCAACTCACCCGAGCACATCGCCAAGATCATGGGCGGTTCGATGGAAGCGTTGATCCACCATTTCAAGCTGGTCACCGAGGGCATCCGGGTGCCCGCCGGCCAGGTCTACGTGGCCGTCGAGTCACCACGCGGGGAACTCGGCGTGCACATGGTCAGCGACGGCGGCACCCGCCCCTACCGGGTGCACTACCGGGACCCGTCTTTCACCAACCTGCAGGCAGTGGCGGCGATGTGTGAGGGCGGCATGGTCGCGGACCTGATCACCGCCGTCGCCAGCATCGACCCGGTTATGGGCGGAGTGGACCGTTGAGCGAACCCAACGTATCCGGCAGTGGCGAACGGGTTTTCATCAGACTCGGACCGCCTCCCGAAGAACCCAACCAGTTCGTCGTGGAAGGCGCGCCGCAGTCGTATCCGCCGGAGGTCGAGTCCCGGCTGGAGCTCGAAGCCAAGGAGATCATCGGCAAGTACCCCAACCAGCGTTCGGCGCTGCTGCCGTTGCTGCACCTGGTGCAGGGCGAGGATTCCTACCTGACACCGGCCGGGCTGGAGTTCTGCGCGCGACAACTCGACCTCACCGGCGCCGAGGTTTCCGCGGTGGCCAGCTTCTACACGATGTACCGCCGCGGCCCCACCGGTGACTACCTGGTCGGTGTCTGCACCAACACGCTGTGCGCCGTGATGGGCGGCGACGCGATCTTCGAGGACCTCAAGGAACACCTGGGCATCGGCAACGACGAGACCACCTCCGACGGATCGGTCACCCTGCAGCACATCGAGTGCAACGCGGCCTGCGATTTCGCGCCGGTGGTGATGGTCAACTGGGAGTTCTACGACAACCAGACCGTCGAATCTGCGCGCGGGCTGGTGGATTCGCTGCGCTCCGGTGAGCCGGTGGCGCCCACCCGAGGGGCGCCGCTGTGCAAGTTCCGCGAGACCTCGCGCATCCTGGCGGGCCTGCGCGACGAACGCCCCGACGAAGGACAGGGCGGCGCCGGTGCGGCCACCCTGGCCGGGCTGCGGGTGGCGCGCGAGAACGACATGCAGGCGACCGCGGCCCCGGGAGCCGAGTCGTGACCACTCCGCTGACGCCGGTCATCAGCCGGTATTGGGATGACCCCGAATCGTTTTCGCTTGCGACGTACGAACGTCATGACGGCTACAAAGCCATGAAGAAAGCCCTGTCCATGGATCCCGACGACGTGATCGGGACGGTCAAGGACTCCGGGCTGCGCGGCCGTGGCGGCGCCGGCTTCTCCACCGGCACCAAATGGTCGTTCATCCCGCAGGGCGACACCGGTGCCGCCGCCAAGCCGCACTACCTGGTGGTGAACGCCGACGAGTCCGAACCCGGTACGTGCAAAGACATTCCGCTGATGCTGGCCACCCCGCACGTGCTCATCGAGGGTGTCATCATCGCCTCCTACGCGATCCGCGCCAGCCACGCGTTCATCTACGTGCGCGGCGAAGTGGTCCCGGTGTTGCGGCGCCTGCAGAACGCGGTGGCCGAGGCTTACGCCGCCGGATACCTGGGCCGCGACATCGGCGGATCCGGTTTCGACCTGGAGCTGGTGGTGCACGCCGGTGCGGGTGCCTACATCTGCGGCGAGGAGACCGCGCTGCTCGACTCGCTGGAAGGTCGCCGCGGCCAGCCGAGGCTGCGGCCGCCCTTTCCCGCCGTCGCCGGCCTCTACGGTTGCCCGACGGTGATCAACAACGTCGAGACCATCGCCAGTGTCCCGGCCATCATCCTCAACGGTGTCGACTGGTTCCGGTCCATGGGCAGCGAGAAATCGCCTGGCTTCACGCTGTATTCGCTGTCCGGCCATGTGACCAACCCGGGGCAGTACGAGGCGCCGCTGGGCATCACGCTGCGTGAGCTGCTCGACTATGCCGGCGGAGTCCGCGCCGGGCACCGGCTCAAATTCTGGACGCCGGGCGGCTCGTCCACCCCGCTGCTCACCGACGAACACCTCGATGTGCCATTGGATTACGAAGGTGTCGGCGCGGTGGGCTCGATGCTGGGCACCAAGGCGCTGGAGATATTCGACGAAACCACCTGTGTGGTAAGGGCGGTGCGGCGCTGGACCGAGTTCTACAAGCACGAGTCGTGCGGAAAGTGCACCCCGTGCCGGGAGGGCACCTTCTGGCTGGACAAGATCTACGCGAGGCTCGAAAACGGGCAGGGCACCCGTGAAGACCTCGACAAACTTCTCGATATCTCCGACGCGATCTTGGGAAAGTCGTTCTGCGCGTTGGGCGATGGCGCCGCCAGCCCGGTGATGTCGTCGCTGCAGCACTTCCGCGACGAGTACGTCGCACACGTCGAAAGAGGCGGATGCCCGTTCGACCCCCGAGACTCGATGCTCTCGCTGGACGGAAAGGCATGAGCTCCCGATGACCACGACCTCTGATGCGACCAACAAGACCGGCGACGGCCTGGCTCAGCCGGAGATGGTGTCCCTGACCATCGATGACGTCGAAATCAGCGTCCCCAAGGGCACTTTGGTGATTCGCGCCGCCGAGCTGATGGGCATCCAGATCCCCCGGTTCTGCGACCACCCGCTGCTCGACCCGGTCGGTGCGTGCCGCCAGTGCCTGGTCGAGGTGGAAGGTCAGCGCAAACCGCTGGCGTCGTGCACCACCGTGTGCACCGACGACATGGTGGTGCGCACCCAGCTGACCTCGCCGGCCGCCGACAAGGCCCAGCACGGCGTGATGGAACTGCTGCTGATCAACCATCCCCTGGACTGCCCGATGTGCGACAAGGGCGGCGAGTGCCCGCTGCAGAACCAGGCAATGTCCAACGGCCGCGCGGAATCTCGGTTCACCGACCCCAAACGTACCTTCGCCAAACCGATCAACATCTCTTCCCAGGTGCTGCTGGACCGCGAACGCTGCATCCTGTGCGCGCGCTGCACGCGGTTCTCCAGCCAGATCGCCGGCGACCCGTTCATCGACATGCAGGAGCGCGGCGCGCTGCAGCAGGTCGGCATCTACGCCAACGAACCGTTCGACTCCTACTTCTCCGGCAACACCGTGCAGATCTGCCCGGTGGGCGCGCTGACCGGGACCTCCTACCGGTTCCGGGCCCGGCCGTTCGACCTGGTCTCGAGCCCCAGCGTGTGCGAGCACTGCGCGGGGGGCTGCGCCGAGCGCACCGACCACCGCCGCAACAAGGTGATGCGCCGGCTGGCCGGCGACGACCCCGAGGTCAATGAGGAATGGATCTGCGACAAGGGCCGCTGGGCCTTCACCTACGCCACGCAACGCGACGTGCTCACCACGCCGCTGATCCGGGACTCCTCCGGGGAGCTGGTGCCGGCGTCGTGGTCGCACGCGATCGTCGCGGCGGTACAGGGACTGCAAGCCGCGCGCGGTAACACCGGCGTGCTGGTCGGCGGACGGGTGACCTGGGAGGACGCCTACGGCTATGCCAAGTTCGCGCGAATTGTATTGAATACCAACGACATCGACTTCCGCGCCCGGCCCTACTCGGCCGAGGAGACCGATTTCCTGACAGCGCGCATCGCCGGGCGCCCGATCACGGTCAGCTTCTCCGACCTGGAATCGGCGCCGGTGGTTCTGCTGGTCGGATTCGAGCCCGAAGACGAGTCGCCCTCGGTGTTCCTGCGGCTGCGCAAGGGTGCGCGCAAGAACAACGTCCCCGTGTACGCCATCGCACCGTTCGCCACCCGGTCGCTGAAGAAGATGTCGGGCCGGTTGCTGCAGACCGCACCGGGCGCCGAACCGCAGGCGCTGGACGGCCTGGCGACCGGAGAGTTGGGTGACCTGCTCAGCACGCCCGGCGCGGTCATCATGGTCGGGGAACGTCTGGCCACCGTGCCCGGCGGATTGTCTGCCGCGGCCCGACTGGCCGACGCCACCGGCGCGCGGCTGGCCTGGGTGCCGCGGCGCGCCGGGGAACGCGGGGCGCTGGAAGCCGGAGCCCTGCCCGGACTGCTGCCCGGAGGGCGTCCCGTCGCCGACGACGCCGCCCGCGACCAGGTCCGCGCTGCCTGGCATGTGGACGAATTGCCTTCCACCCCAGGGCGCGACGTCGACGGCATCCTGGCGGCCGCGTCCGACGGGACACTGGGCGCCCTGCTCGTCGGCGGCATCGAACCCGGCGACTTCGCCGACCCGGCCGCGGTTTTGAACGCACTCGACGCGGCGCCGTTCGTCGTCAGCCTCGAATTGCGGCACAGCGAGGTCACCGAGCGGGCCGACGTGGTGTTCCCGGTCGCGCCCACCACGCAGAAAGCCGGCGCATTCGTCAACTGGGAAGGTCGCTACCGCGGCTTCGAACCCGTCTTCCGCGGCACTACCCTGCAGGCCGGGCAATCCGACCACCGGGTGCTCGACACCCTGGCCGACGAGATGGGCATCTACCTCGGCTGCGCCAGCGTCGAGTCGGCCCGCGAAGAACTGGCGGCACTGGGCAGCTGGGACGGTAAGCACGCCGCCGCGCCGCGCGTCGAGGCCGGCGAACCCGCACAACCCGACGCGGGGGAAGCGGTGCTGACCGGTTGGCGGTTGCTGCTGGACGCCGGTCGAGGCCAAGACGGCGAGCCGCATCTGGCCGGAACCGCGCGCAAACCCGCGGTTCGGTTGTCGCCGGCCACCGCGGCCGAGATCGGTGCCGCCGCCGGCGAATCCGTCACCGTCAGTACCGCGCGCGGCTCGATCACGTTGCCGCTCAACATCACCGACATGCCCGACCGGGTGGTGTGGCTGCCACTGAACTCACCCGGTTCGGCGGTGCACCGAGAGCTGGGCGTGACGATCGGCAGCGTCGTCAAGATCGGAGCGGGAGAATGACCGGACTGGGCGCCTTCGGACACGACACCTGGTGGCTGGTGCTGGGCAAGGCGCTTTTCATCTTCGCGTACCTGGTGTTGACGGTGCTGGTGGGCATCCTGCTGGAACGCAAGATCCTGGGTTATATGCAGTTGCGGCCCGGGCCGAACCGGGCGGGACCGTGGGGCACGCTGCAGAGCCTGGCCGACGGCGTCAAGCTGGCACTGAAGGAAAGCATCACCCCCAAGGGCATCGACTGGTTCGTGTATTTCGCGGCACCGGCCATCTCGGCGATTCCGGCGTTCACCGCGTTCGCTTTCATTCCGATGGGTCCCGAGGTGTCGGTCTTCGGCCACTGGACTCCGTTGCAGCTGACGGATCTTCCGGTCGCTGTGCTGTTCATCCTGGGCCTGTCGGCGATCGGTGTGTACGGGATCGTGCTGGGCGGTTGGGCGTCGGGTTCGACCTATCCCCTGCTCGGTGGTGTTCGCTCGACCGCCCAGGTCATCTCCTACGAGGTGGCGATGGGGTTGTCCTTCGCGGCGGTGTTCCTGTTCGCCGGCACCATGTCGACGTCACAGATCGTCGCCGCCCAGGACCGGGTCTGGTACATCTTTCTGCTGCTGCCGTCGTTTTTGACCTACCTGATCTCGATGGTGGGCGAGACCAACCGGGCGCCTTTCGACCTGCCCGAAGCCGAGGGTGAACTCGTCGCGGGTTTCCACACCGAGTATTCGTCGCTGAAGTTCGCGATCTTCATGCTCGCCGAGTACGTGAACATGACGACGGTCTCTGCGCTGGCCGCCACCATGTTCCTGGGCGGCTGGCACGCCCCGTGGCCGATCAATCTCTGGGACGGGGCCAACCACGGTTGGTGGCCACTGCTGTGGTTCACCGGCAAGGTGTGGTTGTTCCTGTTCATCTACTTCTGGCTGCGGGCCACGCTGCCCCGATTCCGGTACGACCAGTTCATGGCGCTGGGCTGGAAGCTGCTGATCCCGGTTTCGCTGGGCTGGATCATGATCGCAGCCGTCATCCGCTGGTCGCGTAATCAGGGATTCGAGCATTGGACCACGCTGCTCGTGGTCAGCAGCCTGGTCGTCGGGGTGGTGTTGCTGCTGACGCTGCGTAAGCCGTTCAGCGCGCCCAGTCCGCGGGCACGAGAGCGGCGGCGCCGCAGGGAACTCGACGAGAGCCCGGCCGAACCGGCGTTCCCCGTTCCGCCGCTGCCCTTGAAGAAACTCGAACAGCCAGTTGGTGCGAGCAAGGAGACGGCACGTGGCTAAAATTCTGGACGCCCTGGCCGGATTCAAGGTGACGTTCACCTCGATGTTCAAGAAGAACATCACCGAGGAATACCCGGAGAAGCCCGGCCCGGTCGCGCCGCGCTACCACGGACGTCATCAGCTCAACCGCTATCCCGACGGGCTGGAGAAATGCATCGGCTGCGAGTTGTGCGCCTGGTCCTGCCCTGCCGACGCGATCTACGTCGAGGGGGCCGACAACACCGAGGAGGCGCGGTTCTCGCCGGGTGAACGCTACGGGCGGGTGTATCAGATCAACTATCTGCGGTGCATCGGCTGCGGCCTGTGCATCGAAGCCTGCCCCACCCGGGCGCTGACCATGACCAACGACTACGAGCTGGCCGACGACAATCGCGCCGACCTGATCTACGAGAAAGACCGCCTGCTGGCCCCGCTGTTGCAGGACATGCTGGCCCCGCCGCATCCCAGGACCGAAGGCGCCACCGACAAGGACTACTACCTGGGCAACGTGACCGCGAACGGTCTGCGGCAGAACCAGGAAGTCGGGGATGCCCGGTGATCAGCTATCTGGCGGCCGACGCGCTTGTTCGCACCTCCACCGGCGAAGCGGTGATGTTCTGGGTGCTGGGCACCGTGGCGTTGATCGGCGCGCTCGGCGTGGTGCTGGCCGTCAACGCCGTGTACTCGGCGATGTATCTGGCGATGACGATGCTCATCCTGGCGGTGTTCTACATCGCCCAGGACGCGCTGTTCCTCGGCGTCGTTCAAGTCGTGGTGTACACCGGCGCGGTGATGATGTTGTTCCTGTTCGTGCTGATGCTGATCGGCGTCGACTCAGCCGAGTCGCTGAAGGAGACACTGCGCGGACAGCGGATCGCCGGCGTGGCGACCGGCGTCGGATTCGGCGTCCTGCTGATCGCGGCGATCGGCAACGTGGCGACCGGCGGCTTTTCCGGTCTGAGCGCCGCAAATTCCGGCGGCAACGTCGAAGGCCTTGCCGCACTGATCTTTTCCCGCTACCTGTGGGCGTTCGAGCTCACCAGCGCGCTGTTGATCACCGCCGCGGTCGGGGCCATGATCCTGGCGCACCGTGAGCGGTTCGAGCGCCGCAAGACCCAGCGCGAACTCGCCGAGGAACGCTTCCGTCCCGGCGGGCGCGCGACTCCGCTGCCCAACCCGGGCGTCTACGCGCGGCACAACGCCGTCGACGTGGCCGCGCTGCTACCCGACGGCTCCTACTCGGAGTTGTCGGTCTCGAAGATCCTGCGCACTCGCGGTGCCGACGGACTCGAAACCCCGTCCCCCGAATCCGTCAAGGGAACCCGATCGTGAATCCGGCCAACTACCTTTACCTTTCGGCACTGCTGTTCACCATCGGGGCTTCCGGTGTGCTGCTGCGGCGCAACGCGATCGTCATGTTCATGTGCGTCGAGCTGATGCTCAACGCGGTCAATCTCGCGTTCGTCACCTTCGCGCGCATGCACGGCAAGCTGGACGGGCAGATGATCGCGTTCTTCACGATGGTGGTCGCCGCGTGCGAGGTGGTGATCGGCCTGGCCATCATCATGACGATTTTCCGTGCCCGCAAATCGGCGTCGGTCGACGACGCGAATCTACTCAAAGGCTGACACGCCAAGATGATTCACTACACCTGGCTGCTGGTGGCGCTCCCCCTGGCAGGTGCCACCATTCTGCTGTTCGGCGGTAGGCGCACCGACGCCTGGGGACATTGGCTGGGCACCCTGGCCGCGCTTTCCTCGTTCGGTGTCGGCGTGGCGCTGCTGACCGACCTGCTGGGTCGTGCCGCCGAAGACCGCACCATCCACCAGACCGTGTTCAGCTGGATTCCCGTGGGTGGTCTGCAAGTCGACTTCGGGCTGCAGATCGACCAGCTGTCAATGTGTTTCGTACTGCTGATCTCCGGCGTCGGATCGCTGATCCACATCTATTCGGTCGCCTACATGGCCGAAGATCCCGATCGTCGCAGATTCTTCGGCTACCTCAACCTGTTCCTGGCTTCGATGCTGCTGCTGGTGGTGGCGGACAACTACATGTTGCTCTACGTCGGCTGGGAAGGCGTCGGCCTGGCGTCGTATCTGCTGATCGGCTTCTGGTACCACAAGCCGTCGGCGGCCACGGCGGCCAAGAAGGCGTTCGTGATGAACCGGGTCGGGGATGCCGGCCTGGCGCTGGCCATGTTCTTGATGTTCGCCACCTTCGGCACGGTGTCCTACAGCGGCGTGTTCGCCGACGCTCACTCGGCTAGCACCGGGGTGCTGAACGCGATGGGGTTGCTGTTGCTGCTGGGTGCCTGCGCCAAATCCGCCCAGGTTCCGCTGCAGGCCTGGCTGGGCGACGCGATGGAAGGCCCCACCCCGGTGTCGGCGCTGATCCACGCCGCCACCATGGTGACCGCCGGTGTCTACCTGATCGTGCGGTCCAACCCGGTGTTCAACCTGGCTCCCGGCGCGCAACTCGCCGTCGTCATCGTCGGCGCCGTCACCCTGATGCTGGGCGCATTCATCGGCTGCGCCAAGGACGACATCAAGCGTGCCCTGGCCGCGTCGACGATGAGCCAGATCGGCTACATGGTGCTGGCCGCCGGCCTCGGCCCGGCGGGTTACGCGTTCGCGATCATGCACCTGCTCACCCACGGCTTCTTCAAGGCCGGGCTGTTCCTCGGATCCGGCTCCATCATTCACGCCATGCACGAAGAGCAGGACATGCGTCGCTACGGCGCGCTGCGTTCGGCTCTCCCGGTCACGTTCATCACCTTCGGGCTCGGATACCTGGCCATCATCGGTGTGCCGCCGTTCGCGGGCTTCTTCTCCAAGGACGCGATTATCGAGGCCGCGCTGGGTTCCGGTGGCGTCCGCGGTTATGTCCTCGGCGGGGCGGCCCTGCTGGGCGCCGGCATCACCGCGTTCTACATGACGCGGGTGATGCTGATGACCTTCTTCGGCAAGAAGCGTTGGGCGCCTGGGTCGCACCCGCACGAAGCGCCGGCGTTGATGACGGGGCCGATGATCCTGCTGGCGTTCGGTTCGGTGTTCTCCGGCGCCTTGTTCGCCATCGGCGGCACGCTCAAGCACTGGCTCGAGCCGGTGGTCGGCGCGCACGAAGAGGCCGGGCACGCGATACCGGCTTGGGTCAGCACATCACTGGCCCTCGGTGTCGTGGTGGTCGGCATCGCGGTGGCTTACCGGAGGTACGGCGGCAAGGCCGAGATCCCGCGGGTGGCTCCGGCTCAGGTGTCGGTGTTGACGACGGCCGCGCGGGCCGACGGTTACGGCGACGCCTTCAACGAGGAGGTCTTCATGCGCCCCGGTGCGCAACTGACGCACGCGACGGTCGCCGTCGACAATGCCGGTGTGGACGGGTCGGTCAACGCGCTGGCCGCGTTGGTGGGCCGAACGTCGAATCGCCTGCGCGGCATGCAAACCGGCTTCGCCCGTAACTACGCGTTGTCGATGCTGTTGGGCGCGGCCGTGTTGGCCGGAGCGTTGTTGGCGGTGAACCTGTGGTGAACTTTCCTTGGCTGAGCGCACTGTGGCTGCTGCCGCTGGCCGGTTCGGTGCTGATCATCCTGCTCCCCCCGGGTCTGCGGCGGCTGGCCAAGTGGACGGGTTTGGTGGTCAGCATTGCGACGCTGGCGCTGTCGCTCGTCGTCGTGATCGGTTTCGAGCCGGGCGGCAAGACCTACCAGTTCGTCGAATCACATGAGTGGATACCGGCTTTCGGCGCCGGCTACACCTTGGGTGTGGACGGCATCGCGCTGATCCTGGTGCTGCTGACCACGGTGCTGATTCCGCTGCTGCTGATCGCGGGCTGGAATGACGGGGGTGACAGCCCGCGCGGCGTGCACGCCTACGCCGCGCTGACATTGGCCATCGAATCGATGGTGCTGATCTCGGTGGTGGCGCTGGACGTGTTGCTGTTCTACGTCTTCTTCGAGGCGATGCTCATCCCGATGTACTTCCTGATCGGCGGGTTCGGCCAGGGCGCCGGACGCTCCCGCGCCGCGGTGAAGTTCTTGCTGTACAACCTGTTCGGCGGGCTGATCATGCTGGCCGCGGTGATCGGGTTGTACATCGTGACCGCGCAGCACGGGGGCGGCGGCACCTTCGACTTCCGCGAGATCGTCACCGGCGTGCAGTGGGGCCGCTACAGCAACGTCGACCCCGCGGTCTTCAAGGCGCTGTTCCTGGGATTCATGTTCGCGTTCGCGGTCAAGGCGCCGCTGTGGCCGTTCCACCGCTGGCTGCCCGACGCCGCGGTCGAGTCGACCCCGGCGACCGCGGTGTTGATCACGGCGGTGATGGACAAGGTCGGCACCTTCGGAATGCTGCGCTACTGCCTGCAGTTGTTCCCGGACGCCTCAACATATTTCCGGCCGGTGATCGTGACGCTGGCCATCATCGGGGTGATCTACGGCGCCATCGCGGCGATCGGTCAGACCGACATGATGCGCCTGATCGCCTACACCTCGATCTCACACTTCGGGTTCATCATCGCCGGCATCTTCGTGATGACCAGCCAAGGCCAGAGCGGGTCCACGCTCTACATGCTCAACCACGGCATCTCCACCGCGGCGGTGTTCCTGATCGCCGGCTTCCTGGTCTCCCGTCGCGGCAGCCGATTGATCGCCGACTACGGCGGCGTGCAGAAGGTGGCCCCGATCCTGGCGGGCACGTTCCTGGTGTCCTGCATGGCCACCCTCTCGCTACCCGGCCTGGCGCCGTTCGTCAGCGAATTCCTGGTCCTGCTGGGCACTTTCAACCGTTACTGGCTGGCCGCGGCGTTCGGCGTGACAGCGTTGGTGCTGGCGGCCATCTACATGCTGTGGCTGTATCAGCGGGTGATGACCGGTCCGGTGGCCGCGGGCAACGACAAGATCCGCGACCTGGCGGGCCGCGAAATGATCGTCGTCGCACCGCTTATCGCCCTGCTACTGGTGCTCGGGGTCTACCCCAAGCCGGTACTGGACGTCGTCAACCCCGCCGTCGACAACACCATGCGCACCATCGGCCAGCATGATCCCGCGCCCACCGTGCCCATGACCGGCGCAACCCGGCGAGCCGAAGGACCGCACCGATGATCAAGGCCCCGCACGTCGAATACTTCCTGCTGTCACCGATGTTCATCGTCTTCGGTGTGGCGATCGCCGGTGTGTTGATAGAGGCGTTCCTGCCACGGCGCATCCGCTACGGCGCCCAGGTGGCGCTCACCCTCGGCGGGCTCGTCGCGGCTCTCGTCGCCGTCGTCGCGGTGGCCAGGTCGATCCCCGCGTCCGGCCTCAGTGCGGTGGTCGACTCGATCGCCGTCGATCGACCGGCACTGTTCCTGCAAGGCACCGTGCTGTTGGTCGCGGTGTTGGCGGTCATCTTCATGGCCGAACGCAGCGCGCACGTCGCATCCAGAACCAAGGTCGCGGTGGCCGCCGGGCTGGATTCCTTTACCCCGCAGGCATCGTCGGTTCCCGGCAGCGACACCGAACGCGAAGCGGAGCGGGCCGGGGCCGCGCAGACCGAGCTGTTCCCCCTGGCAATGCTGTCGGTCGGCGGCATGATGGTGTTCCCCGCCTCCAACGACCTGCTGACGATGTTCGTCGCGCTGGAAGTGTTGTCGCTGCCGCTGTACCTGATGTGCGGGTTGGCCCGGCACCGCCGGCTGCTGTCCCAGGAATCGGCGCTGAAATACTTCCTGCTCGGGGCGTTCTCGTCGGCGTTCTTCCTCTACGGGGTGGCGTTGCTGTACGGGGCCACGGGCACGCTGACCCTGACCGGTATCCGCGATTCGCTTGCCGCGCAGAGCGATACGACGATGGCGTTGGCCGGCGTCGCGCTGTTGGCGGTGGGCCTGCTGTTCAAGGTCGGTGCCGTCCCGTTCCATTCCTGGATTCCCGACGTGTACCAGGGCGCCCCCACCCCGATCACCGGGTTCATGGCGGCGGCCACCAAGGTTGCCGCGTTCGGCGCGCTGGTGCGGGTCGTGTACGTCGCGTTGCCGCCGCTGCACGCCGACTGGCGGCCGGTGCTGTGGGGCATCTCGATCCTGACCATGGCCGTCGGCACCGTCACCGCGGTGAACCAGACCGACGTCAAGCGGATGCTGGCCTATTCCTCGGTCGCACACGTGGGTTTCATCCTCACCGGTGTGATCGCCGACAACTCCGCCGGCCTGTCGGCGACGTTGTTCTATCTGGTTGCCTACAGTTTCAGCACGGTCGGTGCGTTCGCGATCGTCGGGCTGATCCGGGACGCCGACGGGGTGGAGGACGCTTCGCTCGCCAACTGGGCCGGCCTCGGTCAACGCAGTCCCATTGTGGGCGTGATGCTTTCGATGTTCCTGCTGGCGTTCGCCGGCATCCCGTTGACAAGCGGGTTCATCAGCAAGTTCGCGGTGTTCCGGGCGGCCGCCGAGGGTGGCGCTGTGCCGTTGGTGATCATCGGTGTCATCTCCAGCGGCGTGGCCGCCTACTTCTACGTGCGGGTCATCGTGTCGATGTTCTTCACCGAGCCGACCGACCACACTCCTCAGGTCGCGGAGCCCGGCATTCTGAGCAAGATCGCCATCGCGGCATGTGCTCTGGTGACCGTCGCCTTGGGCGTCTTCCCGCAGCCGGTGCTCGACCTGGCCGCGCAGGCGGGCCAGTTGCTGCACTGATTCACGTAGGCCAGGCCGGACCCCGATCACCTGAACTCGTGAGCTCGGGCGATCGCCCCCACGGCCTGTACCCACAGACTCTAGGGTGCACGTCGGCGAATTTCCGGGCTTTCGTGATATTCGTTGCGGCGCAGCGCAACTGACTACGGCTGACCGAAGAATCCCGCTTGGTTGTCGCCGCGGTTGCCGACCCCGGAGCTGTCTTGGCCCAGGTTGAAGAATCCCGATGAGAGCGAACCGGAATTTCCGATGCCGGAACTGAACGTGAGGCCCGACAGGTTGATACCGGTGTTGTTGTCGCCGCTGTTGGTGAAACCGACGTTGTAAGTACCTGTGTTGAAATACCCGACCAGCGCGGTGCCGGCGTTCATGAACCCGGACGACGGCAATGCGGCGATCCCGTTGGCGTTCTGGAATCCGGTCACGTTGTCACCGGTGTTGAAGAATCCCGAACTGCCGGTGCCGGTATTGCCGAACCCGGAGGTCGTTCCGGGCTGGTTCAGGTTACTGCCGATGGCGGTGTTGACGTCGCCGGCATTGAACAGACCGGTATTGAGGTTGCCCGCGTTGCCGTAGCCGGTGTTGAGGCTGCCCGAGTTGAACGAGCCGGTGTTGCCGCCGCCGCCGAGTCCGGCGTTTCCGCCGGCGTTGAAGTCGCCGGTGTTGCTGGTGCCGGAGTTGCCCGAGCCTGCGTTGTAATGGCCGCCGTTTCCGATGCCCATGTTCTGGTTGCCACCATTGCCGACACCGAAGTTGTAGCTGCCCCCGTTGCCGACGCCGGTGTTGACCGAGCCACCGTTCCAGAAGCCGGTGTTGACGTCGCCCGCGTTGCCGAAACCGGTGTTGCCGTTGCCGGAGTTGAAGAACCCGAAGTTGCCGTCACCGGAGTTGAAGAAGCCGATGTTGTTGTTGCCCGAGTTTCCGAAGCCGAGGTTGCCGAGCCCCGTGTTCAAAGCACCGATACCGAACTGGTTATTACCGGTGAGCCCTATGCCGATGTTGTTATCGCCGAAATTGCCGAAACCGAAGTTGAAGTTTCCGTTGTTTCCGAATCCGACATTGCCGAAGCCGAGATTGCCGCTGCCGAGGTTGGAACCGCCGAGGTTGCCGTTGCCGAAGTTGGAGGAGCCGGAGTTGCCGCTGCCCAGGTTGTTGCTTCCGAAACGGTTACCCATGCCGAAGTTGCCGTCACCGAAGGAGTTACCGCTGCCCAAGTTGAAGATGCCGAAACTATTGCCGCTGCCGAAATTCGTGTGACCGATATTGCCGCTGCCCAGGTTGAAGTAGCCGAAGTTGCCGCTGCCCAGGTTCAGGTTGCCGATGTTGCCGCTACCGAGGTTGACATTGCCGAAGTTCCCGCTGCCCAGGTTGAAGTTGCCGATGTTGCCACCACCGAGGTTCCAGTCGCCGAAATTGCCCAGGCCGGTGTTGATGGCGGGCAGCCCGAATGCGGCCGGTGCGGACACTGCACTGACGATCGGGGCCAGCGGTCCCAGGTCGAGCAGGAACGCGGGCGTACTGGCCGGACCGAAGATCCCCGCCTGGCCGTCGCCGCGGTTGAAGGCTCCGGCGCTGCCGTTGCCCCAGTTCGACAGGCCGCTGCTGAAGCTGCCGGCGTGGCCGACACCCGAACCTCCGGTACCGGAAATCAGGATGCCGCTCGAGGCCGAGCCAGTGTTGAAGAAACCGACATTGTTGGTGCCCGCATTGTTGATGCCGACGTTGCCGTCACCGAAGTTATGGAACCCGGAGTTGTTGCTGGCACCGACGTTCTGGAAGCCAGACGAAAGATCACCGCTGTTGTAGAAGCCTGAGGTTCCAGTTCCGGTGTTGCCGAAGCCGGACGAAGTGACGCCCGCCGGCGTGATCGAGCTACCTAGGCCGGTGTTCAGGTCGCCCGAGTTGAGCAACCCGGTATTGGTCCAACCTGAATTGCCATACCCGGTGTTGAAGTAGCCCGAGTTGGCGCTGCCCGTATTTGCGTTACCGGTGTTGAACATGCCGGTATTCGATGATCCCGCGTTGCCGAGTCCCACGTTTCCACCGCCGGCATTACCGAGACCCATGTTGAAGTCACCCGCGTTACCCGGACCGAAGTTTTGGAAGCCGGCATTGCCGAAACTGGTGTTTAAGCTGCCCGCATTCCAGAAGCCGGTATTGATGTTTCCCGAGTTGCCGATGCCGAAGTTGCCGTCACCTGAGTTGAAGAAGCCGAAGTTGCCGTCACCAGAATTGAAGAAGCCGACATTGTTGTTGCCCGAGTTCCCGAACCCGAAGTTGGCGAGACCCGAGTTGAGCGCGCCGATGCCGATCAGGTTGTCGCCGGTGAGCCCGAAGCCGATGTTGTTGTTTCCGTTGTTGCCGAAGCCGAAGTTCAGGTTTCCGTTGTTGCCGAACCCGATATTGTTGAATCCCAGGTTGCCGCTACCCAGGTTGAAGGAACCCAAATTCCCGCTACCGTAATTCGTGCTACCGAGGTTCCCGCCAAGGATATTGCCGTTACCGGAGTTCCCGAAGCCGAAAATGTTGCCGAAACCGTTATTTCCAAAACCGAGGTTGGACTGGCCAATATTTCCGAGGCCCAGGTTGATGTAACCGTTGTTTCCGAAACCGAAGTTGTACGAACCGAAGTTTCCGCCGCCGAAGTTCAGGTTGCCAGTGTTTCCGCTACCCAGGTTGACACTGCCGAAGTTGCCGTTCCCCAGGTTGAAGTCGCCCAGGTTGCCCCCGCCAAGGTTCCACGTACCGATGTTGCCCAAGCCCGTGTTGATCGCCGGAATCGCCGCCGCCACCGCGGCTGCGGCTCCGGATGCGACCTGACCCAGAGCCGGCAAGCTCGTTACCCACGAAGCCAACTGCGACGCCGCCGCAGCCGCTCCGCTGTAGTAGCCCACCATCGCCGCGACGTCGGCGGCCCAGAACTCCTCGTAGATGCTCTCGGCGGCCGCGATTGCCGGCGCATTCTGGCCGAATAGGTTCGAGACCACCAACTGCACGAACGCATTTCGGTTCGCCGACACCGCCAATGGATGCACGGTCGCCGCCTGCGCGGCCTCGAATGCGCTCACCACGGCCTGGGCCGAACCGGCCGCTCCCACCGCTCGTGCCGCCGCCGCGGAGAGCCAACTCGCGTACGGAGCCGCCGCGGCAGCCATCTGCGCCGCCGCCGCACCCTGCCACGCCTGTCCAGCCAGACTCGAGGTCACCGACGCGAAAGATTGTGCCGCCGTTGCCAACTCCTCAGCCAAGCCGTTCCAGGCCGCTGCGGCCTCCAACATCGGCGCGGATCCCGCACCGGCGAAAATCCGCAACGAATTGATCTCCGGCGGCAATACGAAGAAACTCATGACCGATGTCCCCCTTCAACGGGCGAATGCAGCAGGCGAGCGAAGTGATCGCGGTCAACGCGAACACCATGAAGACTCTAGGAAAGTCGAAGGCGGGATATCGGGAATTCGGCAAATTGTTTCCGCACGCGAATCAATGGAATCTCGTCGTGCGGGTACGTCCACACCGCTTCGCTTCATGGACGAGTGCACAATGCCTGCCGCCTGACCGGCGTCAAACGAACCGGACCCTTGAAGTTGATGTTCGGTTGTGGGCGACCGCCTTTTGTTCCGCGGTGGAGCGTACTAGAACCTTTGTAATTGCAATTATTTGATACCAGCGGTGTGTCCAAACAGGAGCTGGAGCGGGAAAAGGCGGCTAGCAAATTACTCCGCATGAGGTGCCGGAGCACCGGCGCTGGCTGAACATCGGCGCCGCCTGTCTGGCGCCAACATCCTGCCCCCGGCCGGTCTCAATTCAGAAATGGCCGGGTAGCCACCACGTAGATCGCCAAAACCGCGAGCGGAGCCAATAGCGGCAACCACGGCAGTTGCAGCGGAAACGACGTCGCGACCAAGCCGACGAAGGTGAACCCGACTGCACCGACGAGCGTCGCCGGCGATGTGGCCAGATGACGGCTCAGCAGGTAACCCGCCGCACACAGCCCGGACAGCGCGGCGAATACCTGCGGGGTATCGGCGCCGACGATGACCGCTACCGTCAGCAGCACGGAAATCGTTGCGGCCGAGCGATTTATCGTTCCCGCTCCCACTGCCAGCACCGCCGTCGCCGCCAACACCAGCACCGGTCCGTGCGAGCCGGCGGCAGCCAATCCCACCATCAGCAAGCCGAACGCCGCGGAAACAATGCTCTGTGCGCGCGACGGCATCTTCAGTGCCTGCCCTGCAGTTGACGCCGGATCCGGCGGCGGCGGTCGGGCAGCCCGCCCAAGGACTGTTCCAGCGAGCGATCCCCGGGCCAGGACAGCACATCCACACCAACGGTGGCCATGTCGCGGTACATCGCCGAACGTTGCAACGTCCACATCTTGTCCACCAGCGGATCGAGTTCACCTTCGAACGGTGAGCCGTCGAGGACGTCCACGGCCACCACCACATGACCGCGCCGGCGCAGATCGATGAGCGCCAAAGCGAATTCGGTGTCGAGCAGGGTGGAGAACGCGAACACGATCGCACCCGCCGGGACGGCGGCGCGGGGCGCCAATGTGCCCGTGGCGTTGTCGAACTGCTCACCGGCACCGAGCACGGTATCCAGCACCCGGTAGAACTGCCGTTGCCCGATGTCGGCGCCCAGCCAGCGCGGGCGATTGCCGCCCAGCGCGACGATCCCGGCCCGGTCTCCGTTACGCAGCGCCGTCTGCACCACTTGGGCGGCGCCGCGCACCACGCGCTCGGTGGCCTCGGTCGCGGGTCCCGCCGGCTGGCGATACGTGTCGATGAGCACTACCACGTCAGCCGCGCGGTCGGTCAGCCGTTGCGTGACATGCAGTCGGCCCCGGCGTGCGCTGACCGCCCAATTCACCGCGCGCAGTTGATCTCCGGGAACGTAAGGGCGGATGTCGGCGTATTCGACGCCCGGACCGACATGGCGGGTGAGATGGGCACCCAACCGATCGAGCAGCTCGGTCTGCGGAATCGATGTCGATTGCGGCGGTGTCAGCGGGAAGACGATGACGGCGGAGACGTCAGCGGTCCCGGTCCCCCGCACCAGACCACCGCGCGCCACCACGTCCACGCGAACCGTGATCGGATAGCGCCCCCACCGATGGGTGACCGCGGTCACCGATTTTCCCTGGCCGCCATCCACCACATCGAGTTGCATGCCAGGTAGCGCCGATACCGTCAGGGCTGTGACCGCGTCCTCGGAATCCGTTGTGCTCCAGACCGTTATCTTTGCGTCTTCACCCTCGAAGCACCGTTGGGTATCCGGGTCCGCGTGTACCTGCACGTTCGGGGCCGGCCGCTGCCAACCCAGCGAGCACAGCACCCCGAGCAGCGGTGCGACGAAAGCGATCAACTGCCAGCGCCCGCTGATCACGGCGACCGCCAGCGCCACTCCGGCGCCGGTGGCGATCGCAAGGGTCAATTGCGAAGCACGCCAGCGCAACTCGACTTCCCGAGTCTGGATCACACCGATCCACCGTTGGCCCGCGGAACCGGCAACCGCCGCAGTAGTTCGCCTACCACGTCAGCGCCCTGGATCTTGCGCACCCACATCTCCGGACGCAGCGTGATGCGGTGTGCGACAGCGGCGGTGGCGAGAGCCTTGACGTCTTCGGGGATCACGTAGTCGCGACCGAGCAGCAGCGCACGGGCGCGGGCGAGTTGTACCAGGTCCAGTTCGGCACGCGGGCTGGCCCCGACGGAAACCTGCGGGTGGTGCCGGGTCGCGGTGGCCAGCGAGACGACGTAGCGCAGAACGTCCTCGTGCACCGTGACCTGCTCGACCGATTCGCGCATCGCCAGCAGATCGTGTGCGTCGACCACTTGGTTCACCGTCGGCTGCGCCGAACCGCGATCCAGCCGTCGGCGCAGCATCGCCGCCTCGTCCTGCTCGGAGAGGTAACGCAGTTCCAGCCGGATCGAGAACCGGTCCAGTTGCGCTTCCGGCAACGGATAGGTGCCTTCGTACTCGATCGGATTGTCGGTGGCCAGGACGATGAACGGCGTGGGCAGCCGGTGGGTTTGGCCGTCGATGCTGACCTGCCCCTCGGCCATCGCCTCGAGCAGGGCGGCCTGCGTCTTGGGCGGGGTGCGGTTGATCTCGTCGGCGAGCAGCAGGTTGGTGAAGATCGGTCCGCGGCGGAAATCGAAACGGCCGGACTGCATGTCGTAGATGGTCGAGCCGAGCAGGTCGGCCGGCAGCAGATCCGGGGTGAACTGCACGCGGGTGAACTCCAGCCCCAGCGCCGAGGCGAACGAACGCGCGATCAACGTCTTGCCCAGCCCGGGTAGGTCTTCGATCAGGACGTGACCGCCCGCCAGGACCGCGGTCAAGATGAGCGTCAACGCCGGCCGTTTGCCTACCACGACGCGTTCGATCTCGTCGAGTACCGCCTCGCAATTGGCAGTGGTTGTCGCTGCGGGCATCGTCATACTTGCTCCAACCTTCGCAGGATCTCTTCGAGCGCCTCGCGACCGGGTCCCGATTGTCGGTGGCTGTCGGCATTCCCGACGTTGTTGGGATCGACCCATTCCCAAAGCTGCGGGCCGAACAGCATCTCGCCGGTTGCGTTATACGCCGTGGGATCCTTGGCGTGTCGTTGGCCGGTGGCCATTTGGTAGCGACGGGCGAGCATCGGGCGCAGGTGGCGGTCCCAGTCTGCGCGGGTGGACTCTGACCAGCGGATCGTCGTCTCGGTGTTGGACAACCAGCGGCGCAGCCCGTCCCCGGGATCGTCGGAGTCCGGTTCGGCGACAGGCTCGTTCGGGTGGCCGAGGACCCTGCGGATGTTGAGCAGGACCAAGGCCGCGCCAATTCCCGTCGCGGCGAGCACGAAACCACGATCGCGCACGATCAGGGCGAGTGCCTCGATTCCCAGGATGAGTAAAACGCCGGTTAGCACAAGCCTTTTCATGCCCGCAGACCCGATCGGGGTGTTATCTCGTCAAGCACCAACTCCAGTAGCCGGACCGCGGTCCCACGGTGCCCTTCGTCCATCACGTGCGGACTGAACCGCGCTTCCTCGAACAGGTTCACCAGTTGCATCGCGTTGTCGGCACGCAGCGCATGGTGTTCGACGGCACGAGCCAGCACTTCGGTCGGAGTGTCGAACTCCTGGGGGACTGCGCCGGGCACGTTGGCCAATTCGCGTTCCATTGCCGCGTAGCAGGCGATGATCGCTTCGCGTGGTTCGCGGCTGAGATCTGCCATCTCGGCCAGTCCGACTTCTGCTGCGCGCAACAATGTTTCGGAGGCATTCTCCGGCGGCCGGGGTTCGGCGGCGTCGCCGTCGCGGACGGTGTCAACCGGTGCGACTCCTCGCCGTCGGGAAGCGACCGCACTGCCGACGAACAACATCAGCAGCACCGGCACGGTCGCAAGCAGGATGCCGAGCATGTCGCCGCTGTTCTTGTGCTGTGGATGTTGCTTGACCGGCGGGTTGGTGCCCGGACTGCCCGTCGTCGGGACATTCTTCGGTTGCGTCACTTCCAGTCCCACATCGGGCGGGGTGAAGAGGCGGGAAAGCACGATCGCGAGCACTAACCAGGCCACGATCACCGCGAGTGCGATCAGCACTATTCGCCAACTGGGCCGGGCGGTGTCCTTGCCCAGCATTTCCGACAGGTCGACGGTGCTGGGTGCGGCGGTGCGCGGGTCGCGCAGGCGGGCGATGATCGAGAACGCCAGCAGGCCGAGCGTGGCTGCGATTGCCGCCGCGAGGAACATCAGCGCCGCGGGACTTCCGCCGGCTTCCTTCAGTCGCGTTCCGTGCTGGGCGGGCAGGTATCCGCGCAGTGCCGCGGCGACCACGATCAGCAGGGCGATCACCGTGAGGACGCGTCCCGTGGGCTTGTCGACTCGCCCCATAGCCCGAAGGCTAACCGCGACGAGACGCCGGGGTCCAGAGCGGTCGCCGACCAGAGTTTTTGGTGGGGTGCCGGTCGCAGACATCGGTGGTATAGTCGAACATATGTTCGAAGCACCGGGTTTAAGCGATGGCGACCAGCAGGTCTTGGAGGCCGAGTTGATCGCGCGGATCACTGCGCTTGAACTCGGCAAGAGCGCTGCGGCCGCCGAACAGGCCCGCCTCACCGCCGCGCTGGCGACGTGTCGCCGCAGCGCCGAGGCCGCCGCCGGTGTACCTGCCCGCAAACAGGGCCGCGGGCTGGCCAGCGAGATCGCGCTGGCTCGCCACGACTCACCGGCCCGGGGCAGCCGGCATCTGGGTTTTGCCAACGCGTTGGTGCACGAAATGCCCCATACCCTGGCCGCCCTGGAGGCTGGGGCGCTCTCGGAGTGGCGGGCCACTCTGATCGTGCGCGAATCAGCCTGCCTGGACGTCGAGGAGCGGCGCACCCTGGACCGCGAAATGTGCTCCGATCAGGCCGGTTTGGACGGTCTGGGTGATCGGAAGATAGTGGCGGCGGCCAAAGCCATCGCCTATCGGCTCGACCCGCGTGCGGTGGTCGACCGCGCCGCAAACGCCGAGGCCGACCGCACCGTGACGATCCGGCCCGCACCCGACACCATGGTCTGCGTCAGCGCTCTCTTGCCGGTCGCCAAGGGCGTCGGGGTCTATGCCGCACTGCGCCGCGCCGCCGACACCACCTTCGACGGCCGGTCCCGAGGTCAGGTCATGGCCGACACTCTCATGGAGCGCGTCACCGGAAGTCCTGCCGAGGTACCGGCCCCGGTCGCCGTCAACCTGGTGATGTCCGCCGAGACATTGCTCGGCGACGGCGCCGCGGCGGCGCACCTGGACGGCTATGGGCCGATCCCGGCCGCGGTGGCTCGCAGCCTGCAGCGAAATCGAAGCCGCCATCACCGTCACACTGATCGACCGACATGCCGCCTAACACGTCAGACCTTGAACGGGGTGAAGCTGCCGTCGAGCACCTGGTGGTGACCGATGGTGCGTCCGGTGATCACGCGCGGGTCGACATGCGTCAATTGCACTGCGGCCTGGGCGAATTCGTCAGCCGAGCTGACGTCGTCGAAGTCGCGCGCGTAGTAGGACAGGCCGGGGGTCATGATCGGTTTGGACGGCGCCAGCGCGTTGACCGCGATGTTGTAGTCGGCGAGGTCGAAAGCCGCACACTGGGTCAGGTGTTCGAGCGCAGCCTTGGACCCGCCGTATCCAGGGAGCACTCCGACGCCGCGGTCGGAATAGGGGCCATCGCCGGGCAGCCGCGACGCGATCGAGGTGATGTTGACGATCGAGCCGCCGCCGGCGTTGATCATGTCCGGGCTGACCAATTGCATCAGTTCGTACGCCGCAAAGATCGAGATCTCGAAGTGCCGGCGATAGGCCGCCAACGGGACACTGACGAAGCCCGGCCAGTCGGGCTTGGTGTTGGGTGCTTTGGCGCGACGCTGCGCACCCGGTCGCCCCGGTGCGGTGAAGGCCGCGTTGTTGACCAGCGTGGTGATGGGCCCCAAGGCTTCCCGCGCCTCGGAGACCAGGCGGGCGACATCGTCGCGGTCGGTCAGGTCGGCGCGCACGGCCACCGCACGGCCGCCGGACGACTCGATCTCGGCGACCGTCTCGCCGATCGTTCCGGGCAGGCGCTCGTCCCAGACCTCCTCGGTGCGACCGACGACGGCCACCGCAGCGCCGTCGGCCGCCAGGGCCACGGCTATCGCCCGGCCCAGCCCGCGGCTGGCGCCCGTGACGATCGCCGTCACCTGTTGACTCCGTGCACGACGATGGCGGTCGTCTGGTCCACCCAGGCGTCGTCGAGTTCGGGGTACAACAACATTCGCAGCATCGTGGCTCCCCCTATCAACTCGATGAGACGGCCCGGTTCGACGTCCGGGTGCGCCTCTCCACGCTCAACCGCCTCACGCAGCCGGACCCGGACCGCGTCGAACAGGCCGGCGAAACGTGCCATCACGCGGGCGTTCAACGACGGGTCGGCGGTCATGTCCGCAAGAAGTCCCGGCAATGCGGCGCGCACGACAGGAGTCGTGAAAATGTCGCGCGTCGCCTCGATCATCATCCGGATGTCGGCGGCGAAGTCGCCGGCCGGGGTTTCCAACGCTGTCGGCGCGACCGGGAAGGCGGCCTCGTGAACCAACTCGGCTTTACTCGACCACCGCCGATAGAGTGCCGACTTGGTGGTCCCGGCCCGCTCGGCGACCGCGGCCAGGCTCAGGTTCGAATATCCGATCTGCACAAGCAGTTCCGACGTCGCCGCCAAGATGGCCGAGTCGATGCGCGGATCCCGCGGCCGGCCGGCGCCGGAGGCCTTGTCAAGGGATGGCACGTCTGCTTTCATAACGCTACCTACCGTATCGTAATTATCTCGCGAAGGAAGCATTCCGTGGCCAATGAACCGGCGGTCGAAGATGTCGGCCGCATGCAACGCTCGAGCCGCGACACCACGACCGTTCCGCAGCTGCTGTCGCAGTGGCTGTCGACGAAATTGCCCACGGCACCGGAGATAACCGTAGAAAGCGGCGTCGACTCCACCGGAATGTCATCGGAGACGATCATCCTGACCGCCCGCTGGGACGGGCAGGAACAGAAGCTAGTGGCCCGGGTCGCCCCCACCAACGAAGACGTTCCGGTGTTTCCGACCTATCGCCTCGATCACCAATTCGAGGTCATTCGCCAAGTCGGCGAGCTGACCGACGTGCCGGTCCCGCAGGTGCGCTGGATCGAGAACACCGGCGAGGTGCTCGGTGCGCCGTTCTTTCTGATGGATTACGTCGAGGGCGTGGTCCCGCCCGATGTGATGCCGTATACGTTCGGCGGGAACTGGTTCGCCGACGCGCCGGTCGAGCAACAACGGAAGCTGCAGGACGCGTCGGTAGGGATTCTGGCGACCCTGCACTCGATCCCCGACGCGGAGAAGACATTTGGTTTCCTCGCCGAGGGACTGACCGGTGACACCGCGCTGCGCAGGCATTTCAACTGGGTCAAGTCCTGGTACGACTTCGCCGTCCCCGACATCGGGCGTTCGCCGTTGGTGGAGCGCAGTCTCCAATGGCTGCAAGCCAATTGGCCCGCCGGAGCCGACCAGCGCGAGCCCGTCCTGCTGTGGGGGGACGCCCGGGTGGGCAACGTGCTGTACCGCGACTTCGCCCCGGTGGCGGTGCTGGACTGGGAAATGGTGACGTTGGGTCCACGTGAACTCGACGTGGCGTGGATGATATTCGCGCACAAGGTGTTCGAGGAACTTGCCGGGTTGGCGACGCTGCCGGGACTGCCGCAGGTGATGCGCGAGGAAGACGTGCGCGACACCTATCGAGGGCTCACCGGCGTGCAACTCGACGACCTGCAGTGGTTCTACGTGTATTGCGGCATCATGTGGGCCTGCGTCTTCATGCGCACCGGAGCGCGGCGCATTCACTTCGGCGAAACCGAGAAACCCGACGAGGTGGAGTCGCTGTTCTATCACGCCGGTTTGATGAAACGCCTTATCGGAGAGGAGCAATAATGCTCGGCCCACTCGACGAATACCCGGTACACCAGGTCCCGCAGCCGATCGCGTGGCCGGGCTCCTCGGACCGCAACTTCTACGACCGTTCCTACTTCAACGCCCACGACCGCACCGGCGATATCTTCGTGATCACCGGCATCGGCTACTACCCCAACCTCGGGGTCAAGGACGCCTTCCTGCTCGTCCGCCGCGGCGACACTCAAACCGCGGTGCACGTTTCGGACGCCATCGATCAGGACCGGCTGCACCAGCACGTCAACGGCTACCGGGTCGAGGTCATCGAGCCGCTACGCAAGATTCGGATCGTGCTCGACGAAACAGAAGGCGTCGCAGCCGATCTCACCTGGGAAGGCCTGTTCGACGTCGTGCAGGAGCAGCCACACATCCTGCGGACCGGTAACCGGGTGACGCTGCATGCCCAACGGTTCGCGCAGCTGGGCAGCTGGAGCGGGCACCTGGCGATCGACGGCGAAACCATCGATGTCGACCCGGCGACCTGGATCGGCAGCCGCGACCGGTCCTGGGGTATCCGCCCGATCGGGGAGGCCGAGCCGGCCGGCCGGCCGGCCGACCCGCCGTTCGAGGGCATGTGGTGGCTCTATGTCCCGATGGCGTTCGAGGACTTCGCGATCGTGCTGATCATCCAGGAGGAGCCGAACGGGTTCCGCTCGCTCAACGACTGCACCCGGGTCTGGCGCGACGGACGGGTCGAGCAGCTGGGCTGGCCGCGGGTCAAGATCCACTACCGTTCCGGCACCCGCATCCCGACCGGGGCGACCATCGACGCCACCGCCTGCGACGGCACCCCCGTCCATTTCGACGTCGAGTCCAAACTGCCGGTGCCGATTCACGTCGGCGGCGGGTACGGCGGCGACTCGGACTGGCTGCACGGCACCTGGAAGGGCGAGAAGTTCGTCGAGCGCCTGACCTACGACATGACCGACGCGGCCATCATCGGGCGGTCCGGATTCGGCGTCATCGACCACGTGGGGCGCGCGGTATGCCGGGAGGGCGACGCGGACCCGGTGGAAGGTTGGGGTCTGTACGAGCACGGGGCACTGGGCCGCCACGACCCGTCGGGATTCGCCGACTGGTTGACGGTCGCTCCCTGACGTGCGGTTCACTGACAGACGTGACGAACCCGGCGTGGAATGTCGACGTTGTCGTGGTGGGCGCCGGCTTCGCCGGGTTGACCGCAGGCCGCGAGCTGACCCGGCAGGGGCACGACGTGCTGGTGTTGGAGGGCCGAGACCGCGTCGGGGGCCGCTCGTTCACCGGCACGGTCGCGGGACTGCCGATCGACCGGGGCGGTTCGTTCGTCGGCCCCACCCAGGATGCCGTGCTGGCGTTGATCGACGAACTCGGGCTGCCGACGGTGCCGACCTATCACGACGGCAACAACGTGATCCACTGGCGCGGCGCGGCGCGCGCATACAGCGGAACCATTCCCCGGCTCTCGCTGATCGGCCTGCTCGATATCGCCCGCCTGCAATGGCAGTTCGAGCGGATCTCCCGCACGGTTCCCGTCACGTCGCCGTGGACGGCAAGACAGGCCGGGCAGTTGGACAGTGTGTCCCTCGGTCAGTGGCTACGCGCGGTACGTGCCACCGAATCCTCGCAGGATCTGATGGCGATCATGACCCGGGTCACCTGGGGCTGTGAACCCGACGACGTATCCATGCTGCACGCGGCCCGGTACGTACGCGCGGCCGGCGGCCTGAACCGACTGCTGGACACCGAAAACGGCGCACAGCAGGACCTCATCCCCGGCGGCACGCAGCAGATCGCCGACCGGGCGGCCGCCGAACTCGGCGATCGAGTGGTGCTGGACGCACCGGTGCGGCGCATCGAACGGCACGGCTCGGGTGTGACCGTCACCAGCGACCAGGGTCAGGCCGAGGCAGGGTTCGTCATCGTCGCGATCCCACCCGCCCATCGCGCCGCGATCGAATTCACTCCCCCGCTGCCCCCCGAATACACCGAGCTCGCCGAGCATTGGCCGCAGGGCCGACTCAGCAAGGCGTATGCGGCCTACGAGACGCCGTTCTGGCGGGCCAGGGGATTTTCCGGTTCGGCGCTGCTCGACAAGGGCCCGGTGTTCATCACCTTCGATGTCAGCCCGCAAGACGGGCCCGGCATCCTGTTGGGCTTCGTCGACCCGCGCGCGTTCGACTCGCTCACCTTCGAGCAGCGTCGCGGTGATGCGCTGCGGTGCTTCGCCTCGCTGTACGGCGACGAAGCTCTGACACCCATCGACTACACCGATTTCCGTTGGGGGACCGAGGAATTCGCACCGGGCGGCCCTACCGCGGCGGTGCCGCCGGGATCCTGGACGAAGTACGGTCGAGTGCTGCGCAAGCCCGTCGGCCCGATCCACTGGGCGGGCACCGAGACGGCCGACGAATGGACCGGCTATTTCGACGGAGCCGTGCGGTCCGGGCGGCGTGCGGCCGCCGAGGTGGCCGCGCTGCTATGAGCTGATCAGACGGATCCGGTCGTGCCGGGCCCGCACCGACTCGGCGAGCCCGCGCAGCTGCTGATTCACCGCTTCGGGCTGTTCCAGCATCGAGCAGTGCCCGCCGGGCAGCTCGACGAGACCCACTACGTTGGGGGCGGCGCCGGCGATCTTGCGCGACTGGCTGATCGGTGTCAGCCGGTCGCGCTTGCTGCCGATGACCAGCGTCGGCACCGTGAGCCCGTCCAGGCTCAGGTGGCGCGAACCCATCTCGTCGATGAGCATCCGCGCGCAGCCGCCGCGCCCGGCGGGCAACGTCTGGGCGAACAACTCGTAGACCAACTCGACGACGCCGGGGTCCGCCTCGGCCCCGGTCGCCATCAGCGCGACCATGTATTGGCTGGGTATCCGGACCGCGCTGGGCAGCGGCAACCCGCCGATGGCGTTGATCAGCGTTCTACCGGCGATCACGCGGACCGGGGACAGTCCCCGCGGTACCGACAGCAGCTTGATCTGGCGCAGCAGGTCACCGCTGGCCGTGTTGATCAGCGCGACGGCGTCGGCGCGTCGAGCGACCTTGTGGCGGTAACGCTGCGACCAGGCTTGGATGGTCATCCCGCCCATCGAGTGCCCGGCGATCAACGCGCGCTCGTGCGGGGCCAGCGTCGCCTCCAACACGCAATCCAGGTCCGACGCAAGGTGTTTGAGGCTGTAACCGCCGCGGCGCGGCAGGCCGCTGCGACCGTGTCCACGGTGGTCGAAGGCGATCACCCGGTATTCGCCTGCCAGATCGGCGATCTGGAAAGCCCAGGCGCGAATGGCGCAGACGAAGCCGTGCGTCAGGACGATCGGGTAGCCGTCCGGCGGACCGAATACTTGGGCGTGCAAGGGGGTTCCGTCGGCGGCGCGGACCGTCATGGCGCGGCCCGGTGGCATCAGTTCGGCCAGCGCACTGGACTTTCGAGCACTCATCGCCGCTCCCCCCTTGGCCGCGGCTCCGTTGCCGCCCTCCGGTTCAGCGAGTTTACCTGACCGTAATGTGCGGTCTGTCACATTCGCAGAACACGATCGGGTAACGGCCACGCAGGCGTGTGAGACCCTCTCGTGTCCCAGCT
>NZ_JCALCN010000023.1:0-76662 GCF_059812345.1 Mycobacterium sp. NGS59
CGTCGAAGTAGCGCAGCACATTCGGGTCCGTGGTGTCGGGATACCAGCCAGGGGCAGCCGTCGTCATCGGTTGCCACCCCTGCGGGACGTAGGACTGCGACTTCGACGAGTCCGTCAGCCGGACCAGCAGCACGAGCACGGCGGCGATGAAGCAGAGCCCGACGAGCCCCGCCACGACCACGATCAGCAGGGTAACCACGGACGCCATCCTGCACGGCGACGGCGTTTCGCGCATCGTGGGGCGGGGTAGCTGACAATTGTGACTACTGCTGAACAGCCGCCGCCGGAAGGCGACAAGCAACCGCCGCAGGCCGCATCGGTCGACGAACCCGAAAGTGGTTCCGGCACGGGTGACCCGAAGCCGAAAGGCGATCAGACCTCCGCCGAGGAGTAAGGCGTTACGCGCTGCCCGGTGTGCCGATCGGGACCTGCACTCCGAAGTCGATACCGTAGGCGGTGGTCGGATTCGGAGGTGGCGTGAGTAAAAGGTGGGCTGCGGGTACGGCGCTGGCCGGCCTGGCCGGTTGGGGTGGTTTACAAGCGCTGGTTGCATGGATCAGACAAAACCCGGATCCGCTTACGCGCGAACAACTTCTGGCCGAACCGCAGGGCGAAGAGGTGCTGATATCGCGCCCGGACGGGACACTGCTGCGCGCCTTGTCCGCCGGACAGGGGCCCACCGTGGTCCTCGTACACGGTTACAGCGTCAACCTGTCCGAATGGAACGTCGTCTGGGATGAACTGCTGGCCAAGGGATTTCGTGTCATTGGCTTCGATCAGCGCGGTCATGGATGGTCCACGCTGGGTGCAGACGGCATCGGATCGGAAGTGATGGCGGCCGACATTGCCGCGGTGCTGGAGCATTTCGACGTTCGCAGCGCTGTCCTCGTCGGGCATTCGATGGGCGGGTTCGTTGCGATCCGCGCCTTACTGGAGCACGCCGGCCTGGCTCCGCGGTTGCGCGGGCTGGTGTTGTTCGCCACCTGGGCGGGCCGTGTGCTGGACGGGGCGCCGCAGAACAAGCTGCAGATCCCGCTGCTGGAGTGGGGTGTCATGCAGCGGTTGATCAGAATCAAGACGGTCGGGGTGCTGTTCGGGGCCGCGCAGTGCGGCACCCGTCCCTCGCCGGCGATGGCCAAGGTGTTCGTCGAGGGATTCCAGGAGCACGTCGACCAGCACGGGCCGCACGTAGCGATCGTGAAGGATTCTCCCGCGAGGACCGCTACCCGCGGCTGGGGGAGATTACGGTGCCCACCGTCGTGATGGTCGGCTCGGCCGACCGCACCACGCCGCCGAATCACTCACGCCGACTGGCTGACGGCATTCCGCAAGCGCGGCTGGTTACCGTGCCAGGTGCCGGGCACGCGCTGAACTGGGAGGCCCCCGGCGAACTTGTGAAGGTCATCGAATCCTTTGGCAGCAGCGAAATTTGAATTCACGATCGGCGACGTACAGGACTTCCTCCTCGAACTCGCGCGCAAGCAGGACGCGAAGATCAAGGCCGGGGTGCCGGCCTGAGACCTCGGGTCCGCGCCGCACTCTAGGCGCATCGACGCGAAATCATAGGCCCTGCAGGCAGATTGGGGATACACCGCACGTCTCGGCGGGTGCCGGGTCGCCGTCGAGAATGTGTACGGCGACCGGGCTGCTGCGATCGGTTGCTCCGGCGAATCACAGATGCGGGATGGCTTGAACCGGTGACCCGGTCGTCACACAATCAAGCCATGACCGTGTTCAGGGTTGCCATGATCGTCGCGGCACTGTGCTGTTTGCCCGCGCAGGCCACAGCGCACGCCGACGACGTGAGCTTTCTGGACCGGGTGCACGCCGCGGAGATGCCGCTGACCGACGAAAAAGCACTCCAACTGGGCCGGGCGACCTGTGTGGACCTCGGCAACGGCGTCCCCAAGTCGGCGATTCTGGAAGCGAACAATCCTCATATCGGGGGAGTGGTGCTGACGGACGCGCAGAACGTGGAGCTGTTCTCTGCGGCGGTGTCGGAACTGTGCCCGGATGAGCGGAATGGGAACTGACGCGTTCGGCGTGTGCCGCGTGGCCGCCGCCGGGTGATTCCGTCCTGGTCCACCCCGACGGCGTGGGTCCGACGTTCTAGGTGCCCACGCCTGCATGCTTGGCAGGGTGTCGAAGCGCGCGGAGTACATATTCGCCCTGTATCAGGGTTCACTCGCTGAGCCCGGCGACCGCAACCCGTATGCCGGCCAATCTCAGTTGCTCGCGCAGCTGTGGATGCGCGGGTACATGCGGATGCTGCGGGTGAGGGTCGAAACGGGGCCGGCGATGCAGCTCTACCGCAGCAGATGCTTACGGGCGTCCTTCAGGTGATCAACGCTGTGTCGGCCGCGCTTTGGGGATAAACCGCAGGTCAAACCTGGTGCGCGATACTGGGATTGAACCAGTTCAAGTAGTTTGCTAGCGTGGGCATTTGACCAGCCAGAACAAGCGTGTCACCTGCTCAGACACTGCTCAGTGTAACGGATACTTCCGGAAAGTTGTAGCGCACTTGATACAGTTTCGTTAGCTCACAAAGAGTTCACGGACCCGCAGGGAGTTCACGTTGGTTCGAGGCGAAGGCCGCAAACCACAGAAGCGCGGCGCGTTCGGTACCGCCCACAAGCTGCCCAGCGGCCGGTATCGCGCGATGTACTTCGGACCGGACGGACGCCGCTACAAAGCGGACAAGACGTTCCTGACGGAGAAGGATGCCCGCGGCTGGCTGTCGCTGCGGCAGGCCGAGATCATTGCCAAGTCGTGGCAGCCGCCGGAAGCGCACGCCGCGCAGACACACCTCACCCTCACGAGCTACGCCGACACCTGGCTCACCCATCGTGATCTGAAATCGCGGACGCGCGAGCACTACCGCAAGCTGCTCGACGAGCATGTGCTGCCCGACCTCGGCGGCCGGCCGATCGGCGCCATCACGGTCGACGACGTCCGAGCCTGGCACGCCGAAATGAGCACCAGGGGCACGCCAACCCTACGAGCCCACGCCTACGGATTACTGCGAACGATCATGGGGACCGCTCTCAGCGACGGCAAGATCAAGACCAATCCGTGCGTCATCCGCGGCGCCGGCAGCGCGCGCCGCGTCCACAAGATCCGACCGGCGTCACTTGACGAAATCGCAACGATCACGGCAGAGATGCCTGCGCAGTATCAGGCGATGGTGCTGCTCGCCGCCTGGTGTGCGCTGCGGTTCGGTGAGCTGACCGAGCTGCGCCGCCGAGACATCATCATCGTCGAACCCAAGGAAGGGTCGGATTCCGAATCTGACCCCTATGGCGTCGTGCGCGTAGAGCGCGCAGTCGTCCGCACAGAAACCGGCTTTTCCGTGACAACGCCGAAAAGTGACGCCGGCCGCCGCGACGTCGAAATTCCGCCGCACCTACTCCCGGCCATCAACGCGCACCTGGCAACTCACGTTCAAGACGGACGCGACTCCCTGCTCTTCCCGGCCGCCCACGGCGGCCACCTCGCGCCGGCCAGCCTCTACCGACACTTCTACAAAGCTCGCTCGGAAGCCAAGCGAGACGACCTGCGCTGGCACGACTTGCGACACTCCGGTGCGGTGCTGGCCGCAGCGACCGGCGCAACACTCGCGGAATTGATGGCCCGCCTTGGCCATTCGACCCCGGCCGCGGCGATGCGTTACCAGCACGCCGCCCAAGGGCGCGACAGGCAGATTGCCAAACTGCTGTCGCGACTCGCCGACAAATGACGATCGAACACCCTTTCGGATTCTTGTGGTACAACTAGAGCAGCTTTCGGAAACTGCTTCCTGAGCCTGTCAAGGCAGTTCGACGCACTTCCGTCAGTTTCACGGTTGTCAGTCCTGCCAAGGCGTACCGAGTACCCAGAAGCCCACAGCGGCTTGCTACCTGGACAACTCGAAACGTCTTCGTAGCAAGCCACTCACATCTTTCGGAGTGGTATCTATGGCTGACACGCCAACTCTTAATCGCACCGCCCGGCGCCACCCCAAAGTCGTTGAACAGCAGGCAGCGCAACGCCGTTGGGCGTCAATGAATGAAGGCGCGGAGTATGCCGGGGTTTGCCTGCGTACCTTCCGCGAATGGATCGCGAAAGGCAAAATTCGGGGCTACCGAATCAACGCCCGTGTCATTCGCGTCGACTTGAACGAAGTGGACGCGGCTTTCGAACCCTTTGTGGGGTGGGCGGACTGAATGACTTCAATAGAAAACCGGTCCGCTGCCAACGGACCGGCCCTCACCAAACGACACCATCCACAGTCTAACCCGTGCGAGCTGCCGCGTTGCCGACGCTGCCAACGCGCCCTGAAGACGCCGGCGGCGGTGCGCCGCGGCTTTGGCTGGCGCTGCGCACAACACCTCCGCCGCGGAGGCCGCCGTGGACGCTGAACCCCGCGAATCAGAGAGATACGAGGAAACCACCGGCTCCACCGAAATAACCCCCTACACCGCGACTGGCGCGTTGATGGTCGAATGCCCCGACTGTGGCGCCGACGTCGGAATCCGCTGCACAGCGCCGCCAACAGCTCTGCGGCCGGGCATCATAGGGCGGCGGAAACGTCGGATGCCCTGCCTGGCGCGGATCAAGGCCAGTGAAGCGGCGGTGGCCGAATGACCCAGACTGCCTATGGACGCCTCATCGATGCCTTGCGCGACGCTGGTAAGCAGGTCAACGATCGCGGATCCCGAGCACTCGCACAATGCCCAGCCCACGACGACGGCCACCCATCGCTCAGCGTAACTGCCATCGACGGTCAAACCCTCATGCACTGCTTCGCCGGCTGTCACACCGAACAGGTGATGCATTCCCTCGGGCTGACGATGGCGGATCTGTTCGACGACCCAAAAGGCAACGTCTACCAATATCCCGATGGGCGGCGTGTACACCGCAGCCCCACAAAGCAATTCAAGCAATCAGGCAACACCGGGGGCAGCGCGCTGTTCCACCAGGACAGGCTCAACGGCGCGCACACGGTGTACGTCGTGGAGGGTGAGAAAGACGTTCACGCCGTGGAAGCCGCTGGCGGGGTCGCGGTGTGCTCAGCGATGGGGGCGGGCAAGGCCGGCAGGTTCGACTGGTCACCGCTGGCCGGTAGAGACGTGGTCATCGTCCGCGACACCGACAAGCCCGGGGTCCGGCATGCCGCAGACATCACCAAGCTGCTCGGCGATATCGCTCGCAGCGTCACGGTCGCTGAGGCGGCGGTGGGCAAGGACTTCGCCGACCACTACGCCGCCGGGCACGGCCTCGACGACCTCGTCGTCGTCGAGCGCGGCGATCCTCGGCCGCGGCTGTGGAAGGCCACCGAATTGCGCCCGGCAGAACAGCCAAGGTGGTTGGCGCGCGGCCGTATTCCGCGGTCAGCCATCACGTTGTTAGTCGGCGACGAAGGTATCGGCAAGAGCCTGCACTGGGTATGGATCGCAGCGGCGATAACCACCGGCCACGAACTGGCAGCGTTCGGCATTCCCGCCCGCGACCCGGCACGGGTCACGCTGGTGCTTACCGAAGATGACTGGTCGACCACCGTGCGTCCCAGGCTCGAGGTTGCCGGCGCGGACCTGGAACTGATCGACGTGATCTGCACGGAGCGCGACGGCAGTGGCGCACCCGTATTTCCCCGCGACCTCGATCTCATTCGCTCGGCCGCGACCAAACCCGCGCTCATCGTTGTCGATGCCTGGCTAGACACGGTGCCGGTGATGATGTCAGTCCGCGACCCGCAGCAGGCGCGCCAAGCCCTGCACCCGTGGAAAGAAATCGCTACCGTCACCGACGCGTCCGTGCTGCTGCTCACCCACACCAACCGCACCGCGTCCTCCAACCCTCGCGACCGTTACGGCGCCACGGGGGAGCTTCGCAAGAAGGCGCGCATGACGCTGTACGCCTCCGTGGATGACGACGGTGCGCTCTTGGTCGGCCCGGAGAAAACCAACATCGCCGGCCAGATTCCGGCGTCACGATTCACCATCACCGCGGTACAGCACTTCACCCCTTCGGTGGACAGCGACGGCACCGTCCCGCGGCTGACATATGTGGGCGACTCCGAGCGGACCGTGCGCGAGCACCTGGCCGCCAATGTCCTCGGCGACGACGAGCCGGGCGGCAACCCGGCGAAGCGATTTGTCTACGAACACCTGCTGCGCGAGGGTGGTGAAGCCCGGGCCTCCGAGCTTCTCAAAGCGGGTCGCGCGGCGGGCTTCAGCGAACAAGAACTCAAAGACGCCAGACGGCGCCACCGGTCCCCGCGCATCGAGTCCAGGAAAGCCAGCGGGCTCTCTGAAGGCTGGGTATGGGCGATCGCCTACGAAGGTGGCAACCCCTTCGAAGGTGGCACCGAAGGTGGCGAAGGTGGCGAAGATGGCAACACGCCTCCGAACCGCCACCTTCACGACGTGAACGAAGGTGGCAACCAAGGTGGCATGTCCCAAAACGTGCCACCTTCGCCACCTTCGGGAAATTTGCCACCTTCGGGAAAGCCCGAATTCAAACCGCGAAACCCACTCGTCCGTAGCGAAGGACGCTGCACCGAATGCAGCTTCCACGTCGCCACCCAAGGCCACCGGGACACCTGCTCAGCAAACACGAAAGGAACACCAGCATGACTGCCGACGCCAACCTGCTCACCCTGACGGTGAAAGTCATCGAGGGCGAACCGATGCTCGATGTGACCGCGTTGTCATTGCTGCTGGGCGTCGACGAACAACTCATCGAGGCGCAGCAGCGCAGAGACAGCATCGGCGGGTACTCCACCTTTCCGGCCGAATGGATGCGCAACGGCCGCCGGCGCGCGAGAGAAGCGGCCAGTCGCACCGGCAGCAGCGACATGGTGGCGTCGCTGACTTACTGGGCGCGCAAGGACCGCGGCGCGGAGCTGGTGATCGTTTGCGAGGGCGGATATCCCGCCTGATGATGAAGCGAATCCTGTTGTGCGAACAGATCAACGGCGCGACGCGGCCTACCGTCGACGGCGCGGCCTTGTTGATCGGCATCACCGTCGACGAGCTGCTCGCGGGTTGGGATCCGCGCAGTGCCGCACGGATGCCCGCCGCGTGGCGGCGCCGCGGCGCGAAACGGTCACGGCACGCGCGTAGCGCGGTCGGCTGCAACACAGCAACGGAAATCCTGGCCTACCTAGCTGCCCGAGATATGCAGGCCCGCATCGACTTCGACAAGAAGGCCGGTCAGATGTGGGCGGTGCTCGACGACGACGGGGGCGGCGGGTGAGGCTCAACGACAGCGAGGTTCGGGCCGCCTACCACGCGACCGCGCAGCTTGTTCGGCAGAGCAGACTGGGCGGCCGTGCCCTGCACCCGGAGGTTGAGCAGCTTCATCAGCGACTCGACGCTCAGATCCGTTTGTCGCGCTCGCGACACGAAACTTGTTGTGCTGCTGCCGACAAGTCACTCTCAGGGCAGGAGAAGTGGATCGGAGCACCGGAGGCGGCGCAGATTGTGAACATGTCGAAGCGGCAGGTACAGCGTCACGCCCCCGAGATGGGCGGCCGAATCGTCTCCGGCCGCTACCTATTTCGCGAATCCGATGTGAGGGACTACGCAGAAAGGAACGCCGCAGATGGCCGATCTTGATCCGGCGATTGAGCAACAGCTCGCCGACATGTCCGAAGAGGACTTCTACGCCTTGACCGCTCGTGTGCGGCCGCCGGCCGAACAGCCCGGCGATGGCGGGCGTGCTGCCGCCGAGAAGCGATTCGGGAAGCGGGGCCACTGATGGCCAGCATGAGTGAACGCCTCAGCAAGATTGAGCAGGATCTTCTCCCGGCCGAGTACTTCACCGCGGGGAAGCTGGTCGCTCAGGCGCAGCAGTTGATCGTGTCTCCGCCGACGAGCGCCGCCGCTGTCAAGGCCGAGCAGCTGGACCCGTTCGCCAGCGGTGAGATCCGCGAAGACTGGATCGACGCGTTGATCGACCGGAAAGATGCTGAGGAACGGCACAAGCGGCGTCGGGCGGTCCTGACGGAGTTCATCGCTTCCGCGCAGAGTCAAGCCCGGGTGGCGGCGGCTTCCGTCAGTTCGCAGGTGTTGGCGGCGCTTCAGCCCGAGCTCGAGGCGCTCCTCGACGACGTCACGGGGGTGGCCGAAGAGTTGGGCGGCATCCGCAGCGCGGAGAAGGCGATCGCCGCGGACCTCGGACCGGCATGGAAACGCCTGACCGCGTTGGTCAACGATTACGAGACGCTTCGCGGGTTTCAGCTGTCTCGCATGACTCAGGAGCTGGTCACGCGCTCCCGGCCCGCGTTGGGCGGCGAGGAACACGCGTCGGACCTGTACATCAAGAACCTGGACGACATTTGGCCGCACTGGCGCACCGGTGGCAGTGAGATTCAGGTGACCCGCGCCGACGGCAGTAAGCCGCGCTATGAGCCGTGGCCGGCTGAGCAGCCGCAGCTGCTGCTGTGGCTGGCGACGAGCCGCGCGCAGCCATGGGTGCCCACCGAGCGCCAGTTGCACCAGCTTTGGCAGCAGCGCCGGGACCGCACGAATCCCGTGCCAAGGCAGGACAAGCCGATCAGCGAACCTGTCCAGACGTACCGGACCGTGCCTCAGATCGAAAGTAAGTCGCCCACCGTCACAACCATTCGATAGGAGCCGCGACGATGAGACCCAAGAATGCCTTCGGGCAGGACGCCGCTTATCTGCCCAGTGTCGGCAAGGCGGTGTTCGATGCTGAGGACTTGCCGCCAGTGACGGCGGCGGTCCGGGCGGCGTGGGGGCCGCACACTGCCTATCCGGTGGCGTCGAGTGAGGCGATGGCCGCGATCTTGGTCGCCGTCCATGCCCTCGAACAGCGTGTAATCGCTTTGGAGGGCTGAGCAATTCAGACTTGCGGCGGCGTGCGGCGTCAAACCCGACATGGAACTGGCAAGCGCGATCTGGACGGTCTCAGGAGAACCCGAGTCGTTGCTGCGCCTCCGCCGCCGCGATCAAACCCGAAACCTCAACTGCCGGAGGTGATCTGAATCCCTAGCATTGCAGACCTCTACGTCGAAATTCTGCCGAGCACCTCGAAGATAGCCGACGGCATTGTCCGGGCGTTCCGTGAGGTTGACCCGAAAGTTGCTGAGGCTGGCCGCCGGTGGGGGCAGGAGATTGAGCGCGGGATCGGCAAGGTCAAGGTCGAGGTCGAAGCGGACACCGCGAAAGCCCGCGCCGAGCTCGATGCACTGACCCGGGACCGGCACATGACGGTCCACGTCAACATCGATCACAACCGGCTGCTCGGGATGGGGATGAACAACTTCGCCCACATCGGGCAGCTGTTTTCGCAGTCGTTCTCGAACGTGATGCAGACGCAGATCGTGAACAACTTCAGCCAAACCTTCAACCAGATGGGGTCCATAGCGTCGTCGCAGGGCTCGAAGATGGGCTCGAGCATGGGCACGTCGATGGCGAGTGCTTTGCAGCCGATCCTCATGGCGGGGATGGTGAGCGCGATCGGCGGTGTGGCGGCGTCGCTGTCCGGTTTGGTCGGGTTGGTGCCGGCCGGTCTGGCCGGTGCGGTGTCCGTCGTCGGCACATTGGTCACCGGCTTGGACGGTGTCGGTGACGCGTGGACCGCGGCCGGGAAGGCAGCCGAGTCGGCCACCAAAGACCAGGAATCGAAGGCGAAAGCTGTTGCCTCCGCGCAGAAGACGCTGCGCGACGCCGTCGTTGATGAAGCCGACGCGCAGAAGGACGTTGCGAACGCTCGCCGCGACGCCCGCCAGCAATTGGAGGATCTGAATATTCAGCTGCGGGGCGGGGTGATCGACGAACGCCAAGCGATCCTGAGTGCGCAAGAGGCGCGCCGGGATTTGGCGACCGGCCGCTACAAAGACGCCCTGGACTACGAGCAGGCCGCGCTGCGCGTCGACCAGGCCGACCAGCGCGTCCTGGAAGCCCACGAACGCAACGTCCAGTTGCAGGACAAAGCGATCGCCGCCAACGCCAAAGGCGTCGAACAGTCCGACCAAGTCGTGGCCGCCAATCAACGCCTGGTCTCCGCCCAGGAGCAGGTCGCGACAGCGATGCAGAATCTCGCGGACGCGCAATCGAAGTCGTCGTCGAACGTCGACGCCTTCACGCAGGCGATGGGCAAACTCTCGCCGAACGCCCAACAGTTCATTACCACGCTGCAAGGGCTCAAACCCGCGTGGGAAGAGCTGAAGTTCTCCGTCCAGGACGCACTGTTCGCCGGGATCGGCCCCGAATTACAAAGTCTGGCAACGCAATACATGCCGGTCCTGCAGTCCGCGATGACCGGCCTGGCCGGCACCATGAACACCGCGTTCAAAGACATCGGCGCCTGGTTGTCCCAGCCGGAAACCATGGCTTCGATCCAGACGATCGTCTCCAACATCGGAACCTCATTCGAGGCGTGGTCGCACTCGCTGGTCCCGTTCAGCGAAGCGTTCCTGAAGATCACCGGGAATCACGCAGAACGTCAAGTCCGGCAAGCTCGGCCCGGCGATCGACATGCCCGGCTCCGTGTACAACACCGGCCAGGCCGGATACCACGGCGACCACATCCACCTGGCGGTCACCGACCAGATGGGGCAAGCCCTGATCGCGGCGATGACCGGCAGCGGCGGGAACCTATCCCGCCCGGGCTACTACCCGTCACTGCAGCAGCCCACACTGGCGTCACCGCACGGACTCTCCGCCGACGGCACCATGCCACTCGGCACCCAAGGCTCACCCATGTGCGCCCACGGGATAATGGGCCGCGGAGGAGCAGGCGGAGGGATCGGGACCTGACATGCCACGAGCTCGACGCCACTGCCCCGGAGCTCATGGCACCTGCACCAATCTGATCAGCAGCAACCAACGCCACTGCCCAGACCACCAACCACCAGCATGGTCAGGGCCACGCACAGCATCATCGACAGTGACCAGCACACGAGCATGGAAACAACTGCGGCTCAACGTCCTTCGACGCGACAACTACCAATGCCAGATCAAGACAGAAGGCATCTGCATAGGCCACGCCACACAGGTAGACAAGATCACCGCAGCAGCCCGCCGGCCAGACCTCGCCATGGACTCGACGCACAACCTGAGAGCCGCGTGCGCCCCATGCAACCAGCACAAAGCGCGCACCCAAGACAGGACCAGACCACGATGACGCGACCGACCCAGAAAGGGGGCCAGGGAGCCCCCTCCCGCCCCCACCAGGACGCCGCTACGGTACTGCTACATCCGCTGGCTGCACGCATAAACGCAGGGTTTCGGCGTTACGTTTGGGCCCCCGATTCGGGCCACTTCAGGGCACTCTGCAACCCGCTACGGAAGGGGATTGACCGATGGCTACGAAAACCTGCCCCAGCTGCAATAACCCGATGATCGGGTCGGGCCGCGCCCGGTACTGTTCGCCGGCGTGCAAGCAGCGCGCGCACCGCAATCGGAAGGGTACGAACCGTAACGCTTCAGGCGCGAAAAGCGTTACGGTTCGCGCGGCCGCGAAGCGTGCCTCCCGGGAGGTAAGGGACAAAACGTCACCCACCTCCGGTGTCCACTGCCGGGCGGCGCTGGACGTGCTGGCCGCCCTGGACGCTGAGCTGGCTGACGCCGGCGCGCAGTGCGGGCAGGCGTTGGGGTGGACGGCCGCGGAGGTCGCGGTGCGGGAGTTGATCGCGTGCGAGATCGACCGCAAGACCGACCTCGAGCAGATGTACCGGGAATCCGAGGATGCCAAGGTGCGGGTCAAGCTGAGCGCGGAGCTGCGGCTCTTGGAGTCGTCGACAGCGCGGCTGCTCAAGCAGGTCAAGACCAAGCTGCCCGAGCCAGCGGCGTCGCGGAGCCGGAAGGCGCAGCGGGCCGCGAACGCGAGATGGGACCGCGACGGTGCCTAGAGTCGTGCAGCGCGAGCTCCGACACCCAGCGGGTGTCGGAGGTCCAGGTGTTGTCGTTCCCGGTGTCTATGCTGCGCTGCGCGAGCAGGCCCGCGCGTTGTGGGACAGCCCGGAGTGTTGGGATCCGCGGTGGATGAAGCGGCAGCATCCGGAGGGCGGGTATTGCAGCTCCCCTGGTGTGGTGTGTGAGCACGAGGCGTGTCCGCCTGAGCACCGCTACGCTGACCCGATGTTGCGCGGGTGGCTCGACGCCTTCGAGGATGGCCGACCGGTGCTGGTGCCCGCCGCTGCCATGCCGGCCGGGATGGTGCCGCCTGGCGATCGCGGCGACGCCTACCGCGTCGGGCCCGACGACTCGATAACCGTTCACAACCGGTGAACTGACGGCTATCGTGCGTAGCCATGGCTGGTGAGAACATCAAAGACCTGGCAAGCGAGACCGCGGTGACTCTGCTCAACGCGATAAAGAAGGACGCCGAGTCCGGGTACGGGCCTCAGGCGCTTGAACAGCTCGCCAACGCCTACGCGACCGTGCTCGGCGCCGCGCCCAGGCCGCCGTCAGCGGCCCCACGCTCCGCCGCATCGTTCTGACTTCGGAGGTTCGAGACCGTGACCAATCCTCCTGAGAACCCTGACGGCCAACCAAATCCAGGCGGTCCGCCTCCAGAGCCTCCGCCGCAGCCGCAGTCCCCGCCTCCCGACGTCTCATGGGTCGAGTTCGAGGTGGGGATCAGAAGCGAAGACCCCGGCATCGTCGAGCGCCGCATCGACCGGCGGGACTGAGGTCTCGTTCCTGCAATGGCAGGCTCCGGTAGCGAGGTTTACGCGGCCTTCATCGCGGCGGAACTGAAAGCAGAGAGCGACCGGCGAGACACGGTCAACACGCGCGCCGCGTCGGCCGTCACAAGCGCAACCGCATTAGTCACTCTGGCGCTCGCAGTGTTCGGCGTCCTGATCGGCAAGGATCATCCGTTCCCGAAGTGCGCCCAACCGTTTCTGATCGCCGCTCTGGTGTTCCTGTTGGGCGCCGGCAGCCTGGCCGTCGCCGCGGGCTTTCCGTAGGCGGCACAAGTTCGTTCAAAGCGGAAACCCTCGAAGCGATGCTCAACGGGCACCGCGGCGATTCCGAAGAGGTTGCCCGCTATACGGTGACCTACTGCAACACAGTGGCGCTGGTGACACTGCGGTCGGGAACAAATTTCAAGACCTGGCTCCTGCTCGCATCCGGAATTTGCCAGATCCTCGCGATCTGCGCGCTCGCCGCCACCATATGGCAAGTGACAGCGTGAGGGGGTCGCGTTTTAAACGCGACCCCCTGGAACCCCGCTGTTAGGCCAGCGCCGAGTGGTAGTACTCCAGAACCATGTCTGGGTCGATGTCGGACCCGGCCAGGGCCGCGCTCAGGTGGTCTCCGATCGCCCGGTGCAACAGAATCGTCTCCGGTATTGACAGCTCCGCAACGACGTCGTTGATGTTGTTGGCGCCGCCATTCAGCAGCAGGTAGAAGTGCGGGCTGGTGTCACAGTCGGCGTTGTAGCGAAGCCCGACGCCGACCGACATGACTGTCTCGCTGTGCGCGCTACCCCGGCGGGCGCTGTAGCTGTCGACGCTGGCTGAGCCGTACCAGCCCTCACTCATGTGCTCCATACGCTGTGCCTTCGACCCGTCGCGATCGTTGACACACCACGAGATCCCGCACCCATGATTCGTCATCGGCCGACCCACCCGTCCAGCGCGTCGGCCGCCTCAAGCAGACTGATCGCGATCCGCCGGGCCTCGCGGGCCGACGGACTAGCGTCGACATCGACGGCGCCCGCCGGTGCGTAGAGGCCGAGCAGGATTCGCGGCCGCGGATCTTCACCCTCGATGTAGGTGGTCATAATCGTGACGGCCAGCCCGTCCTCGACGTCGACGTCCCTGCCCGTCGTGGGCGTCGTGACGTCGCGACCGTGGTAGTCCGGCCAGATCGACCCTGCACACCACGGGAACGCGCAGCGGTGCTCGGCGAGCTCGATCGGTGTGCGGGTGGCGGTCATCGCGTCCACCCCTCGATCAGGTCGGCGGTGCCCAGGATTGCCGCAGCCAACAGGCGCGCCTGGGTGAGATTGAGCTGAGAGTCGCCGACCGTGACCGTAGGCGCTTCCTGGCCACCGGGATCGATCGTTCCGTCCCGGAGCTGAATCGCCGACCCGGTGACCCTGATGTCCGCGACCTGGATGTCAGGGGTCCAGACGACGCGGAACTTGTTGTCCCAGTCCTCCCACGTGCTGAGGGTGTGCGCACCGGGCGGTAGAGGGACGGTGGACAGAGTGCTTGCGCTGTTTTCGCGCATGGAGGTACGCTCCTTGTGAGTTTGGTGCTTTCGCCCTTTGCAGAGGGCTTGGAAGTCAGAAGGCGGTTCCCTGGCAGGGGAGCCGCCTTCAGTCATTTGGTCGCGTTTCGAACGCCGCCAAGTGAAAGAAGGCAACCGTGGCATTAAGCAACACGGTTGCCTTCGTGGTGGTGCGCGGGGGCGGCCTTCAACGTGAAGGTCTGCTGGTGGGTGAGACATGCGACTGCGTAAAGGGTCTAGTAGGAGATCATTCCCCACCCGTCGTTGAACGGAATTTTGTTCATCCTGAGCGCGGCCTGTGCCGCGTTGTCGGGTGTGAAGTTGGCGCAGTAGCAGGCGTGGAAGTCGAACGCCGGGAATTGGGTGTGGGTGAGGCCGGCGTAATGGCTGAGCGCGTTGTCGACGCGGCGTAGGAATTCGGCGAACTCGTAGACGCGTGGTCCTTGGTTTTGCCAAGGCTCGGGGCGGCAGCTGGCGTCGCAGGTGTGCGGCAGTGTGATTGGCATGTTGCTAGCTCCTTGATCGGGTTGCTAGCGCCTTGCTGTCACCAGTTCACATGTAGTTCACGCGGGCTGGGATTCTTGGCGAATCCGCAGTTGAATTGTGGTGCGCGATACTGGGATTGAACCAGTGACCTCTTCCGTGTCAGGGAAGCGCTCTCCCGCTGAGCTAATCGCGCTGGGGGGATCAAAACTTGGAGGTGGAGACGGGAATCGAACCCGTGTGCACGGCTTTGCAGGCCGTTGCCTCACCACTCGGCCACTCCACCGCTGGGATTGATGCCATTTGCACCTTCGAGCGGATGACGGGATTCGAACCCGCGACCCTCACCTTGGCAAGGTGATGCGCTACCAACTGCGCTACATCCGCGCGCAACGAGCGAGATCGTCGCCCGGTGCGAAGCACGACGATAGTCCAGTGAGCGGGCGCACACAAATTCCTTGGTACGGAGCGTGTCCAGGCCACCGCGGACGGCCCCGCGGCGTATGCGGCCCGCACTGTCGCGTTGGGATCGTGCTAATCTTCGACGTCGTTCGCCTCTCGGCGCCGGTCCCGTGGCTCAGTGGAAGAGCGTCCGCTTCACACGCGGAAGGTCGCTGGTTCGATCCCAGCCGGGACCACCACAGATACACGCCTGTATCGATTGTTCACGCCGTCGGGGTGTCACCCGCGCAAGTTACGGCGATGGCTGTGCAGGGTTGGTGCGTCCGGACCGTCACCTGCTTCTTCTGCGAGAGAAAACGTCCCGCTGGAACACTCCCGGACTGACCAGGCACGGGAATGTCTACCGAGCATGCTGCGCCGAGCTGGGCCGCCTGGGCCGAAACCCGATCGGTTATTTGCGCGCTGGCGGTAGTAACCGCTCTGCGACGTAGGCCGAATCAAGCACCCGGGCCAGCGCCACACCCGGCGAAGTACGATGCCGCTGGTGACCGCGCCACGCGGCAGCAGGGGAGGCGACGATGCCGATCACGGTGATTCTCGAACTGCGCTTCAAGCCCGATGAAGTGTCAGCGGGCCGAGAGCTGATGGGCCGGGCTCTGCAGGACACCCGCGCATTCGAGGGCAATTTGCAGACCGACGTGTGGGTGGACGAAGAAGACGAAGCGCATTGGCTGATCTACGAGGTCTGGGAGTCCGTGGATCACGACGAGGCTTACCGCAGCTTCCGGGCGGGGGAGGGCAAGCTCACGCAGCTGCCGCCGCTGCTTGCCGCGCCGCCGGTCAAGACCCGCTATCTCACCAGCGACGTCTAGGCGATGAGCTTTTCTGAGGGTATCGGAACGCTGAAACTCGAATGCCCGCAGGCACATCCGGTCGGCAGGATCCTGCGCGAAAGCGCCCATCAGGCCGTCCAGTACGACCCCGGCGCCGCGGTGGGCCCCCGCCGGTTCTGGCCGGACGAGGACGAGCAGACCCGCTTCGCTGCGCGGTGCAGGTTCTGCGACAAGCCGGTCGGCGACGACACGGCGACCTTGAGAGCCAAGTTCGCCGAGCTGTTGGCCCACACCTCCGAGACCTACGGAACAGCGACGCTGCCGTATCTATAGAGCGTTTGCTAAATAGATGCGTTGATGCTGATATCGCCGAGTCTTTATTGATTTCGTAAGGTTCATGAGGAAACGTCTACGAATGCGCACGAAACCGAGTCCCTACTAGCACGGAGTTGTCATGACGCTAACCCGCAGGCACCCGCTGGGCGTCCTCGTCGCGATACTGGCGGCAGTCGCTGCCGTCGTATCCTTCGGTACGCCGACGGCTCACGCGTTCTACGTCAAGTACCACGAGACGATCACCCGCAACGCTCTACCCGCTGACCAGGTCAGTCAGCTGGCTGTCAACCAGATCCTGGTGGGCCCCCCGCCGGGCGGTGGGGCGCTGGGCAGTGACGCCTTCGCCACCGACGAGTTCCGCCATCTGGACAACTCGATCAATCCCGTCGACATCTGCAACCGGGCCCGGGTGGCTTGGGACACCTTCTCGCCGATCATCCTGAGCGGGTCGGTGGTCAACGGCGACGTGGAGGCCGACGGACCCGGCGCCCGGGCCGCGTTCGGAGCCCTGCTGCACACCCTCCAGGACTTCTACGCCCATTCCAACTGGGTTGACGACAACATCGCCATCGGCCAACTGGACCGGATCGCCCCGCCGATCTTCCCGGTCTGCAACCCGGCCGACTTCCCCGCCGACCTGCACACCGGTTACTACAGCATCGATTTCGCGCAGCAGTTCCCCCTCGAGGGCTGCCCCGCCGGTGGTCCGCCGCCCGGCTTCCAGGAGTGCCACACGCTGCTGAACAAGGACGGCCCGCACACGCCGCGCGGCGGCACACCCGTTCCGGGAACCAACATGAACGAGTACGACGTCGCGGCCCAGCTGGCCACTCGGGCCAGTACGGATCTGTACTTCACGATCCGCGAATGGGTTGCCAACGCCAACGGCCAGAACGCGGCGGTCCAGCTGTTCCAGCAGGGCGGCCCGTTGCCGAACTGGCACAACATCCCCAACCTGCCGGGCGTTCCGTACCTGGGTTCGTAACGCCGACCGTCAGACCGAAGCAGCGGGTGCTCGGGTGAATCCCGGGCACCCGCTGTTTTCCGGTGTCGCTACTACGCCAGTGGGGTTCTCAGGGTGGCGGTGTCCCACATGGTCTTCATCGCGCTGGCGGGACTCGGTGCCGGAGCAATCAACGCCCTCGTCGGATCCGGCACGCTGATCACGTTCCCGATGCTGGTGACGCTCGGCTATCCGCCGGTCACGGCCACCATGTCCAATGCCGTCGGGCTGGTGGCCGGCGGAGTGTCGGGCACCTGGGGCTACCGCGCCGAACTGCGCGGGCAATGGGATCGGTTGCGTTGGCAGATCCCGGCATCGCTGGCCGGGGGGGTACTGGGCGCCTACCTGCTGCTGCATCTGCCCGAAAAGGAGTTCACCCGGGTCGTGCCGGTGCTGCTGGTGCTGGCCTTGATCCTGGTCGTGACGGGTCCGTGGATTCAATCGTGGGCGCGGCGACGGGCCGAGGACGCGGGCCAGTCAGCCGAACATCTCTCCAGGGCCAAGACGGCGACGCTGCTGTTCGGCACCTTTGCCGTCGGCGCCTACGGCGGCTATTTCACTGCCGCGCAGGGGATCCTGTTGGTCGGGGTGATGGGTGCGTTACTGCCGGAATCCGTCCAGCGCATGAACGCCGCCAAGAACCTGCTCACCTCGGTGGTGAATATCGTTGCCGCCGTTGGGTATACGCTGGTGGCCTGGGACCGGATCAGCTGGCCGGTCGCCGGGTTGATCGCTGCGGGATCGCTGGTCGGGGGTCTGATCGGGGCCCGCTACGGACGTCGGCTGTCGCCGAATGCGTTGCGCGCCACCATCGTCGTGGTCGGTTCGATCGGGTTGTGCCGTCTACTCGCCCTGTAAACCTGGCTCATTCCAGCGTGGCCTCGGCCGCCGCCTCGATGACGTCCATCGCCTCACCGCGCTGCCGCCACGCCTGCAGTTGCCGCATCGCCCCATTGCCCAGCGTGGTCACCCGGTCGATCTCGTCGACGACGGTCTGGTACTCACCGAGCGCATCCAACGCCGGACGCACCCGCTCCACCAGTGCGGACAATTGTTCGCGAGCGGGCACCGCTCCCCGGCCGTTCACCAAATCCAGTGTGTTCCCGGACAATCCGTCGTGGGCGGCCTTCCAGTACGCCGCGCGCAACGCGGCCGGCGGCAGCCGGTCGGCACCGTCGGGTTGTTCGTCGACCGCGGTCATCACCGCCGCCCGCACCAGCGTGGCCTGCAACACCGTCTCGGCGACCGTCGCCGGCACGTCGGCGACACGGACCTCGACCGTCGGGAAATTCGCCGACGGCCGCACATCCCAATAGACCATGCCCTGATCCAGCAGCACCCCGGTGTCGAGCAGCATCCGCACCGTGCGGTCGTACTCGTCGGGGGAGGCGAAGAACGGCGGTGCACCCGCAACCGGCCAACGCCGCCACAGCACGCTGCGCCAGCTCGCGTAGCCGGTGTCGGAATTACGGTAGATCGCCGAATTCGCCGACAGCGCAAGCAGTGTCGGCAGCCACGGCCGCAGCCAGTTGCTCGCGTGGATCGCGGCCGCCCGATCGGGAACCTGCACGTGCACATGGCACCCGCAGATGCCTTGCTCATGCGCGACCATCCCGAACTGCTCACCGATCTGCTTGTACCGCGCGGAGTCGGTGACGGGGAACTCGTGCGGCGTCACCGGGGGCAGGCCCAGCGCCAGCAGCCGGACCCCGACGGCGTCGGCAGCCTCCACCGCAGTGCGCCGCAGCGCCGCAAGTTCTTCGCGCAGCTCCTGGCTGTTTCTGGCCACGCTGGAGGTGGCTTCGACCTGGCAACTGCTCAGCTCCCGGTCCAGCTTGACGCCCCGGCGTCCCGCCTCGATGGCTACTTCGTTGTTGCGCGGCGCGGGTTCGCCGGTCTCCGGGTCCAGGAGGAGAAACTCCTCCTCGACACCCACGGTGGGCAGGTCGCCGTTCGAGCGCTGTGGGCTCATTCCCGCAAGCTACCCCCGCGCCGCGGCGCGGCAAGTCTCGGGGCTTCGACGTGCCGAAGACTTTATGAGTGTCGGCGATTTCGCTGTAGGAATCGGGCCCGTTGTGGACAATGGCCGCAATGCAGTCCCACGAAGGAGTGATTGAGCAGTGGTGAGTCCCCGGTTGCGCGGCCACGACGACGTCCTCGATGCGACGGAGGACCTGGTCGCCCAGGATGGCATCGAAGCGGTGACGATCCGCGCCCTCACCAAGGCCACCGGTGTTTCCAACGGCGCCATCTACCGGACGTTCGAATCTCGCGGGGGTGTGCTCGGCCGGGTGTGGGCTCGCGCTGAGCGCCGCTTTCTCGACCTGCTGACCAGTCTGGTCGACGAGGCCCGAGCCGAATTTGACGGCGAGCCGTTGGACGCGGTGTACGCGGCGGCCGAGACGTCGTTGTTGTACCCCGAGATGTTCCCGGGATCGTCAGCCTGCCTGATGACGGTGCGTCGCGAAGAGGTGGTGAGCCAGCCCATGCCGGGCGACATCGCCCAGCAGTTGCAACTCCTGCAGGCCGAACTCGATGCGGTCATGTCGCAGTTGGCCGAAAGTCTTTGGCAGCGCAGCGATTCCGGCGCGGTCGAGTTGATCGCGACCTGCATCATCGATCTGCCGAAGTGGATCGGCTTGCGCGGGCGGCACTACAGCATGCCCACCTTGCGTGACTATCTGCGCGCTGCGGTGCGGTCGGTGCTGGAAGTGGGGCCGCCGCCGACGAGTGCCGGTCGGGAGTTGGCCGCCAACGGCGCGGCATAACACCGTCGCTCAGATCAGCGCGTCATCCACCGTCGGGTAAATCGGTAACAGGGCATCGAACCCGCACGCGCGCACCAGGCGCGCGACGACCGGGGCGGGACTGACCAGGCGCAGCTCGACCCCGCGTTCGCGGCACTGCTCGGCGGCCTCGGCCAGCACTGCATACGCGCAGCACCCCATGAAGTCGACCTCGGCGACGTCGACAACGAAAGGTCCCGGCGGCGTAGCGGTGGCGGCCGCCTCGGCCACCAGCTGACGCCACGTGTGCTCATTGCACGCGTCGATTTCGCCGCCGGCGTGGATGATCACCGCATCGCCGCTGCGGTCGGTCATCGCGCGTAGCGTGCTGCGCGGTTCGCCGAGTTCGTAGACCAGCCGAGTACTGAGCGTCAGGTGGGTGGAAAACGCCTCTGAAATGACCAGGCTCATCGTGCACTCCTAATCGACTGGCGTCGGAACGCCGCGAATGGATGCCCGTCCTGCGGTCTGAAGACAGACAGATTATTGCCTTGTGTGAGTCTCATTTCTATAACGAGACAGGGCGGTCTGTCTACATGGCGCAGGCTAAGAGTATGGTAAGGCGGGCCATGACAACGCCCGACGTCACGGGGCCTGCCGCGCCGACCGTGCCCGCCCGCGAGCGAATCTTGGGCGCCGCCTACCAACTGTTCAGCCGACGCGGGATACGTGCCGTCGGAACCGACGAGGTCATCGAGCGGGCCGGGGTTGCCAAAGCCACCCTCTACCGTCACTTCGCCACCAAGAACGACCTGGTTCTGGCGGTATTGGCGCGTCGCGAAGAGGTCTGGACCCACGGTTTGATCGAGCAGAAATCCGCGCAGCTGGGCAGCACGCCCGAGGAACAGTTGCTGGCCATCTTCGAGGTGCTGCACGAGTGGTTCCAGAACCGCGACGGTTACGAGGGCTGCTCGTTCATCAACGTGCTGCTCGAGCTGGGTCCCGAGCATCCCGCCGGGCAGGCCAGCATCTCCCACATCGACAACGTCCGCCAGATCGTGCGGGAACGCGCCGTGGCGGCGGGGTTACTCGACGTCGAGGACTTCGCCTGGTCGTGGCACATCCTGATGAAGGGCGCCATCATCCTCGCCGCGGTCGGCGACCCCGATGCCGCTCACCGCGCCAAGGCGATGGCCCGCGTTCTGATCGAGCAGCACCGTCCAGCGGCGGATGAGGCGGTCGGCTGACTCAGGACGCGGCGGCCGTGTCGGTCTTGCGGTAGTGCTCTGCCTCGAGTTCGGCGATCGCCTTCGCGGTGCGTTGGCGCAGCAGGATCGAGGCGGTGACACCGCAGATGACGGCAACGACCAGCGCTATCCAGGAGAACCGGGACATGTATTTCTCGGCGGCTTCGCCTGCCTTGTAGACCAGCGCGGTGGTGCCACCGGCCCAGCAGATGCCGCCGGCGACGTTGGCCGCCAGAAAGCGCCGGTACGGCATTTTCAACGCGCCCGCCAACGGCCCGGCGAAGATCCGCAACAGCGCGATGAACCGGCCGAAGAAGACCGCACGCACACCCCACCGGTTGAACGTTCGCTCGGCCAGGGCCACGTGACCGGGGCCGAAGTGCTTCGGGAAGCGGCGGCCGAGGCGGTCGAACAACGGCATTCCGAACCGGCGACCGATCGAATAGCCGATCGAGTCGCCGACGACCGCGCCGATGACCGCGGCCGCCCCGACACCGACCGGGTTGACCGCCAGCTCGTGATGCGACGACATCAACGCGGCGCTGACCAACACGATCTCCCCGGGCAGCGGAATGCCCAGACTTTCCAGCCCGACCACACCGCCGACCACCAGATACACCGCGAGCGGCGGGATTGTCTGCAGCAGGGCACCCACATCCATGGGTTAAAGGATGCCTGACGGACGGGGTTTGCACGCGGGAACGTCGCCGAGTGTGCGGCCACCCGCACCTTGGCGGGGGGTCAGTGGAAGAAGCCCGATTGGTTGTCGCCCTGGTTCCAGCCGCCGGAGCTGCCGACTCCGGAAACGTTCACACCCGAGCTGTAAATGCCCGGGTTGAAGAACCCTGCGACGTGATCACCGGAGTTGAAGAACCCGGCAGAACCCACGCCGGTGTTGTTGAAACCGGCGAGGCCCCGGTCCGTCGCGTTATTGAAGAAGCCCGACGTCAAACCGTAGAACGGCTGCTGGGAGGCGTTGTAGAAGCCGGAGGTGGCGCTGCCGGAATTGAAGAAGCCGGAAACGTACGTTCCCGATGTGCCGAATCCCGAATTGACTACTCCGACCGGAGTGTCCGAGTGCCCGGAACCGGTGATGAAGTTGCCTGAGTTGAAAAGACCGGTATTGACGCTGCCCGAGTTGAACATGCCTGTGTTGAAGTAACCCGAGTTGAAGAAACCCGTGTTGTTTCCGAGTCCGGTGTCGAAGTGGTTCCCGGGGTCGTACTCGCCGAAATAACCGCTGTTGAAGGCCCCGGTGCTGCCCGACGTCGAATTTCCGAAGCCCACGTTGCCGAAGAGAGCGTTACCGAACCCCACATTCTGGCTGCCGGCGTTGCCGCTTCCGAAGTTGTAGTCACCGCCGTTCGCAAAACCGGTGTTGACCGACCCGGCGTTCCAGAAGCCGGTGTTGGTGCTACCCGCGTTGCCGAAGCCGAAGTTGCCGTTGCCTGAATTGAAGAAGCCGACGTTGTTGTCGCCCGAATTGAACAAGCCGATGTTGTTGTTGCCGGTGTTGCCGAATCCGAGATTGCCCAATCCGGTGTTCAGTGCGCCAATTCCGACCTGGTTGTCGCCGCTGAGGCCGAAGCCGACGTTGTTGGTGCCGTGATTGCCGAAGCCGAAATTGGCCGTGCCGATATTGCCGAAGCCGACGTTGTTGTCGCCTATATTGCCGCTGCCCAGATTGAAAGAGCCCCGGTTGCCGCTGCCGAAGTTGGTGTTCCCGAAGTTTCCGAAGCCGCGGTTGTTGTCGCCCCAGTTTCCGCTACCGATATTTCCGTTGTGGGAGAAACCCGAATACTGGTCCCAGTGCCCGTTGCCGCTGCCGAAGTTGAGATTGCCGACGTTGCCACTGCCGAAGTTGGTGTAGCCGGCGTTGCCGCTGCCGAAGTTCGCGTTACCCCAGTTCCCGCTGCCCAGATTGGCGCTGCCCAGGTTGCCGCTGCCGAAGTTCGCGTTGCCGTCGTTTCCGCTGCCGAAGTTGGCGCTGCCCCAGTTGCCGCTGCCCAGGTTGCGGTCGCCCAGGTTGCCGATGCCCAGATTCCACACGCCCGTATTGCCGATGCTGGTGTTCAGCGTCGTGAGACCGTTGAGTGCGTCCTGCCAGGACGCCAGTTGCGACGCCGCGGCTTGCGCGCCGCCGTGGTAGCCGACCAGCGCGGCCACGTCGGCGGCCCAGAATTCTTCGTAGATGCTCTCGGCGGCCGCGATGGCCGGCGCGTTCTGCCCGAACAGGTTCGAGAGCACCAGCTGCACGAACGCGTTGCGGTTGGCGGCTACGACCTCGGGAAGCACGGTCGCTGCTCGAGCCGCCTCGAATGCGCTCGCCACTGCCCCAGCCTGGCTGGCCGCCCCGGCCGCGCGGGCCGCTGCCGCGCTCAGCCACCCCGTATACGGTGCCGCCGCGGCCCCCATTGCGCGCGCCGCCGGTCCCTGCCATGCCTGCTCTACCAGCCCCGAGGTCACCGAGGCGAACGACTCCGCGGCCGTGCCCAGCTCGTCGGCCAGGCCGGACCACGCTGCGGCGGCCTCCAGCATCGGCGCCGAACCGGCCCCGACGAACATCCGCAGCGAATTGATTTCCGGAGGCAAGACGAAATAGCTCACGAGTTGGTCCTTTCAGCTGGCTGGTCAAGGCCAGAGGACCAGCACAAGAGCGCGCCGCGTTGCCTACCAGCCATGATTTCCCCGACCACCGGGCAACGCGACGCTGCGGAAACCGTAGCTGTCATTTGCGCGCCATATGCGGTTTTCGGCTAGAAGCTTCGTTCCGGGTGTTCCCGGGGGCACGCCGAGTAGCGTCACTGTCATGAAACGGCAGGGGCCGGCCTCCGATTCGCTTGCGCCGCAATATCCGATCGAGTCAGTCGACAACGCCCTGCGGCTGCTGTTGCTCTTCGGTGAACGACCACAGATCCGATTGAGCGAGGCGACCCGCTACCTCGGCGTCGCCTCGTCCACCGCGCACCGGCTGTTGGCGATGCTGACCTACCGCGGCTTCGTCCGACAGGATCCAGAGTCCAAGGCATATCTGCCCGGAGCGGCCTTGACGAGTGTGGCCTTCGCCATCTTCGGGCGCATCGACATTCAGCGCACCGCCGTGCCCGTCATGCGTGTGCTCAGCGAGCAGTTGGGCGAGACCATCCACATCGGGACGCTGGACGGTGCCGATGTCCGTTTCGTCGCCGCGGTCGAAGGTCCGAAAGCGGTCCGGGTGGCATCGCGATTGGGGCGCTCCATGCCCGCGCACTGCACGTCGACGGGCAAGGCGTTGCTGGCGCAACTTCCGGAAAGCGAACTGCGACAATTGATTCCGAGAGAAGAACTGGATGCTGTCACGGCGCGCTCGATCGTCAGCCGCGCCAAGCTGGAGTCCGAGTTGTCCCGTATCCGGGAGCGCGGCTACGCAACCAACCGCGAAGAGAGCGAGGAGGGCGTCGCGTCGGTCGCGGTGTCGATCCACACCCGCGTGCCCGGCCTGTTGCTTGCGTTGAACGCCGCGGCGCCGCTGAACCGCCTGCCGACGTCGAGGTACTCGACCGTGGCCGCCGCACTTGTCAACGCGGGCAAGGAAATCGGCGATCAGCAGGGTTGACCGGTGAGCCGGGCCACCTCGTGCCGCCAGGCGGCCTCCACCTGAAAGCCGGACCCGAGGTCCGGTAGGTCGGCCCAGTCGGCGTCCTGGATGTCGCGCAACGTGCCGCCGGCCGAGCGGATCCGCAGGGACATGCGTGCCAGCTCGTCGAGACTGATCGCCTGCAAAACCGCCCGTTGCACACTGTCCGCGGCGCTGGTGATGCCGTGGCCGCGGCAAACGACCACCGGCGCGTTGCCCATCGCGGCCACCATTTCCTTGCCCAGCAACGAGTTTCGGATCAGCACGGCCCGTTCGTAGACCGGCACGCCGCCGCGGGCCAGCCAGGCGCCGGCAATGTCGTAGGCGCCGTAGATGGGTCGCAGTTCGATGCCGGCGAGATCCGCGGCGACGACGGCGGGAGGGTGCAGGTGCGCGACGGCCCGGTACCGTGTGTCGGCGAGCAGGGTTTCGAGGTGGATGGGCAACTCGTTGGGCACCCGATAGCCGTCGAGTTCGCCTGGGGCGCCCTCGTTTCCGTCGAAGGTGACGAGCCGGACGTCGTCGGGGCGGGTGAACGCCACCCCGGCGTCGTCGTCGCTGCGGCAGCGGACGAGCAGGTGGTCGTCGTCGATCCGCAGGCTCAGGTGGCCGAGGATGCCGTCGACCAATCCGCGGGCCGCGGCCACCCGGCAGGCCTGGGCCACCAGGGCGCGCTGCTGGTCAAGCATCTCGGCCCCGACGGTCTCCGATCCCGAACCCGCCGTCGGGGTGGATGGTCTGGCCGCTGATCCCGCGGGACCGGTCGGAGGCCAGGAACACATAGCTCCAGGCATGGTCTGCTCCGGACAGGGCGACCCGCAACGGCGTGCGCGCGGCCAGATCGGTTGCCCGGCCGGGGGAGTCGTCGAGGCGGACATCGGCGAGACCGAGACTGGCCAGCCCGCGCAGGTCGGTGTTCAGCGTCCCGCCCGGCGCGACCCCGTTGACCCGGATCTGCGGGGCCAACTCGTGAGCCAGTGCCGTCACCAACCCGCGCACCGCGAATTTCGAAGGGACATAGAGCACACCGCCGCGGCCGGCATAGTAGGCCGAGGTGGACTCGGTCAGGACGATCGACGCGCCGTGCTGCGCCCGCAGGCACGGAAGTGCGGCTTTGACCGATTGCAGGTGACTGAGCACGTTGGTGCGGAACATCTCGTCGAACGCGGCGGACAACTCGTCGGCGCCGATGTCGTCGATTCCTTGGTAGAAGTCGAATACCCCGACACAGTTGACCAGGGTGTCGAGCCCACCGTAGCGGTGCACCGCGGCGGCCACCGCGCGGTCGTTGGCTTCGCGAACGGTGGCGTCGCCGTGGATCACCTCGGTTCCGGGAAGCTCGTCGCGCAGCCGCCCGCACTTGTCCGGATCCCGTTCCAGCACAGCCACTTGTGCGCCCTCGGCGAGAAAAGCGTCGACTACCGCCCGGCCGATCCCGGACCCGGCGCCCACCACCAGCGCGCGCTTGCCGTCAAGCCAACCGGTCATCGTCGCTCTCCGGCTCCTCGGGCAGCAGTGGCGCGTTCGAGTTGCCGACCATGGCCGCCAGCGTACGGGGGTTCTGCCAGGTCAGCGCCTCGACTTCGAGTGCGTCCAGGGTGATCCACTGGCCGGTTCGGGGCGCGGTGATCAGCAGTCGTGATCCGTTGCGGGTTTCCACGCGCTGGACCACGACTTCGGTGAATTCGTTTGCCACGCTGATTGGCTCGCCGACGGGCTTCACAGGAACACCGCCAGATTCTGCATGCGCAGCACCGACTCGTCGGCAATGATCGTGCGGCGGGCCAACTTCCAGGCCTCGATGTCGTCGTCCCAACGCAGCAGGTCCTCCCGGCTGCAGGACAGCAGTGCGCTCTCGTTGACGTCGCCGCGGCTGCGGAACAGCAGTTCCGCGGACTCCACAAGTAGCTGGCCTGCATCGTCATCGAATGTGCGCACGTTGGTGATGAAGTGCCGCAGCCGTGACGGCGGGTCCTCGGCCCAGACGTGTTCGGTGCCCATCCGCGCGACGCGCTGGCGCAACGAGTACATGTCCTCGTCGAAGTGATCCATGCCGGGGGAGGTGTCGAACCCCGCGCCGCGGGCGGTCGTCACGCGCACCGGCATCACGTACCGGATGTCGTCGGTCATGGTGTCCAGCCACGCCTCGTAGTGCTGCGCGTCCAGCAGGTAGGCCTCGTCCACCAGGAACTGATGAGCCTGTAGATGGCGAATATCGTTGAATGGCAGAGGTTTTCTCATCGCAGGTGCTCCGCCCAGAGTTTGAGCAACTCGCGCTGGTTGTATTCGTTGTAACCGACCTGGGCGCGGCCGGGGCCGTGGAACGAGTCCGACGGCAGCGCGTCGATCACCGGACGGTCGTCGGCGAGCAGTCCCATCCGGCTGTTCAGCAGCAGCCGCCGTGCCATCGAACCGCCCGCGGTGGTGGTCAGCGACACCCAGTTCTCCACGTCGTCCTGCTCGAACATGCCGGTGGACCCGAAGCACATCAGGTAGGCCTTGTAGGAATCCTTCTTGAACTGCTCCGGTGCCGCCGCGTCCACCGCGAACCACGAGCAGACCTCGGTTTCGTTCTCGCTGATCGGCTGCCACTGCCGGATCGAGATGAACGGCAGCACCTGTTCGCTGCCGGGAAGTTTCGGCCAGTTGTGCACGAAGCTCAGGTTGGGAAAGCAGGTCGCCGCCGAGAACATGAAGCCGTCCTCGGCGATCACCTGCTGCTGCCGGGGCGACCAGACCTGTTTGATGCGGCCGATCATCTCGTCGGGATAGCCCACGTAGCGCATGCGTTCGCCGAAGTCACCGGGTGGCAGTTTGTAGGTGGTGCCGCCGCCCCGGTGCGCCCAGTACGTGGCGCCGTCCTTGCGTTTCTGCGCCTTCGGTTCGCGGAATAGTCCGATGTCGACGATCGACGCGTGCGTATGCGGGGTGTGGTACATGTCGCCGGAGAAATTCTCCGCGCCGATCTTCCAGTTCGCTTTGATCCGCCACCGTTGCGGACCCCGAACCTCCAGCCCGTGCGCGCTTTGCCGGGTGTAGAAATCCAGATAGAAAGCGAAATCGCCGAGGAAGTCGGTCAGGGGCTGCGCGTGCGGGTCCAGGCTGACGAAGATCAACCCGTTGTAGATCGCCAAATTCGGTGCGGGCAGCAGCGTTTGGTTCTTCGGAAACCCGTCGTCACCGCCGTAGGCCTCCCGGTGGAACGGTAAACCGGTGAGCCGTCCGTCGTTGCGGTAGGTCCAGCCGTGGTAGGGGCAACGGAAATTGGATGCGTTGCCCATCTCCGCGCGGCACACCTGCATGCCGCGGTGCAGACACATATTGAACAGAGCGCGTACCCGCCCGTCGGAGTCGCGGGTGATGATGAACGAATCGTCGAGTACCCGGCGTACCACGTAGTCGCCGTCCTGCGGTATCTCCGACTCGTGGGCCACGAACATCCACGCCCGACTGAACAACCGCTGCTTCTCCAGCATGAACAGGTCTTTGTCGTTGTAGATGTGGGCGGGGATCATGCCGCGGCGCACATCCTCGAAGAGGCTGTCGTCTACAAGAGTGGTCACCGGAATCTCCCAGTACTGGCGTCTGCTCTACAGAGAATAACTCCGCTAGAAAGAGAGAAACCCGCACCCGGCTCGTTGACTCTGCGCTGAAGGCGGTGTCTACTCGCACTTTGTCGCCCTGTGCGCAGAGTCAACGAGAAGGGGCGGCGTAGCCTCACGCTGGTGAACGCCGCACCGGAGCGCGTCTCGTCGCAGCGCGACGTCTCGGCGGAGATCGCCGCGATCGCGACCGGTTACGCGCGCGTGGGTGGTCCGGAAACACAGCCGCGCCTGGACTACCCGCCGTACCGCAGCAGCATCCTGCGGCATCCGAAGAATCCGGTGCTGACGGTCGACCCCGAGGAGATCGAACGCTGGGCACCGTGCTTCGGCCATCAGGATGTCCACCCGCTCGACGCCGATCTGACGGCCGGTCACCCCGGTGAGCCGATCGGGGAACGGGTCATCGTGACCGGACGGGTGCTGGACCGACAGGGCCGCCCGGTGGCCGGTCAGCTGGTGGAGATCTGGCAAGCCAACGCTGCCGGCCGCTACCGCCATCAGCGCGACCTGCACCCCGCGCCGCTCGACCCCAACTTCACCGGCGCCGGACGCTGCCTCACCGGACCCGACGGCTCGTACCGGTTCAAGACCGTCAAGCCCGGCCCCTACCCGTGGCGCAACCACCTCAATGCGTGGCGGCCCGCACACATCCATTTCTCGGTCTTCGGCACCGCATTCACGCAACGCTTGGTCACCCAGATGTACTTTCCCGGTGACCCGCTGTTCGCGCTGGACCCCATCTACCAGTCGATCGTCGATCCTATTGCGCGACAACGGCTCGTCGCGCACTACGACCACGACGTCACCGAACCCGAATACGCCACCGGCTACCGCTGGGACATCGTGCTGAGCGACGGTGCCCACGATGAGTGAAATGGCTTGCACTCCAGGGCAGACCGTCGGTCCGTTCTTCAGCATCGGGACGTCGTTCTCGCGGGACAGCCAGTTGGTGGGCGCGGAGTTTCCCGGCGCGCTCGAGTTGCACGGCACCGTCTACGACGGGGCGGGCGTGGTGGTGCCCGATGCCTTGGTCGAGATCTGGCAGCCCGACAGCGCCGGCCGGATTCCGCGGGCTTCCGGTTCGTTGCGGCGCGACGGTTGGACGTTCACCGGGTGGGGCAGGGCAGCGACCGACGCCGACGGGCATTACTCCTTCACCACGGTCGCTCCGGGTTCGACGGATCCGCAGCGACCGGCGTTCTTCACGGTCGCCGTGTTCGCGCGGGGGCTGTTGCACCGGTTGTTCACTCGCGCCTACCTGCCCGGCACCGATCTGGGCAGCGAGCCGGCACTGTCCGCCGTGGCCGCGGTTCGCCGGACCACCCTGTTGTGCATCGACGAAACCGACGGCGCGGGAAGACGATTCCGCTTCGACATCCGTCTCCAAGGTCCTGGCGAGACGGTGTTCCTGGCGTACGAGGAAGGCCGGCGATGACCAACCTGTTGTGGCCCGGCGACGAGCGGGCCGGGATGTACATGACCGACCACACCTTGCTGCGGTCGATGGTCGCGGTCGAATCGGCATGGCTGAACGCGCTGGCCGCTGCCGGTCTGGCTCCGGTCGCGGGTGCCGACCTTGCGCATCTGGTCCTCGAGCACGACTGCGAACAACTTGCGGTGACGGCCGAGGACGGCGGCAACCCGGTGATCGGGCTGGTGGCGCTGTTGCGCCAGCGGGCGGTCCCGGTGGTGGCTCCGTGGATCCACCGCGGCCTCACCAGCCAGGACGTCGTCGACACCGCGCTGATGCTGGCCACCCGCGACGTCATCGGCAAAGTGACCGAGCTACTGGCCCAACAGATCTGGGCACTGTCGGCGCTGGCTGAAAGCCATCGCGCCACCCCGATGCTCGCGCGCACCCTGACCCAGCACGCCGCGCCGACCACGTTCGGCGCCAAGGTCGCGGGCTGGCTGGACGGCGTCGTCGACGCCTATGCCCGATTCGGCACGCTGGCCATCCCGGCCCAGTTCGGCGGGGCCGTCGGGACATGGTCGGCCACGGTCGAACTGGCCACGCTGCGCACCGCCACAACCGATCCTGCGCAGCTGGCCGAACAGGTAGCCCGCAGTGCCGCCGCTACTTTGGGACTGACCTACCGCCCGCCCTGGCACACCACCCGGACGCCGGTCGCCGCCGTCGGCGACGCACTGGTCGCGTGCACCGACTGCTGGGGCCGCATCGCCGCCGACGTCCTCACCCTCGCGCGTCCCGAGATCGCCGAACTCAGCGAACCGGCCGGTGACCGGCGGGGCGGCTCGTCGTCGATGCCGCACAAACGCAATCCCGTGCTGTCCATCCTGATTCGGCGTGCCGCGCTCACCGCGCCCCCGTTGGCCGCCACCCTGCACACCGCCGCGGCTCTGGCCAACGACGAACGCCCGGACGGCTCGTGGCATGCCGAATGGGACACCCTGCGGACCCTGGCGCGCCGGACCGTCGTCGCCGGATCCCAGTGTGCGGAGTTGCTGGACGGTCTGCGGGTGCACACTGCTGCCATGGCCGAAAACCTCGGCGGCGCAGACGTTCTCGGCGAACAACGGACCATCGCCGAACTCACCGGGAACGCGCCGTCGGCGAGCTACCTGGGTGCCGTCGACCGGCTGATCGAGCAGAGCGTCGAGCGCGCCCGGCGGACGCTGACCGGTTAAGCCCGGCCGGGCTTGCACGCGACGATCGCGACCGCGGCCAGGCGCTCGCGGTGCCGGCGAAAAGTGCTGCGCATCATCAGGACTCGCTTGCGCGCGTCGGGTTGGGTCAGCACGTTCTTGGCGAACCGCAAGGCGCCCAACGGCCCTTCGTCGGAAATTATCCGGCGGGGCTGCAGCAGTGCCATCGGTGCGGTGGCGACGTTTTCGACCACCAGCCCGTGCCCGGCGAGCAGCTCAGTCCACTCGGCAATGGTCAGCGGGCGCGCGTTGACCTTGATCGCGCGCGCCAGCGACTGGCGGACCTCGGTGCTGATCTCGGCGGGGACGTCGTCGGGAGTCAGTGCCAGTTCGTGGATCGCGTAGCGGCCGCCCGGTCGCAGCACCCGCGCCGCCTCGGCCACGATGGCGTGCTTGGCCGAATCGCCCTGCATGGTCAGCATCGCCTCGCCGATGACGACGTCGGCGCTGGCGTCGGGCAGGCCGGTTTCGGCGGCGTCGGTGACGCGGACCTCGCCTCTGCCGCCCAGCACGGTGCGCACGTGGTTGGCCGCGTCGGCGTCACCTTCCGCGCCGACATAGGACCGCGGGTTGCGGGCGATGATCTCCGCAGCGGTGCGGCCCAGCCCCGGTGCCAGCTCGACGACGTCGGCGTCGGTGACATCGGCGCGGGCCAGCAACGTGCGGGTGAGTTCGACGCCCCCGGGCCGCAACACCCGCTTGCCGAGCCGCGCCAGCAGCCAGTGTCCCTGCACGTGTTCGTCGTCGCGCTTCGACGACGGCAGCGGCTCCTTCTTGTCCGCCATCAGATTGCCTGCCGCGCTGGCGGCTCCAGAACCAGCGCCGGGCGCCGCTTGTGCACGGTGAGATAGCGCAGCCCGGCCGGGCCGGCGGCGAACTGCCGCCGGGAGCGTCGTGGCAGCCAGAGTATGGCGCCCGGGTAGAGGTCGATGATGCCCTCCTCGGTGGTCAACCGGCCTTCGCCGGACAGCACATGGATCAGGACGTCCAGATCGGGTCCAGTATGTGCGTCGATTCTGCCTTCCGGTCCGAGCGCGATGATGTTGGCGTCCAGATCACGCTCGCGCATCTCGAGTTTCCACACCGCCCCGGTCACGTCGGGTGTTGTCTGCGCGGCCAGGTCGGACGTGTCGGCCAGCACCCGGGGCAGGGGAGTGGTGGTGCGCTTGCTGATCCTGATGCGCCAGACCTGCGGCCCTTTGTCCAGGTACTCCCAGCCGTAACTGCCGGGGTATTCGGCGTCGAACTCGGATCGTAGGTGTTTGGGATCGTGGTTGTTGACCAACACGAACGACTGACCGGGCGAAAGCGCGTTGTAGGTGGCGAAAATGGTGGGATGCTTGTCCGGCTTGCGTAGCGCTCGGACGTCAAGTTCGTTGTCGGCCATAGTTATTCCCAACCTCTAGTTTATACAAGTCGTCTTGTGTAAAATCTAGCGCATGACATACGTGATCGGAAAGCCATGCATCGACGTGATGGACCGGGCCTGTGTGGAAGAGTGTCCGGTCGATTGCATCTACGAGGGAGGCCGGGCGCTCTACATCCATCCCGACGAGTGCGTGGACTGTGGCGCGTGCGAGCCGGTGTGCCCGGTCGAGGCGATCTACTACGAAGACGACCTGCCCGAGGATCTGCAGCCGTATCTGGCCGACAATGATGCGTTCTTCAGTCAAACTCTGCCTGGGCGCGACGCGCCGCTGGGTTCACCGGGTGGTGCCGCCAAGGTGGGCCCGATCGCTGCCGACGCGCCGCTGGTGGCCAGCCAGCCCAAGACTGCCTAAGGGGATATGCCAGTGAGTGACCAGACCGCGCCACTCGAGGACGCCGGCCGCCGCCGCGCGGTACTACGAGTGTTGCGGGCGTCCCGGGATTCGTTGAGCATCGCCGCGATCGCCGAGGAGCTGGGTGTACATCCCAACACGGTTCGCTTCCACCTCGACAGCCTGGTTGCGGACGGCCAAGTGGAACGGGTCGAGTCCGCGCGCCGCGGTCCGGGCCGTCCGCCGCTGATGTTCCAGGCCGTCCGGCAGATGGACCGCGGCGGTGCCCGGCACTACCGGTTGCTCGCCGAAATACTCGCCAACGGCCTTGCCGCAGAACCGGATTCGAGTGTTCGGGCGATGGCCGCGGGGCGGGCGTGGGGCGAACGCCTGCCGGCGCCGGACACTCCGAGTGTCGACAGCTCGATCGACCACCTGATCGGGTTGCTCGACGAGCTCGGCTTCGCCCCGGAACGCCGGGAATCCGACGGCAGGCAACAGGTCGGGTTGCGGCACTGCCCGTTCCTGGAGCTGGCCGAGGCCCAATCCAGCGTCGTGTGTCCGATCCATCTGGGCTTGATGCAGGGCGCGCTGGAGAGCTGGGCGGCACCGATCACCGTCGATCGGCTCGAGGCGTTCGTGGAACCGGATCTGTGCCTGACCCATCTGGTGGAAGGAGTGCAGCGGTGAGTACCGCACGCGCAGTGGAGATCGCGATCACATTCGTGTGGCTGGGCATGGTGTTGGCCATCTCGTTCCTGGAAGCTCCGCTGAAATTCCGGGCGCCCAACGTGACACTGCAGATCGGCCTGGGCATCGGGCGGCTGGTCTTCCGCGCGCTGAACACGGTCGAGGTCGGGTTCGCGCTCGTGCTGCTCGCGCTCCTGGTCGCCGGGCCGACGCCGACGCGGATCATCGCGGCATACTCGGTCGTCGCCGTCGTGCTGGCCATCCAGCTGGTCACGGTTCGGCCCCGGTTGACCCGCCGCTCCGATCGGGTGCTGGCCGGCTCGGATGGTCCGCGCTCCCATGCCCACTACGTCTATGTCGGTCTGGAGGCGGTCAAGGTCATCGCGCTGATCGTGGCGGGCATACTCCTCTTAAGCGTCTGAAAGGACTCATCATGGAATCGATCTCGCTGACCGACCTGGCCTCCGAGAAGTTGGCCGAGGCGCGCAAGTCGCACAGCGGCCGCGCCGCCCACACCATCCACGGCGGACACAACCACGAGCTGCGCCAGACGGTGCTGGCCCTGCTCGCCGACCACGACCTGTCCGAACACGACAGCCCGGGGGAGGCCACGCTGCAGGTATTGCAGGGCCATGTCCGCCTCACCGCCGGTGAGGACGCCTGGGACGGCAAGACCGGCGATCACCTCGCCATCCCGCCGGTGCGTCACGCGCTGTACGCCGTCGAGGATTCGGTGGTGATGCTGACCGTGCTGAAGTCCCAGCCCGGCGCCGCCCACTGAACGTGCTGGCCACGCCCTGGTCGCGGGACTTCGGCCTGCGGGTGCCGATCGTCAACGCGCCGATGGGCGGCGTGGCCGGCGGACGACTGGCGGCGGCGGTCACCGCGGCCGGCGGTCTGGGCATGGTCGGGATGGGCAGCACGGCGACCAGGGCGTCGCTGGCCACCGAACTCCAACACGTCCGCGGGCGGTTCGGGATCGGTCTGGTGGACTGGGTGATGCGTAGCCGGCCCGGGCTGCTGGACGATGCCCTGGCCGCGGGCCCGGCGCTGCTGTCGGTCAGCTTCGGTACCGACTGGTCCTGGGTCGAGCAGGCACACGATGCCGGAATCGCAACGGTCACACAGGTTTACGACGCGTCAGGGGCGTGTCGGGCGGCCGACGCCGGCGTCGACATCCTGGTGGCGCGCGGTGCCGAAGGCGGCGGGCACGGCGAGGTGCGACTCGGGACGCTGCCGCTGCTGGACGCCGTCCTGGACGCGGTGTGCGTACCGGTGCTGGCCGGCGGTGGCGTCGCGTCACCCCGCAGCCTGGCCGCGGTGCTGGCCGCCGGTGCGAGCGGCGCGTGGGTGGGCACCCGGCTGGCGGCCTGCCCGGAGGCGTTGACCGGCGACGCGAGCCGCCGGGCGCTGATCGATGCCGCAGCGACCGACACCCGGATCACCCGGGTCTTCGACGTCGCGGCGGGACTGCCCTGGCCGGAACGGTTCCCGTCGCGGGTGCTGGACGACGAGTTCGTCGCGCGCTGGACGGGTCACGAACAGGAACTGGCCGCGCGGTCCGACGTCGCGCAGACCACCGCGGTCGACGCCGGTCAGGGCGTCGGGATGATCGGCGACGACGCCTCGGTCGCGCAGGTCATCGAGGCGATGTGCGCGGGTGCGCAGCGGCTGCTTGCGGCCTGGTCGGATCCCGCGACGTGACCGACGCCGCATTCGCGGCCCGAAGTGACCGATATCGAGGTGCGGGTAGCCCGGTGGGGTCGTTACCCGGTGTTAGCGTTTGAGACATGTCAGTACCTGCCAAAGAGGGCATGTCAGGACCGCGCGGACTGAACCTGCCCGGCGCCGTCGGGCAGACGGTCCGGCCGTTCACGCGCACCGGCCGGTACTTTGCGCGCTCGTGGCGCGACTACCGCAAATCCGACAGCAGCGACGTCGCAGACCTTCCGATCGCCCGTCCGACAGTCGCCCTGGCGGCACAGGCCTTCCGCGACGAGGTGGTGCTGGCAGGGCTGAAAGTGCGCCGCCCGGTCAGCCAACCCGCTGCGTTCGCGCGGATCAACGACGAAGTGGTTGCCGCGCTGGACTTTTACGACAACCGTGGCTGGCTCGAGAAGCCCGAGGGCTTTTTCACTGCGCCGCCGCCGCTTTCGGACGTCAAGATCCGGGACGTCAAGGGACGCGGGCGTTCTCATCAGTTCCTGTCCTTCGACAGCGGATACACCCCGCACCCCGGCGAACCTGGTCGGGACCGGTGGCTGGGATACACCGCGCTGCAGCGCGAACACGCAGTGCTGCTACGCCATCCGGAGCCGCGGCCCTGGCTGATCTGCGTGCACGGCACCGAAATGGGCCGATCGGCAATAGATCTCAGGATCTTCCGGGCCTGGAAGTTGCACGAGGAACTGGGCCTGAACGTGGTGCTGCCCGTCCTTCCCATGCACGGCCGGCGGGCGCGCGGGCTGCCCAAGGGTGTGGTGTTCCCGGGTGAAGACGTCATGGACGACGTGCACGCCACCGCGCAGGCAGTGTGGGACATCCGGCGGTTGTTGTCCTGGGTGCGCGCCCAAGAGCCCGACTCGCCGATCGGACTGAACGGCATCTCGCTGGGCGGTTACGTCGCGGCGTTGGTGTCCAGCCTGGAAAGCGATCTGACCTGCGCCATCCTGGGCGTGCCGCCGGCCAACCTGGTCGAGTTGCTGAGCCGGCACGCCGGGTTGCGCAGGGGTGATCCGCGCCGCGACACGATGCAGCTGGCCGAGCCGATCGGCGCCATGACCTCGCCGCTGTCGTTCACCCCGTTGGTGCCGATGCGGGGCCGCTTCGTCTACGCCGGTGTCGCCGACCAGGTCGTGCATCCCCGTGAGCAGGTGGTGCGGCTGTGGGAGCACTGGGGCAAGCCCAAGATCGTCTGGTACCGCGGGGGCCATGCCGGCTTCATCCGCTCCCGACCGGTGCAGGCGTTCATCCGGGACGCACTGCAGCAGTCGGGCCTGCTGGACGGCTAGCCGTCACACCCCGCGCAGATAGCGCTTCGCGATGAGTCGCTGCGCCACCACGACAAACGGTCCGCCCAGTTTGCTCCACCAGGTCGCGGGCCGGGAGAACGACGACACCTCCGCATAGACGGCCCCGCTGCCCGGGTCGTAACGGACCGCGAAGCGTTCCTCGCCGGAGGCCGGGTGGCCCGGCAGCGTGCCGTAGGCGAATCCGCGCACGTCGGGCTCGTCGACCACATACACCACGCGGCACGGCGCGCGCAGCACACCCATCATCTTGACCACCACGATCGACGACACCGTGGCGGTGTCGGAACTCGCCTGCACCTTCAGTCCGGCCCCGTGCTGCATGCCCCAGTGCATGACGGCGTCGGCGGCCTGTTCGAAGCGTTCCCGGCCCGTCCCGATCGGGGCGGACGCGGCGAGGTGGGTGTACCCGGGAGGCAGTTGGGCGGCGGCCGTCGCGCCGACCTCCGGATAGGTGAGCTGCTGGTCGGTATACGCATCCAGGTCCACCCGGCCAGCTTGCCACGTGTCCGGGGATATCATCCGCGAGCCGCTGCACCCTGCACCGCGATGGGACGATGACTCGCCCAATACGGTGTCCTGGTGACACACGCTCATCCCGGCGGCGGATTCAACCCGCCCGAGCCCACCACCAAGGGCGGACCGGACTACGGCAGGTTCGTCGATGCGGTGCGCAAATTGCAGGACCACGCCCGCGCCGTCGATGCGCCCGACGACGTCATCAGCCAGGCCGCCGACCGGCTGGAAGAGCTGTCGGCGTTGCTGGCCCCCTACGACGCCGACGAATGGCAGTCGCCGTCGGGCCGCCGGATGGACCTGCCGGTGCGGGGGAACGTCCTGACGGTGCCGATGGACGCTCGCAAGACCGAGGACGACCGCATCGAGGGGTGGGCCCGGTTCGCCCGGTTTCACCTGGGACGCAACGGCGCCGTGCACGGCGGCTCGCTGGGCATGCTGTTCGACACCGTGCTGGGCCTGACGGCATCGGTGCTCACCGGCAGCAAGCGCCAGCGCACCGCATACCTGAAGATCAACTACCGCAACATCGTGCCGATCGAAAAGGAGTTGCAGTTCGACTCCGGAATCGACAGCGTGGATGGCCGCAAGATATTCGTATCGGGCCGGTTGCGCGACGGCGACACCCTGCTCACCGAAGCCGACGCCCTGTTCGTGCGGCTCAAGCCGGGGCAGCCTTGACGCGACGCCCCGATAGCATTGTCCGCGATCGCCTCGCATTCAGTATTGGAGACCAAACCCCATGAGCGCCCCCATCCGGATCCCCGCCGGGACCACCGCGGCTGCCGCCGTCGGCGAGGCGGGTTTGCCGCGCCGCGGGACACCGGACGCGGTCGTGGTGGTGCGTGATGCCGAGGGCAAGCTGCGCGACCTGAGCTGGGTGCCCGAGGCCGACACGGAGGTGACCCCGGTCGCCGCCAACACCGAAGACGGGCGCAGCGTGATCCGGCACTCCGCCGCCCACGTGCTCGCCCAGGCCGTGCAGGACATGTTCCCGGAAGCCAAGCTGGGTATCGGTCCGCCCATCGTCGATGGCTTCTACTACGACTTCGACGTCCCCGAGCCGTTCACACCCGAAAATCTCCAGGCGCTGGAGAAACGGATGCGCCAGATCGTCAAGGAAGGTCAGCTGTTCGACCGGCGGGTCTATGCCTCCAAGGACGCTGCCCGCGAAGAACTCGCCGACGAACCGTTCAAGCTCGAACTCGTCGACGACAAGTCCGGCGACCCCGACGTCATGGAAGTCGGCGGCGACGAGCTCACCGCCTACGACAACCTCAATCCCCGTACCCGCGAACGGGTTTGGGGTGACCTGTGCCGCGGGCCGCACATCCCCACCACCAAGCACATCCCGGCGTTCAAGCTCACCCGCAGCTCGGCGGCGTACTGGCGCGGCGACCAGCAGAACGCCAGCCTGCAGCGCATCTACGGCACCGCGTGGGAGTCGCAGGAAGCGCTGGACCACCACCTCGAACTGATCGCCGAGGCGCAGCGCCGCGACCACCGCAAGCTCGGGGTGGAGCTCGACCTGTTCAGCTTCCCCGACGAAATCGGTTCGGGGCTGGCCGTTTTCCACCCCAACGGCGGGATCGTGCGTCGCGAGCTGGAGGAGTATTCGCGTCAGAAGCACGCCGCGGCGGGATATGAATTCGTCAACACCCCGCACATCACCAAGGAACAGCTCTACCTCACCTCGGGCCACCTGGAGTGGTACGCCGACGGCATGTACCCGCCGATGCACCTCGACGCCGAATTCAACGCGGACGGCTCGGTGCGCAAACCCGGCCAGGACTATTACCTCAAGCCGATGAACTGCCCGATGCACCACCTGATCTATCGGGCCCGCGGACGGTCGTATCGCGAACTTCCGTTGCGGCTCTTCGAGTTCGGCAGCGTTTACCGCTACGAGAAGTCCGGTGTGATCCACGGCCTGACCCGGGTGCGCGGCATGACCCAGGACGACGCGCACATCTACTGCACCCGCGATCAGATGCGCGACGAGCTGACGTCGGTCTTGCGTTTCGTGCTCGACCTGCTGGCCGACTACGGCCTCGACGACTACTACCTGGAGCTGTCCACCAAGGACCCGGACAAGTACGTCGGCTCCGACGAGGTGTGGGAGGAAGCCACCCAGGTCCTGCGGGAGGTGGGGGAGGCCTCCGGGCTGGAACTGGTGCCCGACCCGGGTGGCGCGGCTTTCTACGGTCCTAAGATCTCGGTGCAGGTCAAGGATGCGCTGGGCCGCAGCTGGCAGATGTCGACGCTGCAGGTCGACTTCAACATGCCGGACCGCTTCGAGCTGGAATACACCGCCTCCGATGGGACCCGGCAGCGCCCGGTGCTGATCCACCGCGCGCTGTTCGGGTCGATTGAACGGTTCTTCGGCATCCTCACCGAACACTACGCCGGTGCGTTCCCGGCGTGGCTGGCACCGGTCCAGGTGGTCGGTATCCCGGTGGCCGACGAGCACATCGACTATCTGGAAGACGTTGTCGCTCAACTCAAGTCGCACGCGGTGCGGGCGCACGTGGACCTCAGCGACGACCGGATGGCCAAGAAGATCGTGCACCACACCAACCAGAAGGTGCCGTTCATGCTGCTGGCCGGCGACCGGGACGTGCAGGCCGGCGCGGTCAGCTTCCGGTTCGGCGACCGCACCCAGATCAACGGGGTGCCGCGGGAGACGGCCGTCGCGGCCATCGCGGACTGGATCGCAAGTCGTCAAAACGCCACTCCGACAGCGGAACTGGTGAAGGTTGCCGACGGTGGCTGAGCAGGATGACACGATCCACGACCGCGGCGTGGGACGCCGCGACCACCTGCAGCGGTTGTGGACCCCGTATCGGATGAACTACCTGGCCGAAGGGCCGCTCAAGCGCGACGAGGACAACCCCTCCCAGCCGTTCACCGACATCCCGACCATGTCCGACGAAGACGGCCTGGTGGTGGCGCGCGGCGAACTCGTCTACGCCGTGCTCAACCTGTATCCGTACAACCCCGGCCATCTGATGGTGGTGCCCTACCGGAGGGTGTCGGAGCTGGAAGACCTGACGGAGCCGGAGAGCGCCGAGGTGATGGCGTTCACCCAGAAGGCGATTCGCGTCATCAAGAACGTGTCGCGTCCGCACGGCTTCAACGTCGGCATCAATCTCGGCACGTCGGCGGGCGGCTCGCTGGCCGAGCACCTGCACATCCACGTGGTGCCCCGCTGGGGCGGCGACGCGAACTTCATCACCATCGTGGGCGGCTCCAAGGTGATACCGCAGTTGTTGCGCGAAACCCGTCGGCTGCTGGCCGAGGAGTGGGCACGGCAGCCATGAGCAAACTCCCGTTTCTGTCCCGGGCGTTCTTCGCTCGCGCCACCGACCCGGTGGCCCGGACAGCGCTGAAGGTCGGTCTGACGCCGGACATCGTCACCGTCGTCGGCACCGTCGGTTCGATGGCGGGCGCGTTGGTGTTGTTTCCGATGGGTCAGTTGTTCTACGGCGGATGTGTGGTCTGGTTCTTCACGCTGTTCGACATGGCGGACGGGGCGATGGCCCGGGAACGCGGGTTCGGCACCCGATTCGGTGCCGTCCTGGACGCCACCTGCGACCGTCTCGGCGACGGCGCGGTGTTCTGCGGGTTGCTGTGGTGGATCGCGTTCCACCAGCACGACAAGTGGCTCACCGTGGCGACGCTGATCTGCCTGGTGACCTCGCAGGTGATCTCCTACATCAAGGCCCGCGCCGAGGCCAGTGGGTTGCGCGGCGACGGCGGTTTCATCGAACGGCCCGAACGGCTGATCATCGTGCTGGTCGGTGCGGGAGTATCGGACTTCCCGTTCGTGGCCTGGCCGCCGGCCCTGCCGATCGCGATGTGGGTGCTGGCGGTGTTGAGTGTGATCACCTGCGGGCAGCGGTTGTACGCGGTGCGAACCTCGCCGGGTGCCGTCGACCACCTGGCGCTACCGGGAAAGAGTGAGCCGTGATACCGCCGTCGGGAAGTGTGAGTCTGCCCGGTCGCCGGCCCCGTGAACTGGTCACCGGTGCCGCCTCCGACTGGGCGTACGCCACCGGCTGGATGGCGGTTCGGGCGTTGCCGGAGTTCGCCGCCCGCAACGCATTCGACGCCGGTGCGCGTTACGCCGCCCGCCGCGGCGGGCCGCAGCAGCTGCGCAAGAACCTGGCCCGGGTGATCGGGGTGCCGCCCGACCGGGTGCCGAAGTCGTTGATGCGCGCCTCGCTGCAGTCCTACGCCCGGTACTGGCGGGAGGCGTTCCGGCTGCCCACCATGGACCACCGCGAGCTGACGCGGCAACTCGACGTCGGGACGCACGGCCAGGACAACCTGAATGCGGCGCTGGCCGCGGGACGTGGCGTCGTGCTCGCCCTGCCGCACAGCGGCAACTGGGACATGAACGGGCTGTGGCTGGCGCAGACGCACGGCACCTTCAGCACCGTCGCCGAGCGGCTCAAACCGGAGTCGCTGTATCGCCGTTTCATCGACTACCGCGAAGGCCTCGGCTTCGAGGTGATCCCACACTCCGGCGGGGAGCGGCCGCCCTTCGAGACGTTGTGTGATCGCTTGCGCGACAACAAGATCGTGGCATTGATGTCCGACCGCGACCTCACCCGCACCGGGGTCGAGGTCAACTTCTTCGGCGAACCCACCCGGCTGCCTGCCGGTCCGGCCAAGCTCGCGATCGCCACCGGGGCCGCCCTGCTGCCGTCGCACTGCTGGTTCGAAGGCAACGACTGGGCCTGCAACATGCAGACGCCGCTGGACACCAGCAGCGGCGATGTCCGCGCCATCACCCAGGCGCTGGCCGACGAGTTCGCGCGCAATATCGCCGCCCATCCCGCAGACTGGCACATGCTGCAACCGCAGTGGTTGGCCGATCTGTCGGACGACCGTCGGGCGTGGTTGAAGGGCGGCTGATGCGGATCGGGATGGTCTGCCCCTACTCGTTCGATGTGCCGGGCGGGGTGCAGTCGCACGTACTGCAACTGGCCGACGTGATGACCGCCCGCGGGCACCACGTCAGCGTGCTCGCGCCGGTCTCGTCGGAGACGTCGCTACCCGACTACGTCGTCTCCGCCGGCAGGGCGGTTCCCATCCCCTACAACGGGTCAGTGGCCCGGTTGCGGTTCGGGCCGGCCACCCACCGCAAGGTCAAGAAATGGCTCGCCGAAGGCGATTTCGACGTGCTGCATCTACACGAGCCCAGCGCTCCGAGCCTGTCGTTGCTGGCCCTCAACATCGCCGAGGGGCCGATCGTGGCGACGTTTCACACCTCGACCACCAAGTCGGTGGCCATGTCGGTGTTGGGCGGCATGTTGCGTCCCCGGTTCGAGAAGATCATCGGCCGGATCGCGGTGTCCGACCTGGCCCGGCGCTGGCAGATGGAATCGGTCGGCTCTGACGCGGTGGAGATCCCCAACGGCGTCGACGTCGACTTCTTCGCGTCCGCGTCTGCGCTGGACGGCTACCCGCGACCCGGCAAGACCGTGCTGTTCCTGGGGCGCTACGACGAGCCCCGCAAGGGTATGGCGACGTTGCTGGCCGCCATGCCCGCGGTGCTGGAGCGCTTTCCCGACCTGCAACTGCTGATCGTCGGTCGCGGAGACGAAGACGAATTGCGTTCTCAGGCAAGCGGATTCGTCGACAATATCCGGTTCCTGGGTCAGGTGGACGAGGACGGTAAAGCCGCCGCAATGTGCAGCGCCGACGTCTACTGCGCGCCCAACACCGGCGGTGAGAGCTTCGGCATCGTCTTGGTGGAGGCGATGGCCGCCGGCACCGCGGTGGTGGCCAGCGACCTCGACGCGTTCCGGCGGGTGCTGCAGGACGGTGCGGTAGGGCGGTTGGTCCCGGTGGACGACAGCGGCGCGCTGGCCGAGGCGCTGGTCGCCGTGCTGGGAGACGACGAGTTGCGCGGCCGATACGTGACGGCCGGCGCCGAGGCGGTCCGCCGCTACGACTGGTCGGTGGTGGCCAGCCAGATCATGCGCGTCTACGAGACGGTCGCCGGGTCGGGCGTCAAGGTGCAGGTGGCCAGCTGATGGCGTGGCTGATCGCCGCGCTCGTCGTTGTGGTCCTGCTGGCGTTCGCTGCCTGGGGGTATCAGCGCGCGAACCGGCTGGACCGGTTGCACGTGCGCTACGACCTGTCCTGGCAGGCGCTGGACGGGGCCCTGGCGCGGCGCGCGGTGGTGGCGCGCGCGGTAGCGATCGATGCCTACGGCAACGCGCCCGAAGGTAGGCGGCTGGTTGAGTTGGCCGACGCCGCCGAACGCGCGCCCCGCACCGGGCGCGAGACCGCGGAGAACGAGCTGTCGGCCGCGCTGGCGATGGTGGATCCGGCGTCGGTGCCGGCCGCTTTACTGGCTGAGCTCGCCGACGCCGAAGCGCGGGTACTGCTGGCCCGCAGGTTCCACAACGACGCGGTGCGCGACACCCTGGTGCTCGCCGAGCGGCGCATGGTGCGGCTCTTCCGGCTCGGCGGAAGAGCACCGCTGCCAACGTACTTCGAGATCGTCGAACGCCCGCACGCCCAGGCGCACACCGACCACGAACTCAACCACCGCACCTCGGCGCGGGTGGTGCTGCTCGACGAAGCCGGGGCCGTGCTGCTGTTGTGCGGGTCGGATCCCGCGTTGGCTGATGCCCCGCGGTGGTGGTTCACCGTCGGCGGGGAAGTGCTCGACGGCGAGCGGCTGGCCGAAGCCGCGGCCCGCGAGCTGGCCGAGGAAACCGGGCTCTCGGTGGCGCCGACGGAGATGGTCGGCCCGATCTGGCGGCGCGACGAGGTGTTCGAGTTCAACGGGACCATGATCGACAGCGAGGAGTTCTACCTGGTGCACCGCACCCGTCGGTTCGAGCCGACGCTGGACGGACGCACCGAGCTGGAGCGTAGCTACATCCACGGCGCCCGCTGGTGTGACGCCGCGGATATCGCGGCCCTGGAGGGTGCCGGTGAGTTGGTGTATCCGCGCCAGCTCGGCGAGTTACTGGTGGTGGCTGGCGAGCTCGCTGACAACCGCGACGCGGTGGTTCCGCAGTCGATCCGCTGACTGAAGCATCTGTTGTCAGGTGCCGAGCAGGTTTGAAGTCCTGTGTGTTGGCTAGAACTCACTTTGTGGTCCGAAGTATGCGGCTCCCACTTTCAGCGCACGAACACAGGGGAAGGAGTCTTCAATGATGTTCCCGAGGATCGCAGTGAAGACGAAAACGATGGCGGCTGCCAGTATCGCGGCGGCAGCGATTCTGACGGCGGCACCCGCAATGGCGGACCCGCAGGCCGTCGCATTCGGCCAAGCGGCAGAGATCGCCGGGGCAGCCGGCGTTGGATCCATCAGCTACACAGTGGGTAACCTGCAGCCCAGCGGAAACAATGACGGCGCATGGTATTCCGAGGTAACGGCCCGGGGCGTCAGCGGCTCGCCGACTCCGAACATCGCCAACTTCAACGCCCGCGCCGCGAACAGCTCCACCTATGCGGTCATGAAGGGCAACCAGCCGGACGGCCTGCCGAACCAACCACTCATGGCGGGCACCGAAGTGACCGGGAAGCTGTACTTCGACGTCAAGAACGGCCCAGCGCCCGACAGCGTCGTGTACCGGGACGCCGGCGGCACTGACAAGGTCGTCTGGAAGGGCTGACCGCCCACCTAGAAGGGTGGGGGTTCGTCGTCGGGGCCTGGTGGTGGGCTGGTGTCGGTCCAGCCGGTGACGCTGGCGTGGCGGTTGGCCATGCGGGCTTGGTGGTTGTGTCGGCGTTCGGCGGTGACGCGCTGAGCGCGGTTTTGGGCGCGGGTGCGGCGGCGTTTGGGCATCATCGCGCCGCGTTGGGCGCAGTGGTCTTGGGGCGCAATGGTTTCGGGGGTGGGCATGCCGCCGACGGCGGTGCACAGGCTGGGGAACAGCAGGGCGCTGCCGGGGGTGGTGACGTGGGTGTCTCCGGCCGGGGAGGTCAGGATCAGGGTGCCGTCGGCCAGTTGCTGTTCGGTCCAGCCCCAGAAGGTTTTGACCAAATGGTGGGTACGGCAGTAGCACTTGGTGTTGGCCGCGTGGGTGGGCCCGCCTTGCGACCACGGGATCGTGTGATCCAGGTCACACTGGGTGGCGGGTACGTCGCAACCCGGCCAGCGGCACGTCAGGTCGCGACAGCGCACGAAATCGGCCAACGCTTTCGACGGGCGGTACTGCGGTTCGGGGGCGCAGTAGCCGGGGTGCACGAGCGGCACCTGTGTGGCGGTCTGGGCCAACTCGGCCAGCAGTTCGGGGGTGATGAGCCCTTCGGCGCCGATCATCGCCGCCGGGTTGTCGGCGGTGCCGTTGAGGCTGTCGTGGGTGGCGATGACATGGATGACGACCGGGCCGGCCGGTGGGCGGGTGGCCGCGGTGCAGTCCGGGCGGTCGCAGCGGCAGGCCAGGCGCTCGTTGCCGGCGGCCAGGGCCCCGATGGCATCGGCGCGGCGTTGGGTGCGGGTGCGCGGGTCATGGCAGCACACGGTGGCCGCCAGCGCGGACAGTTTGTCGTCCAGGGCGCGGGCATCGGGGCTGGCCAGGTGGCCTTGGATGTCGCTGAGGCCTTCGAAGTCTTCTCCGATGTAGATCTCGCGGTCGCGCTGGCGTTTTTTGCGCCGGCGCACCGCATCGAGGTCGAGGCGGGCCACGATCTTGTCGACCTGCGCCGAGAGCCGCCAGCCGCTCAGGGCGGGCCAGCGGGTGATGTTGGTGGCCACCAACGCATCCACCCGGGCCAGCACCTGGGGGTCCTCGATCAGATCGGTGCGCGAGACCACCGTGGCGAACGCCGAAAAACCGATGTCCCCGCGTTCGAACACCGCCGCGGTCTGGGGCAAACGTTCCCCCATGGCGCGGGCATAGTGGACTTTGCCCGAGGCCCAGGACTGACTGATCTTCAGGCCCGCGGCCACTTCGGCGGCCACCGCGGCCGTGGTGTCGATCGCCCACGCCTGGGTTTCGGCGCTACGGGAGAGCCGATAGCTAAACAGCTGCCAGATCGCGGCCAACTGGGTGGCCTCGGCCTGGTTGATCAGCCGATCGCAGGCTTGAATATGGGTCATCCACGCCGTGGACGCCGCGGTGGTCTCGCTCAACGCCTCCCGGTGGGCGAACACCGCCCCCATCGACTCCTCGAACTGCGCCACCTTCGCCGCGGCGACAGCCTCCGGATCCGATTGTTCGAACATACGTTCGATACTACCACAATCACGCGTGCTGGGTCAGGTGGCTTCTCCGCCAGTTCCGTCAACGCGTCGGAAAATCCGATTTGCCCTGGGCCACTAGACTGGTGCACCGAGTCGAGAGCCGAGGAGCGTAGTGAACACCCAGCAGAACGGGGCCCAAACCGGTACCGCCCGCGTCAAACGAGGCATGGCCGAAATGCTCAAGGGCGGCGTCATCATGGACGTCGTCACCCCCGAGCAGGCCCGCATCGCCGAAGGCGCCGGCGCCGTCGCGGTGATGGCACTGGAACGGGTGCCCGCCGACATCCGCGCCCAGGGCGGGGTCTCGCGGATGAGCGACCCCGACATGATCGAGGGCATCATCGACGCGGTCACCATCCCGGTGATGGCCAAGGCCCGCATCGGGCACTTCGTCGAGGCGCAGATCCTGCAGAGCCTCGGCGTGGACTACGTCGACGAGTCCGAGGTGCTCACGCCGGCCGACTACACCCACCACATCGACAAGTGGCAGTTCACCGTGCCGTTCGTGTGCGGTGCCACCAATCTCGGTGAGGCGCTACGGCGTATCACCGAGGGTGCGGCCATGATCCGGTCCAAGGGTGAGGCGGGCACCGGCGACGTCTCCAATGCCACCACGCACATGCGCGCCATCGGCGGCGAGATCCGTCGGCTCACGTCGTTGTCCGAAGACGAATTGTTCGTTGCCGCAAAGGAATTGCAGGCCCCGTATGAGCTCGTCGTCGAGGTGGCCCGGGCGGGCAAGCTGCCGGTGACCCTGTTCACCGCCGGTGGCATCGCCACGCCGGCCGACGCCGCGATGATGATGCAACTCGGCGCCGAGGGCGTGTTCGTCGGCTCCGGGATCTTCAAGTCCGGCGACCCCGCGCAGCGGGCGGCGGCGATTGTCAAGGCCACCACCTTCTACGACGACCCCGACGTGCTGGCCAAGGTGTCGCGTGGCCTGGGTGAGGCGATGGTCGGCATCAACGTCGAGGAGATCGCGGAGCCGCACCGGCTGGCTCAACGCGGCTGGTAAAAACATCCCGTGGCCATCGAAGAGATCCTCGATCTCGAGCAACTCGAGGTCAACATCTATCGCGGCAGCGTGTTCAGTCCTGAATCCGGTTTCCTGCAGCGCACTTTCGGCGGGCATGTGGCCGGCCAATCGCTGGTGTCGGCGGTGCGCACGGTCGACCCGCGCTACCAGGTCCACTCGCTGCACGGATATTTCCTGCGGCCCGGGGACGCCAAGGAGCGCACGGTGTTCATCGTCGAGCGCACCCGCGACGGTGGATCCTTTGCTACGAGGCGGGTCAACGCCATCCAGCACGGCGAGATCATCTTCAGCATGGGCGCCTCCTTCCAGACCGACCAGGAAGGCATCAACCACCAGGACGCGATGCCCGCGGCACCGCCCCCGGACGGACTGCCGGGCCTGGATTCGGTCAAGGTGTTCGACGACGCCGGATTCAAGCAGTTCGAAGAATGGGACGTCTGCATCGTCCCCCGTGACCTGTTGAAGCTGTTGCCGGGCAAGGCATCTCAGCAGCAGGTGTGGTTTCGGCACCGGGACCCGCTGCCGGACGATCCGGTGCTGCACATCTGCGCGCTGGCCTATATGAGCGACCTGACGCTGCTGGGCTCGGCGCAGGTCACGCACATGCAAGAACGCGAGCACCTGCAGGTCTCGTCGTTGGACCACGCCATGTGGTTCATGCGCGCGTTCCGTGCCGACGAATGGTTGCTGTACGACCAGTCCTCACCGTCGGCCGGCGGCGGCCGATCGCTGTGCCAGGGCAAGATCTTCAATCAGAGCGGCGAGATGGTAGCCGCGGTGATGCAGGAGGGGCTGACCCGCTTCAAGCGCGGTTATCAGCCGTGAGCGCGCCCAGAGTCGGCGTGCTGGCCTTGCAGGGCGACACCCGCGAGCATCTCGCGGCGCTGCGGGAAGCCGGCGCCGAGGCCAGCACGGTACGGCGGCGCGCCGAACTCGAGGCCGTGGACGGATTGGTGATCCCCGGCGGGGAGTCCACCGCGATGAGCCATCTGCTGCGCGATTTCGACCTGCTGGAGCCGCTGCGCGCCCGGCTAGCCGACGGGTTGCCCGCCTACGGCGCTTGTGCCGGGATGATCCTGCTGGCCAGCGAGATCCTGGACGCGGGCGCCGACGGACGCGCGGCGCTGCCGTTGCGTGGTATCGATATGACGGTGCGGCGCAACGCTTTTGGACGTCAGGTCGACTCGTTCGAGGGCGACATTCCGTTCGACGGGCTGGACGGCCCGGTGCGCGCGGTGTTCATCCGGGCGCCGTGGGTGGAGCGGGTCGGGGACGACGTGCAGGTGCTCGCCCGCGCGGCCGGACACATTGTCGCGGTGCGCCAGGGCGCGGTGCTGGCGACGGCGTTTCACCCGGAGGTGACGGGGGACCGCCGCGTGCACCAGATGTTCGTCGAGATGGTCCAGGGCCGCGGCTAAGTTCGGATCATGGCGTCGGCAAATGCGTTCGATCGGCCCGTCCACTCCTGGCGGGATATTCCCGGCTGGTTCCAGTGGCGTCGTCACCAGGAGGAAGCCGTTGCGCATTTTCCCGATGGGAGCCGGTTTGTCGAGGTGGGGTGCTATCTGGGGCAGAGCATCTGCTCGCTGGGCGAGGTGGTGCGCGAGGCGGGTCGCGACATCGCCATCGTCGGAGTGGACACCGCACGCGGCAGCGGTCCGGAAGGACGCGACAACACCGATGCGCATGGACCCGCGGTCCGGCACGGCGGCGGGACCTTCGCGGGGCTACTACACCGCAACATCATCGACTGCGGGCTTGCCGAGACAATCCAGCTGATCATCAGCGATTCCGTGGCAGCCGCCGAATTCTTCGCAGACGGTTCGGTGGCCTGGGCCCATCTCGATGCCCGACACGACTATGACAGCGTCGTCGCCGACATCGATGCGTGGCAGCCCAAAATCGCGCCGGGTGGTTGGCTGTCTGGTGACGACTATCACCGTGAGTGGTGGCCGGGTGTGGTGCGCGCCGTCAGCGACAGACTGCCCGACGCGGTTTCGTGGTGGTCGACCCAATGGAGGTGGATCAAGCCCGGTGAATTGGGCGGCACGTAGACTCGTCAGGCGAACTTTTCGAAGCGAAAGAGGTAAGTCACACCGATGAGCGGCCATTCCAAGTGGGCCACCACCAAGCACCAAAAGGCCGTCAAAGACGCCCGCCGCGGCAAAGAGTTTGCCCGGCTGATCAAGAACATCGAGGTCGCGGCCCGTACCGGCGGCGGCGACCCGGCCGGTAACCCGACGTTGTACGACGCCATCCAGAAGGCGAAGAAAACCTCGGTGCCCAACGACAACATCGAACGCGCCCGCAAGCGCGGTGCCGGTGAGGAAGCCGGCGGCGCCGACTACCAGACGATCATGTACGAGGGGTACGGACCCAACGGCGTCGCTGTGCTGATCGAGTGCCTGACCGACAACCGCAACCGCGCGGCCGGCGAGGTCCGGGTGGCGGTGACCCGCAACGGCGGCACCATGGCCGACCCCGGCTCGGTGTCTTATCTGTTCTCCCGCAAGGGCGTTGTGACGCTGGAGAAGAACGGTCTGACCGAGGACGACGTGCTGACCGCGGTGCTCGACGCGGGCGCCGAGGACGTCAACGACCTGGGCGAGAGCTTCGAGGTGATCTCCGAGCCGACCGACCTGGTCGCGGTGCGCTCCGCGCTGCAAGAGGCCGGCATCGACTACGAATCCGCCGAGGCCAGCTTCCAGCCGTCGGTCAGCGTGCCCGTCGACGCCGACGGCGCCCGCAAGGTGTTCAAGCTGGTCGACGCGCTGGAAGACAGCGACGACGTGCAGAACGTCTGGACCAACGTCGACCTGTCCGACGAGGTGCTGGCCGCGCTCGACGCGGAGTAACCCTCACGGATGCCAGCGGCTGGCGGTCCGTACCACGACACCGCCGGACTCCGTCGGGTAGAGATGCCAGGTCTGCCAGCGCCAGCCGGTGCCGTCGGGCTCGGCGGCCAATGCGGTCAGCGCGGCGTCGTCGCCGGGAAACACCCCACCCAGCCAGCCGTCGTCAATCTCGCACCGTTCGCGCAAGTGAGTTGCCAGCGTGCGGAAAGCGGACTCGTCGTACTCGTCGGTGCGTGCTTGCAGCCGGTAGCCGGGCGCATCGGAACGTTCGGGCAGCTCGCCGCTCGTGAGGCAGGAAACCTGTTCGGAGAATCGTCCCGCGCCGTGCTCGACGACGACGACATGCGAAGCACCCAGCACTCCGAGCGACAGCGTGCCGCCGTGAGGGTGTTCCAGTCGACAGCTGGCCAGCGGGCGTGGCGCGGCCGCGTTCAGCGCCAACGCCAGTCGGGTCCCGGACACGTCGGCCGGCGCAACAGCGAGCTGATGAAGCGGCACCGGGCTCAACCTAGTTCATCGGCGCGTGTCCCTACCGGGCGATGTCGGACCGCCGGGCTAGGCTATCGAACAGCTGTTCGGTAGGAAGTAGGGAGCTGCGGTGCGGGTGATGGGTGTGGATCCCGGCTTGACGCGGTGCGGATTGTCGTTGGTGGAAAGCGGTCGCGGCCGCCAGATCACCGCTTTGGACGTCGACGTGGTGCGGACGCCGTCGGGCGAGCCACTGCACCGCAGGCTGCTGGCCATCAGCGACGCAGTCGATCACTGGCTGGACACCCACCGACCGGACGTGTTGGCCATCGAGCGGGTGTTCTCCCAGCACAACGTGTCGACGGTGATGGGCACCGCGCAGGCCGGCGGCGTGATCGCCCTGGCAGCGGCCAAGCGCGACATCGACGTGCACTTCCACACGCCCAGTGAGGTCAAAGCCGCGGTCACCGGCAACGGTGCCGCCGACAAGGCGCAGGTGACCGCCATGGTCACCAGAATCCTTGCGCTGCAAGCCAAACCGACCCCGGCCGACGCCGCCGACGCACTGGCGTTGGCCATCTGCCACTGTTGGCGTGCGCCGACGCTGGAACGGCTGGCCGCCGCGCAGGCGCAGGCGGCGCAGCACCGCAACAAATACCTGGCCAAGCTGAAGGCGGCACGATGATCGCCTCGGTCCGCGGCGACGTGCTCGAGGTGGCGCTCGATCACGCGGTGATAGAGGCGGCCGGCGTCGGGTATCGGGTGAACGCGACCCCCTCGACGCTGGCCACGCTGCGCGCAGGCACCGAAGCGCGGCTGATCACCGCGATGATCGTCCGCGAAGATTCGATGACGCTCTACGGCTTCTGCGACGTCGAGACCCGGGACCTGTTCCAGACGCTGCTGTCGGTGTCCGGGGTGGGTCCGAGGCTGGCGATGGCGACGCTGGCCGTGCACGACGCGGCGGCGCTGCGGCAGGCGCTGGCCGACGGCGACGTCGCCGCGCTGACCCGGGTGCCCGGCATCGGCAAGCGCGGCGCCGAACGGATGGTGCTCGAACTGCGCGACAAGGTCGGTGTGATCGCGGGGACGGGTGCAGCGCCGGCGGTGAACGGCCACGCGGTGCGGGGGCCGGTGGTCGAGGCGTTGGTGGGCCTCGGGTTCGCGGTCAAACAGGCCGAGGAAGCCACCGACAAGGTGCTGGCCGACAACCGGGAGGCGACGACGTCGACCGCGCTGCGGGCCGCGTTGTCGCTGCTGGGCAAGGCCAAATGAGCGACGACGATTTCGACGAGCGCGACGTCTCGCCGTCGCTGGCGGTCGGCGAGGGCGACATCGACGGCAGCCTGCGGCCGCGGTCGCTGCGCGAATTCATCGGCCAGCCCCGGGTCCGCGAGCAGTTGCAACTGGTCATCGAGGGCGCCAAGAACCGCGGCGGCACCCCGGACCACATCCTGCTGTCCGGGCCACCGGGCCTGGGCAAGACGTCGTTGGCGATGATCATCGCCGCCGAGCTGGGATCCTCGCTGCGGGTCACGTCGGGCCCCGCCCTGGAACGCGCCGGTGACCTGGCCGCGATGCTGTCCAACCTGGTCGAACACGACGTGCTGTTCATCGACGAGATCCACCGGATCGCCCGGCCCGCCGAGGAGATGCTGTACCTGGCGATGGAGGACTTCCGGGTCGACGTCGTCGTCGGGAAGGGGCCCGGGGCGACGTCCATTCCGCTCGAGGTCGCACCCTTCACCCTGGTCGGCGCGACCACCCGTTCCGGCGCGCTGACCGGCCCGCTGCGCGACCGGTTCGGCTTCACCGCGCACATGGACTTCTACGAGCCCGCCGAGTTGGAGCGGGTGCTGGCGCGCTCAGCGGGCATCTTGGGCATCGAGCTGGGTGCCGAGGCCGGTGCCGAGATCGCGCGCCGCTCGCGCGGGACGCCGCGGATCGCCAACCGGTTGCTGCGCCGGGTCCGTGACTACGCCGAGGTGCGCGCCGACGGCATCATCACCCGCGACGTGGCCAAGGCTGCCCTGGAGGTCTACGACGTGGACGAACTCGGCCTCGACCGGCTGGACCGAGCGGTGTTGTCGGCGCTGACCCGCAGTTTCGGCGGCGGTCCGGTAGGGGTGTCGACCCTGGCGGTCGCGGTGGGGGAGGAGGCCGCCACCGTCGAGGAGGTGTGCGAGCCGTTTCTGGTGCGGGCGGGCATGGTAGCCCGCACCCCGCGCGGCCGGGTGGCGACCGCGCTGGCGTGGACACATCTGGGTATGACGCCCCCGGCCGGCGTCTCGCAACCGGGACTATTCGACTAGGAGAGCGAAATGGTCACTGCCGCAATAGTTTTCGCCGCGCTGGCTGCGGCGCTGCACGTCTACATCTGGACTATGGAGTCTTTCACGTGGACCTCCAGGCGCACCCGGGCCACGTTCGGCACCACACCCGAGGAAGCCGAGACCACCAAATTGCTGGCGTTCAACCAGGGGTTCTACAACCTGTTTCTGGCGATCGTGACAGGTATCGGCATCGCGGCGGTATGCGCCGGGCACCGGGATGTGGGTGCCGCGCTGGTTTTCGCCGGGGTGGGGTCCATGGCGGCGGCCGCCGTCGTGCTGTTGGTCTCGGCACGGGACAAGGCGCGGGCCGCGGTGACCCAGGGCCTGTTCCCGGTCATCTCCGTCGCCCTACTGATAGCCGGTTTGGCCACCCGCTGACAACACGACCGTTAAACGAGGCATCGCCCGGGTACCCAAGTCGGTACCTATGAAGGAGATGTCATGACACACGTAGAGGACCGCCCCGCCCGGGGTCGTATCCCGCGCTCGCGTGGCGCGTTGACCGGATTGCTTCTCGTCATTCTGGGGGCGTATGGAGCGCTGATACCGTTCCTCGGCCCGAACTTCGACTTCGCCTACACACCTGGGCAGTCATGGACCGCGGCGCGCGGCTGGCTCGAGGTGCTGCCGGGTGTCATCACGGCGATCGGCGGTCTGTTGTTGATCATGTCCAGGAGCCGCGCCGGCGGGATGCTCGGCGGGTGGCTGGCCGCTCTCGGTGGCGCCTGGTTCGTCGTCGGCCGCGCGTTCGCGCCCGCGTTGGGCATCGGATCGGTCGGTGACCCGGTGGCAGTCACCGAACGCAAACGCGCGGTGCTCGAAGTCGCGTACTTCTCCGGCCTGGGCGCGTTGATCGCGTTCCTGGCCGGAGCGGCGTTGGCGCGGGTGGCCGTTCTACTCGCACGCGACGTGCAGCGCGTCGACGCGGTGGATCGGACGTCGGTGCCGCAAACGACCGTGGCTCAAACGACCGACACTCCGCGCGGCGACGACGTGTCGACTGACGCGATCACCAGGCCGCGCGACGCGCAGGTGGAGCCGTCGGGCGAGCCCGAGCGGCGCCGCGGTGGTCTGTTCCGCCGCCACCGCACCCCGGTCGCGTAGCGGCTGATCAACCGGCCTGGCCGGCGCCGCCCTTGGCGCTGGCCGGGTTGCCGGTCTGGCTGGAGCCGCCCTCCCCACCGCCACCGGCCGTACCTCCGGAGCCGCCAGTCTGACCGTGGCCGAAGAAGGCCGCGCCCCCGGCTCCGCCGGCGCCGCCGTCGACTCCGGCTGATCCGCTCCAACCATCCAGGATGCCCTGGAAGATCGCGCCGCCTCCGCCGCCTCCGCCGCCGGTGCCGCCCGTGATGTCCGGGCTTCCGTCGCCGCCGGATCCACCAGCGGCACCGGTGCTTCCGACCAGGGCGGCGCCCCCGGAACCGCCATCGCCGGCCGTTCCGCCGGGTCCACCCGACGCACCGCCACCGCCGCCGCCCCCGCCGAAGACGATCGACCCGGCGGTTCCGCCGGCACCGCCGCCACCGCCACCCCCGCCTGCGCCTCCGGCCTCGCCGACGGCATTCCCGCCGCCGCCGCCGTCACCGCCGCCACCTCCGAAAGCACCCGTGAGGTCGGGGGTGCTGACGGCACTGCCGCCATTGCCGCCGTTGCCGCCGTCGCCGCCGTCGCCGCCGCTGGCGCCGCCACCACCACCGGCACCCCCTTGGCCGCCGGCGCCACCGCCCCCGCCGCCGCCCGCCATGGACGGGGAGAGCTGAGCGCCCCTGCTGTTTTCACCACCGAAGCCGCCGTCGCCGCCGTCGCCGCCGTCGCCGCCACGGCCGCCCGTCGTGCTGCCGGCACCGGCCACTCCGCCGTCACCCCCTTGTCCTCCGGTGCCGCCCTGGCCGCCACGCGCGCTTGCCGTCCCACTGGTGTTGGTGCCGCCCAGGCCGCCGTCACCGCCGTCACCACCCTGGCCACCTTGGCCGCCGGCACCGCCCCCGACTCCGTCGATGCCGGCGCCACCGGTGCCGCCGGTGCCACCGGCCCCGCCCACACCGCCGCTGCTGCCGCCGGTGGGTAGGGCGCCGTTCGTGCCGGCCAGCCCGTCGGCGCCGCGGCCGCCCGTGCCGCCGTTCCCGCCGTTGCCGGCGGTACCGTTGTTGCCGTCGCTGCCGCCATCGGTACCGCTACCGGCTGTTCCGGCGGTGCCTCCGGTACCGCCCTGCCCGCCTCTGCCGCCGGCTCCGCTGGTGGTGCCGGTGTTGTCGCCACCGATGTTGCCGTTGCCCCCGAGACCGCCGGTGCCGCCGTTGCCGCCGTTGCCGCCGCCCACACCGCCGATGCCGGCGCCGCCGCTGCCGCCGCTGCCGCCCGTGCCTCCTTGGCCGCCCTGGCCCCCGGCGGTGGGGGAGACGCCCGATGTGCCCGCCGCGCCCTTACCGCCGCCGCCGCCGTTCCCGCCGTTGCCGCCCGCACCGCCGGTGCCGATGCTGCCGGCGGCGCCCCCGTCGACGACGGCGCCGGCCGCTCCGGCCGTGCCGCCGCTGCCACCCTGGCCGCCGTTACCGCCGTTCCCGCCGGTGAGCCCGGTGTTGGTGCCGCCATTGCCACCCCTGCCGCCGGTGCCGCCGACACCGCCCTTGCCGGCGGCTCCGCCGCCATTGCCTGCTCCGTCGCCCGCACCGCCGGTGCCACCGGTGCCCCCGGCGCCGCCCTGCCCGCCCTGCTGGCCCCCGGTGACCGCGTCGCCGGAGGTGCCGTTGGCGCCGACACCGCCGGTGCCGCCGTTACCGCCCAGCCCGCCGGTTCCCCCGGTGCCGATGCTGCCGGCGGCGCCCCCGTCGACGACGGCGCCGGCGGCTCCGGCCGTGCCGCCGCTGCCACCCTGACCACCCGCACCGCCGTTCCCGCCGGTGAGCCCGGTGTTGACGCCGCCGTTGCCGCCCGTGCCGCCGTTACCGCCGACACCGCCCTTGCCGGCCTGCCCGCCGCCGACCCCGTCGACGCCGGCGCCGCCGCTCCCGCCGGTGCCACCGGCGCCGCCCTGGCCACCTTGGCTGCCCGCGGTGGGGCTGTCGGGGTTGTGGAATCCGTTGATCCCGGTGGCGCCGTTGCCGCCGGTGCCGCCCGTCCCGCCGGTTCCGCCGGTGCCCGCACTGCCGGCCGCTCCGCCGTCGACCCGGGTGCCGGCGACTCCGGCGCTGCCCCCGGTGCCACCCCGACCGCCCTGGGCGCCCATGCCTCCGCCATTGGCTCCGGTGCTGGTGGCGCCGGTGTTGGTGCCGCCGTTGCCGCCGGCACCACCCTCGCCGCCGTGGCCGCCGGCGCCGGCTTGTCCGCCGCCGATCCCGTTGATCCCGGCACCGGCGGTGCCGCCGCGACCGCCGGTCCCGCCCTGTCCGCCCTGCCAGCCTGCGCCCGGGGACAGACCCGACGCGCCGTTGCCGCCGGTAGCACCGTTACCGCCGGTGCCGCCCGTGCCGCCGGTACCGCCAGTCCCGACGCTGCCGGCCGCGCCGCCGTCGACGCCGCTGCCCGCGGCCCCGGCGGTGCCCCCGGTGCCGCCCTGACCACCCTGGGCGCCCATACCGCCGCCGGTGGCGCCCGTAGTGGTGGTGCCGGTGGCGTGACCACCGTTGCCGCCGTGCCCACCTTGACCGCCGGTGCCGCCCTGGCCGCCGGCGCCGCCGCCGACACCGTTGATGCCGGCGCCGCCGTTACCCCCTTGACCGCCCGCGCCGCCCTGCCGGCCTTGCTCGCCCGCCGTGGGTGCCGCTCCGGACGTGCCGCTGCCGCCGACGTCGCCCTTCCCGCCGGTACCTCCCACGCCGCCGGCCCCGCCGGTGCCTGCGTGGCCCGCCGCCCCAGCGGCGCCGAGGTATCCGCCGGCGCCGCCGGCCCCCCCGACTCCCGCCTCACCGCCGTTTCCGCCGGTGCCGCCGTTACCGCCGTCGGCGGCGAACTCGAAACCGGTACCGCCATCCCCGCCGAGACCGCCGGCCCCGCCGGTGCCGCCGACGCCGCCGGCGCCGCCGGCACCGAACAGCCCGTAACTCGAACCGCCCTGCCCAGCTGCCCCGCCGGCCCCACCGGCGAATCCGGTACCGCCTTGGCCACCGACGGGCCCCGCACCCGCGACGCCTGTTGCGCCGGTACCACCCATGCCGCCGACACCGCCGGCGCCCCCGATACCGCCACCGCCGCCGATCAGTGCCCGTCCGACACCGCCGATACCGCCGGTGCCGCCGGCCCCACCGACCCCCGAACCGCCGGCACCCCCTTCGCCGCCCGCACCGCCGGCTCCGCCGATCCCGGCCAGCCAGCCGCCGGCGCCTCCGCCGCCTCCGGTGCCGCCCACGGCCCCCGTCGCTCCAGTGCCGCCGGCGCCACCGGCGCCGCCATTGCCGAACAAGCCGGCATCACCGCCGCGCCCACCACTGAGGCCGGCCGCACCCGAGCCGCCCGCGCCCCCGTTGCCCAACAACAACCCGCCGGCGCCGCCGGCCTGCCCCGTGCCCGGCGCCCCGTTGACACCGTCTCCGATCAAGGGACGCCCCAACAGCGCGTTGGTGGGCGCATTGACCAATCCCAAGACGCCCTGCTCCAGCATCTGCACCACGTTGGTCGCTTCAGCGCCCGCGTAGGAGCTGGCGCCGGCGGCCAGCGACCGGACGAACTGCTCATGCACCAGCGCCGCCTGCGCGCTGAGCGCCTGGTACGCCTGACCGTAGGTGCCGAACACCCGCGTCACCGCCGCCGACACCTCGTCACCGGCCAGCGGGGCGATAGCTGTCGTCAGCGGCGCCGCAGCCACCGTGGCCGCCCGTAACACCTCACCGATGCCGCGCACATCACCGGCCGCTGCGGCCAACATTTCAGGCGAAGCAATCACAAATGACGACAAATTCGGTCCTCCCAGTTCACGAGATTGACGCTTGCGTAGATTGCGCGAGGAAACGCTACGCGGCCGAGGCGATTGCACGAGCGGAATCGCATGAATTCATAGCGACGCTGATGCTTGGGCCGTTGACGTTTGATCGGTCAGGGGAGTGGTAGTTCTACCGGGTCCGCCGACGCGGACGCCCACTGCGAAGGATCGACAACTTGTGACGGCAGCTTCCGACCCCGCTGAGGAACTGGCGCGAGCGTTCGCCAGCATGTCGGGCGTCCTGCTCAGCGAGGCGACGGTGGCGACCGCGTTGTCGACCGTGACGTCGCTGGCCACCGACACCATCGCCGGAAGCACCGGCTCGGGGGTGAGCCTGCTCGATGCCGACGGGAGACGGGTGACCTCCGCAGCGACGGACCCGTTGGTGAGTCGACTCGACGACCTTCAGTACCAGCTGGACGAGGGACCCTGCCTGACCGCGTGGCGCGAGCGCACCGTCGTGCGTTCTCAGGAGGGGGACGACGAGCGACGCTGGCCGACCTGGATCGAGCGCGCACATCAGCTGGGCATGAAGTCTTTCCTGAGCGCGGCTCTGATCGACGGGACGACCGCGCTGGGGGCGATCAAGGTGTACTCCACCGCCCGTGCGGCGTTCGACGAACGCGACGAAGACGTGCTGCGTCGCTTTGCCATGCAGGCGGCGATCTTCGTGGCGAATGTGCAGACCGTCCAGGCCGCCGAGCGGCTCAGCGACGAACTCAAGGAGACGTTGCGAACCCGGGACCTGATCGCGATCGCCCGCGGCATCGTGATGGCACGGCGAGGCGTCGGTCCCGTCGAAGCCTTCCGCGAACTGGCCGCCGAGGCGCATCGTTCCCGCAGCCTGATCCGGGACGTCGCCGAGCGGATCGTCGCATCCCCGGACGACGTTTGACGAGCCGATGACCACCTACCGCGAATTGAATGAGAAGTTTCGGGCCGCTTTCGAAGCGGCCGACGTCTCCGTCGACGAACTCTGGCTGCGGTACTTCAGTCTGGGCGGCGAGGTGGGGCGGTTCGAGGTGGACGCCTATCTCAACGGCGCCATGTCGCTGCCGACGCTGCAACACGACATGCTCGCGCACGCCATCAACGAGCGGCTGGACGAGATCGCGCCGCCACGTGCCCCCTACAGCGACGAATTCCCGACTCAGTGACCCCGCGTGTCGATCACGCGTTGCGCAATGCTGAGCAGTGAGGTGTTGCTCTCCTGGGAGAGCCGGCGCAGCATGGCGAAGGCCTGGACGTCGTCGACGTGAAAACGTTCCATCACGATGCCCTTGGCCTGACCTATCCGGTCCCTGCTGGCCACCGCGGACCGCAGATTCTCGGTCTGGCTGTGCGCCATGATCGCCGCGGCGGCCTGGGCGGCGAGCACGGTCCCGATGGTCTGCTTCTCGTCGTCCCACTCCGTGGCTTGGAAACCGAACAGGTTCAACGCGCCGGCGGTGCGTTCCTGGGTGTAGAGCCGAAAGGAAAGCCCGCTGAGCACGCCGAGCTTGCGGACGGCGGCGGAGTAGGCCGGCCATCGACTTTCGACCCGGAAGTCGTCGCTGCGTACCACCACGTCGTGCAGTGCCGCGTCCATGCACGGGCCTTCCTGCAGGGTTTGCTGCAGTTCGTCCAGCTCGTGCGGCAGGTCGTCGGTGCCCGCGTGCGACTCGAACTTCCCGCCCTTCTTGATCAGCAGGATTCCCGCTGTGTCGACGCCGGGGATCAGTTCCACGGCGGCTGCGGTGACCTCCGAGAAGATCTCCTCAGCTGTGCGGGGTACGGCGACGGCGCGGGCCAGATCGGCCATTCGCACCGCCAGCTGATGGGTCGACGGCTCCGACATGGCTTTTCGAGTGCCCTGTCCGTCGGCGCTCAAACCAGGCCGAGCAGCTCAAGGTCGCTGATGTACTTCTCGATGATCGCGGGCGTGACGTGCGGAATGTCCTTGTCCGGCCCGATCTTGGCGTCCTGGACCGCGGCACGGAACCGGTCGGTCGGGGCCATCGACCCGTTGATCGGCTGGTCCGGCTGCTGGTAGTTGTGCAGCAACGGCAGCAGCGAGTACTGGCGCTGCCGTTCGGGCAGAGCCCGCAGCGACATTTCGAATCGCCGCAACCACTGGTGGTAGTCGCCGATCCGCTCGATCGGGTACCCGGCGTCCACCAGCCAGTCGATGTACTCGTCGAGCCCGATGCCGTCGTCGTACGGATTCATCACGTGGTAGGTCCGGAACCCGTCCCCAGCGTGCGGCCCGAGCGTCGAGATCGCATCGGCGATGAACTCCACCGGCAGGCCGTCGTAGTGGGCGCGCTGCCGGTTGCCCTGGGCGTCCAACTCGTAGAAGGACTTCGGCGCGATGCCGGAGGCGACCACGCTGAGCATGGTCCGGGTGAACATGTCCGGCAGGTTCAGCTGACCGGCGTACGTGGTGTCGGCCAGGATCATGTCGCAGCGGAAAACCGTCACCGGCAGCCCGCACAGGTCATGCGCCTCGCGCAGCAATACCTCACCGGCCCATTTGCTGTTGCCGTAGCCGTTGGCGTAACCGTCGTTGATCTGGCGGGTCGCGCTCATCACGCGCACGTCGGCATCCTCGACGAACGTGCCCGGCGTGATCTGGTCACCGACACCGATCGTCGACACGTAGGCGTATGGCTTCTGCCTGCTGGTCAAGGCGATCCGGATCAGCTCGGCGGTGCCCAGGGCGTTCGGCCCGAACAACTCGCTGTACGGCAGCACGTGGTTGACCAGCGCGGCAGGGTCGACGATCAGGTCGACGGTGTCGGCCAGCCGCTGCCAGGTCGCAGTGTCCAGGCCCAGATTGGCCTCGCCCTTGTCGCCCGCGATGACCTCGAGGTGATCGGCCGCCAGCCGCTGGTAGTGCGCCAGCAGCTTCGGGTCACCGCTGTCGAACGTGCGGTCCAGGCGCGCCCGGGCGTCGGCGTCCGACTTTGCCCGAACCAGCGCGATCACCTTGCCGTCGACCAGGTCCATCCGCTCCAGCCAGTCCAGCGCCAGGTAGCGGCCCAGGAATCCGGTGGCGCCCGTCAACAGCACCGTGCGCACCTCGGTGGCGGGGCCCGGCAGGTTCGGCGCGGCGGCCAAGGTGGCCTCGTCGATGAACTTGTCCAGGGTCAGGTCGCCGGCGCGTACCTCGGTGGCGTGCCGGCCGTGCACTGAGGCGAACGACGGGCGCTTGGATCCGGCCCGCTCGGCCTCGATGTAAGCCGCGATGGCCTGCAGGTCATTGGCCGGGCTGACGATCACGCCGACCGGCACGTCGACATCGAAGATCTCGTTCAGCAGGTTGCCGAATGTCAACGCCGACAACGAGTCTCCGCCCAGATCTGTGAAGTGCGCCTCCGGGGACAACTCGGAACTGGCGGTGCCCAGCATGGCGGCCGCAGCGCGGGTGACCGTCTGCAGCACCGGAGCGTCGGCACCGCTGCGACGCAGTTCGCTCAGTTCGTTGGCCTGGCCCGCGGCCAGGTCGGCGTACAGCTGTTCCAGCCGGTCGCCGTAGTGCTGCTTGAGTTTCGGCCACGCCAGCTTGCGGATCCCGGTCAGCAGCCCGTTTTCCAGCGTGAACGGCGTGGTTTCGACGATGAAGTCGCGTGGCACCTCGTAGGACTGCAGGCCGGCGTCTCTGGCGACGGTCTGCAGCGAGTCGGCGATCGCGGGCTTCAAGTCGTCGATTCGTGACAGGGCCTCCTCGGTGGGGACGACCACGGCCAGCAGATACGGGTGCGCGCTGTTGCCGTAGACGTAGATCTGGCGTACCAGCGGGCTGTTGCCGAACACCGCTTCCAGCTTGGCGACGGTGACGAACTCGCCCTGGGCCAGCTTCAGCACGTTGTTGCGGCGGTCGACGTAGACGACCCGGTTGGGTCCCACCTCGGCGACGACGTCGCCGGTGCGGTAGTAGCCGTCTTCGTCGAACACGTCGGCGGTGATCTCGGGGCGCCGGTAGTAGCCGGGGAACATGTTCTCGGTCTTGAGCAGCAACTCACCGCGCGGATAGGGCCGGTCGGTGGCGAAGTAGCCCAGGTCGGGGACGTCGGCCAGCTTGTAGTCGATCACCGGCGGGCGTTGCACCTCGCCGTCGAACAGGACCATGCCCGCTTCGGTGGAGCCGTAGCCGTCCAGCAGGTGCATCTCCAGCAGGGACTCGACCCAGGCTTTGAGCTCGGGGGAGGTGGGCGCGGAGCCCGTCATCGCGAAGATGAAGCGGCCGCCCAGCAGGTTCTGCCGCAGCTCGGTCAGCATCTCGTCCGGGCTGGCGCCGCGGTCGACCTCGCGCTGGAACTCGGCGTAGAGCGTCTCCCAGATGCGCGGCACGAAGTTCAGTTCGGTGGGCCGGACCAGGGCGAGGTCCTCCAACAATGTGGACAGGTCACTCCTGGCGGCGAAGTAGGCGGTGCCGCCGTTGCCGAGCGTGCCGTAGAGGATGCCGCGGCCCATGACGTGGCTCATCGGCATGAAGTTGAGGGTGATCGAGGCCGCGGTCGGGCCGAACCAGTTCTTGGCCGACCGGCGGAACATCTTGCCCACGTTGCGCTGGGGGTACATCGCGCCCTTGGGTGCGCCGGTGCTACCGGAGGTGTAGATCAGCAGCGCCAGCGCGTCCTCGGCCACATCCGCCACCGGACGGGCCGGCAGCGCGGCGCCGCGCTCGATCGATTCGGCCAATGTCTCGACCGCCACACCGGCATTAGCCAGTTCGGCGCGTGCGGACGCCACGGCTTCGCGCTGGTCGTCGACCTCGGGGTGGTAGTCGAACACCACCAGCTTGGCCGGGGTGAAGCCGGCGCGGATCAGCTCGACCGCCTCGGTGAGCTGGTGGACGCTGGCGGCGACCAGGCGCGGCTCGGTTTCGACGACGATCGGCTGCAGTTGAGCGATGGATGCGCTGGTCTGCAGCGGAACCGACACGGCGCCGATGCTGCCCAGCGCCATGTCGATGGTCGTGTAATCGACGCTGGTAAAGCCCAGCACGCACACCCGGTCGCCGGTCTGCAGGCCGTCGGCGGTCAGGGCGCGTCCGAATGCGGCGATCCGGTCACCCAGCTCGCGATAGGTGATCGTGTCGAACCGGGGCAGCAGGTTCAGCTCGGTGCGGCCGCTGGCGGGATTGACGACGAACTCCGCCGCGCGTTGGCCGACGGCGGGACGGTCGGCGTACCCGTCCAGGACGGTCTGCAGAATCTGCGGGAGCCGCAACTGCGGCTGTTGAAGGGCTTCGGCGACGACCGGGTCCGGCTGGGCGGCGTCGAATTGCGGGTCGTTGGCGACTAGGTCCTGGGTGCGGCGCTCGAGCCGCTCTTCACTGCTGATCGACATGGCAATCCTCGAAAGAACGAAAGTATTTGAAAACTATGGCGCGACATTGCGCTGACCAGAAGAACGTTAGCAAAACTAACATTATTCCTCAAACGCCGCTGCTGTGGCTTCGCTGTTGCTGGACGCCGACCCGCCCGCACGAACCCCTCTCGCAGAACGCCCGGCGGCCGGAGCGGCAAATTTGACGCTTGCGCAGGTTTGGGCACGCGCCGGGCGGGAATTGGACCTCATGATTGGCCCGTCGCGCGAGCGGTGATAATGCCTTGCAGACACTTCGGCCGAGTTGCTGGGTTTTGGAGGGACGTGGCATCGATGTGGCTGATCAGACAGACCATGGCGGGTAGGCGCACGCGATGAGGACTGGAGAGGGTTTCCCCGACGTCGTCGTCACCGGGTTGGTGTCGACGACGGCGCTGGCGCCTGACGCTGAGGAGACTTGGCAACAACTCCTCGAGGGCGGCAGCGGGATTCGCGAGCTCGACAAGCCGTTCGTAGCGGAGTTCGACTCGCCGGTGCGCATCGGCGGCACGCTCCGCGAGGATTTCGACGAGCATCTGGAGCGGGTGGAGCTGCGCCGGTTCGCGTTCATGCAGAAGATGGCCGCGGTGCTGAGCCGACGGCTGTGGCAGCAGGCTGGCGCACCCGACGTCGACACCAACCGTCTGATGGTGTCGGTGGGCCTGGGTTTCGGCAGCACCGAGGACATCCCGTACTGGCACGAGATCTGGAAGGTGAAGGGCCTGCGGGCGGTGTCGCCCCTGTCGGTGCAGAAGCACATGCCCAATGCACCCGCCGCCGTGGTCGGACTCGACCTGAAGGCGAAGGCCGGGGTCCTGACGCCGATCGTGGCCGACGCATCCGGTACCGCGGCCATTGCTCACGCTTGGCAGCACATAGTGCTCGGCGAGGCAGATGTCGCGGTCTGCGGCGGCGTCGAGACCGGCATCGAGGCGGTGCCCGTCGCCACGTTCTGTCAGCTCGAGATGCTTTCCGCGCACAACGACGACCCGCCCGCGGCCTGCCGCCCGTTCGACAAGAGCCGCAACGGCATGGTGTTCGGCGAAGGCGGCGCGCTGCTTCTCCTCGAGACCGAGCAGCATGCCAGAGCGCGCGGCGCGCCGATCCTGGCCCGGCTACTGGGAGCCGCCGTCACCTCGGATGGATACGACATGGTCGAACCCGACCCGACCGGTGAGCGTGCCGGCGACGCCATCGCGCGGGCCGTGCATCTGGCCGGCCTGACACCGGCCGACATCGACCACGTCAACGCGCACGCGACCGGCACTACGTTCGGAGACCTGGCCGAGGCGCGCGCCATCCGGCGGGCACTGGGCACCCACACGCCGGCGGTGTACGCGCCGAAAGCCGCGCTGGGCAACTCGATGGGGGCCTGCGGCGCGATCGAATCGGTGCTGACCGTGCAGGCCCTTCGCGACGGAATCGTCCCGCCCACACTGAATCTCGCCGAGCTCGACCCCGAAATCGACCTCGACGTCGTCGCCGGGGAGCCGCGCCGCGGACAATACCGCTACGCCGTGTCGCAATCGTTCGGTCTCGGCGGGAACAACGCCGTCGTGGTGTTCGGCGCTGCCTGACCTCACAGATCGGCCAGCAGTCCACCCAGGATGTCGACGCCCTCGGTCAGCAGCTCGTCGCTGATGGTCAACGGCGGCAGCAGCCGGATGATGTTGCCCCACATGCCGCAGGTCAACACGATGACCCCGGCCGCATGCGCGGCGGTGGCCAGTTGGGAGGTCAGCTCCGGGTCGGGATCGGCGGTGCCGGACTTCACCAGCTCGATAGCGATCATGGCGCCCCGACCCCGCACGTCGCCGATCCGGTCGTCCCCGGCCTGCAACCGCAGCAGCGGTTCGGTGATCACGCGTTCGATCTGTTGGGCCCGCTCGATCAGCCCGTCGGATTCGATGGTGGCGATGGTGGCCAGCGCTGCCGCACACGCGACCGGATTGCCACCGAACGTGCCGCCCAGGCCGCCAGGATGCGCGGCGTCCATGATCTCGGCGCGGCCGGTGATCGCCGAAAGCGGCAGCCCGTCGGCGATGCCCTTCGCGGTGACGATCACGTCGGGCTCGATGTTCTCGTGCTCGCAAGCGAACATCGCTCCGGTGCGGGCGAAACCGGTCTGCACCTCGTCGGCGATGAACACCACATCGTTCTCCCGGCACCACCGCACGAGCGCGGGCAGGAACCCTTCGGCCGGGACGATGAACCCGCCTTCGCCCTGGATGGGTTCGATGATGACCGCGGCCAGGTTCTTGGCCCCGACCTGCTTCTCGATGATGTTGATGGCGCGGGCGGCCGCCTTCTCGCCGTCGGTGGCGAGTTCCTTGTCCAGCAGCCCGTCCCGATAAGGATAGGAGATCGGCGCCCGGTAGATCTCCGGCGCGAACGGACCGAAACCGCTCTTGTACGGCATCGATTTGGCGGTGAGCGCCATCGCCATGTTGGTGCGACCGTGGTAGGCGTGGTCGAACGCGACCACCGCCGGCTTGCGGGTGTGCGACCGCGCGACCTTGATCGCGTTCTCGACGGCCTCGGCGCCGGAATTGAACAGCACCGAGCGTTTCTCGCCGGCGCCCGGAGTGATCCGGTTGAGCTCCTCGGCGACGGAGACGTAGCCCTCGTACGGGGTCACCATGAAACAGGTGTGGGTGAACTCCTCGACCTGACCGCGCACCGCCTCGACGACCCGCGGCGACGAGTTGCCGATCGTGGTCACCGCGATGCCCGAACCCAGGTCGATGAGCCGGTTGCCGTCGACGTCCTCGACGATGCCGCCACCGGCGCGCGCGACGAACACGGGCAGGGAGACCGCGACGCTGTGCGACACCGCAGCGGTCCGGCGCTTGTTGAGTTCCAACGATGCGGGACCCGGGATTTCGGTGACCAGATGACGGCTTTGCTCGAGGCTGGCCACGGACCCCTCCTTCCGCGGCGCGCCGGTCACGTCGCGGATAAAAGCCTAACCGCCAGCCCGGATTTGCGGAGTTTCGGCTGCTCCCGAGGCCGCCACACGTGGTGGGGTCGGTTTGCGACCTGCGGGAATGGCAGACTGGACCGTTGACGACGTGATCGAGTGCCGGGTCCTACCGGCACCGTCCCCGGATTCCGCGGGAATTTCGAGCACTCCCGATACGAAAGACAGGCGTGTTGATGGATAGTTTTGTTCTGTTCTTGCCGTTCCTGCTCATCATGGGCGGGTTCATGTTCTTCGCCTCGCGCCGCCAGCGCAAGGCGATGCAGGCAACCATCGACCTGCACGAGTCGTTGCAGCCCGGTGACCGGGTGCACACCACGTCCGGTCTGGAGGCCAACGTGGTCGATATCACCGACGACACCGTCGACCTCGAGATCGCACCCGGCGTGGTGACCACCTGGATGAAGCTGGCGATCCGCGACAAGATCCTGCCGGAAGACGACTTCGACGAGGACTCGGCCGTCGCTGTGGAAGCAGAGGCCGAGGACCAGACGCACGTCGCCAAGGATTCCTGACCGAAGGCCACGTAGTCTCTTCGGAGGCTCTCACGGGTCCGGTACCGATTTTCAAGGAGATTCAAGGAACGTGGCATCGTCTTCGGCGCCGGTGCATCCTGCCCGCTACCTGTCGGTGTTCCTGCTCATGCTCGTCGGCGTCTACCTGTTGGTATTTCTCACCGGGGACAAGAAGGCGGCGCCGAAACTGGGCATCGACCTGCAGGGTGGCACCCGGGTGACGTTGACCGCGCGCACCCCGGACGGCAAGCGTCCCAGTCCGGATGCGCTGGCGCAGGCCCAACAGATCATCAGCTCGCGCGTCAACGGGCTGGGGGTGTCCGGCTCCGAGGTGGTCGTCGACGGCGACAACCTGGTCATCACGGTGCCGGGCAACGACGGCAACGAGGCCCGCAACCTGGGCCAGACCGCCCGGCTCTACATCCGGCCGGTCACGAGTTCGTTGCCCGCCCAGAAGCCGCCGCCCGAAGAACCCCGGCCCGTCGAACAGCCGGCACCCGGTGCGCCCGGTGCACCTGCTCCCGCGCCTGGTGCCCCCGGGGCGCCTGCCCCCGAAACGGGTGCGCCGCAATCCGGCGCGCCGGCTCCGGCGCCGCCGCGGGGTCAGCCTCGGCCGTACCCGCAGGATCCGGCACCCAGCCCGGCACCGGCACCCAGCCCGACATCGGAGGCGCCGCCCCCCGAGGCGCCCGCGCCGCCGGATCCGCGCAAGGCGCTCGCCGACCGCATCGCGCAGGAAAAGAAGTGGCGGCAGAACACCAGCCCGTACTTCCAGGAGCTCGCCCTGCAGTTCCAGGCGCTGCGCTGCGACAAAGAAGACATCCTGGCCGGCAACGACGACCCGAATCTGCCGCTGATCACCTGCTCGACCGACCACAAGACCGCATACCTGTTGGCGCCGTCGATCATCAGCGGCGACCAGATCCAGGACGCCACCTCGGGCCAGGACCAGCGCAGTCTGGGCTGGGTCGTCGATCTGCAGTTCAAGGGTCCCGCGGCGAACGTGTGGGCCGACTACACCGCCGCCCACACCGGTACCCAGACGGCGTTCACCCTGGACTCCCAGGTCGTCAGCGCGCCCATGATCAGGGAGGCCATTCCCGGTGGGCGGACCCAGATCAGTGGCGGTGAGCCGCCGTTCAGCGCGGCGACGGCAAAACAGCTCGCCAACGTCCTGAAGTACGGTTCGTTGCCGCTGTCCTTCGAATCCTCGGAGGCGCAGACGGTTTCGGCGACGTTGGGGCTGTCGTCGCTGCGGGCCGGCCTGATAGCCGGCGCGATCGGCCTGCTGCTGGTGCTGCTGTACTCGCTGCTGTACTACCGGGTGCTGGGATTGCTGACGGCCTTGTCGTTGATCGCTTCCGGTGCAATGGTTTTCGCGATCCTGGTGCTGCTGGGCCGATATATCAACTACACCCTGGATCTGGCCGGCATAGCCGGTCTGGTCATCGGTATCGGCACTACCGCCGACTCGTTCGTGGTGTTCTTCGAACGCATCAAAGACGAGATCCGCGAAGGTCGTTCGTACCGTTCGGCGGTTCCGCGTGGTTGGGCGCGGGCCCGCAAGACGATCGTGTCGGGCAACGCGGTCACCTTCCTGGCCGCCGCTGTGTTGTACGCGCTGGCGATCGGCCAGGTGAAGGGTTTCGCGTTCACGTTGGGGCTCACGACGATCCTCGACATCGTGGTGGTGTTCCTGGTCACCTGGCCGCTGGTATATCTCTCGTCCAAATCCGCGAGGCTGGCCAAGCCGGCTTACAACGGGCTGGGTGCTGTTCAGCAGGTCGCGCGCGAACGCCGGACCGCTTCCGCCGGAGCCCGCTCGAGCGCCACCAAGACGGGACGGGGATAACCGATGGCCGCCAAGCCCAAGACCGGTGTCGACATCAAGAAGAAGCCGACCGCCGCCAAGCCGGCCGACGCCAAGGACGCCGACGCCAAGACCACCGACGCCAAGACCACCGAGGTCACCGCAACCCCCCGCGACGACATCAAGACCGACGCTCCGCACCACGGCTTCCTGTCCCGGCTGTACACCGGAACCGGTGCCTTCGAGGTGGTGGGGCGCCGTCGGCTCTGGTACGGGGTGAGCGGCGCGATCATGGCGATCGCCGTCCTGGCCATCCTGATCCGCGGGTTCACCTTCGGCATCGATTTCAAGGGCGGCACCACGGTGTCGCTGCCCGCGCACGGGGCCACCGGCACTGCGCAGGTCGCGCAGGTGCAGGACGTGTACAAGAAGGTGATCGGCGAGGACCCGGAGTCGGTGGTCAGCGTCGGCAAGGGTTCGTCGGCCACGGTGCAGATCCGCTCGGAACATCTGACCAACGAACAGACCGCGAAGCTACGCGACGCCCTGTTCGACGCGTTCCAGCCGATCGGGGCCGAAGGCAAACCGCCCAGTAAGGACGCCATCAGCGACGCGGCGGTCTCCTCGACGTGGGGCGGTCAGATCACCAAGAAAGCGGTGATCGCACTGGTGGTGTTCCTGGTGCTGGTCGGCCTCTACATCACCGTGCGATACGAGCGGTACATGACGTTGTCCGCCCTGGCGGCCATGGTCTTCGACATCACGGTCACCGCGGGCGTGTATGCCCTGGTGGGCTTCGAGGTCACCCCGGCCACCGTGATCGGGTTGCTGACCATCCTCGGCTTCTCGATCTATGACACCGTGATCGTCTTCGACAAGGTCGAGGAGAACACGCAGGGATTCCAGCACACCACCCGGCGCACCTTCGCCGAGCACGCCAACCTGGCGGTCAACCAGACCTTCATGCGCTCAATCAACACCAGCCTGATTTCGGTGCTGCCGGTCGTGGCGCTGATGGTGGTGGCGGTGTGGCTGCTGGGAGTGGGCACGCTGAAAGACCTGGCGCTGGTGCAGCTGATCGGCATCATCGTCGGCACCTACTCGTCGATCTTCTTCGCAACTCCGTTGCTGGTCACGATGCGCGAACGCACCGAGTTGGTGCGCTCGCACACCCGGCGGGTGCTGCGACGGCGCGGCTCGGGAACGACCGGGACGAAGGCAACCGCGGAAAAGACCGGCGACGAGAAGACCGTCTCCGAGGAGGTCGCCGAGGAGCGGGCCGACGGCGGCGAGGACGCGACGGAGGCGGTCACCGAGACCGTGACCCCCAGCAAGCCCGCAGCCACCAACAAACCGGCTCCGGGCGCGCGTCCGGTGCGTCCGACCGGCACCCGGCGTCCCACCGGCAAGCGAAACGTCGGCAAGCGGTAGCCGCATGGCCACCCGGTTTCGTTGGCGAAAAGCCTTGGTGGCCAACGGTGTTGTGGCACTGCTGGCAGCATCGGGCCTTACCGGTTGTTCCGGTAGCGCGGCGGGGCAGATCGACTACGTGGTCGACGGCCCGTTGTCGAGCTACAACACCAACACCACCATCGGTGCCGCCTCGGCCGGCGCCCAGGCCTTCGCCCGCACCCTGACCGGGTTCGGCTACCACGGGCCCGACGGGCAGGTGGTCGCCGACCACGACTTCGGCACCATCTCGGTGGTCGGCGGTGCGCCCCTGGTGCTTGACTACCAGATCGCCGACAACGCCGTCTACTCCGACGGCAAACCGGTGACCTGCGACGATCTGGTGCTGGCCTGGGCCGCGCAGTCCGGGCGGTTCGGTGGTTTCGACGCGGCCACCCAGGCCGGGTACGTCGACATCGCCAACATCGAATGCACCCCCGGCCAGAAGAAGGCCCGGGTGTCGTTCATCCCCGACCGTGGCGTTGCCGACTACACCCAGCTGTTCACCGCCACCTCGATGATGCCGTCGCATGTCATCTCCGACACCCTGGGCGCCGACGTCACCACCGCCCTGCTCACCAACAAGGTGTCGGTGGTGGAACAGGTTGCGCGACTGTGGAATACGACGTGGGACCTGAAACCCGGGGTCGACCTCAAGCGTTTTCCGTCGTCGGGACCGTACAAGATCGAGTCGGTGCTGGACGGCGGCGCCGTGGTGCTGGCGTCCAACGACCGATGGTGGGGCGCCAAGGCGATCACCAAGCGGATCACCGTGCGACCGCAGGGCAGCGACATCCAGGACCGGGTGAACCACCGCCGGGTGGACGTGGTCGACGTGGCGGCCGGATCGTCCGGCGCGCTGGCCACTCCGGACGACTACCAGCGCTCCGATTTCCCGTCGGCCGGGATCGAGCAGCTCATCTTCGCGCCACAGGGGCCGCTCGCCCAGGTTCCGTTGCGCCGCGCGTTCGCATTCTGCACACCCCGGGACGGGATCGCCCGCGACGGCGGCGTGCCGATCGCCAACTCTCGCCTGTCCCCGGCGACCGAGGATGCGCTGGCTGCCACCGACGGTGTCAACGAGGCGCGCCCGTTCGACAAGGCCGATCCCAACGCCGCCCGCGACGCGCTGCGCGGCGTCCCGCTGACCGTGCGGATCGGCTACCGCGGACCCAACGCCCGACTGGCGGCCATTGTCGGGTCGATCGCGGCATCGTGCCAGGCCGCCGGGATCACCGTCACCAATGTGACCCTCGATACCCCGGGACCCCAGGCGCTGCGGGACGGGAAGATCGACGTGTTGCTGGCGAGCACGGGCGGTGCGGCGGGCAGCGGATCCACCGGGTCGTCGGCGATGGACGCCTACACGTTGCACAGCGGCAACGGCAACAACCTGTCGGGGTATGCGAACCCGCAAATCGACGGGATCATCGGCGCGCTCGCGGTTTCCGCCGATCCGACCGAGCGGGCCCGGCTACTCGCCGAAGCCGCGCCGGTGCTGTGGGGAGAGATGCCGACGTTGCCCCTGTACCGGCAGCAGCGGACCTTGTTGATGTCCAAGAAGATGTATGCGGTGAGCAAGAACCCCACCCGGTGGGGAGCGGGCTGGAACATGGACCGATGGGCGCTGGTGCAGTGACGGACGTCGCCGCCGTCATCGATGCGCTGACCCGCAAGGTCGCGGATTTTCCCGAGCCCGGGGTGCAGTTCAAAGACCTCACTCCCGTGTTCGCCGACGCCGACGCGATGGCGGCCATCACCGACGCGCTCGCCGAGGTCTCGGCGGGTGCGGACCTGATGGCGGGCATCGATTCCCGCGGCTTCCTGCTGGCCGCCGCTGTGGCCACCCGGTTGCGGACCGGGGTGCTGGCCATCCGCAAGGGTGGCAAGCTGCCGCCGCCGGTGCTCAGCGAGGACTACGAGCGCGAATACGGCGCCGCCACCGTCGAAATCCCGGCCGACGGGATTGCGTTGGCCGGTCTGCGCGTTGCAATCATCGACGACGTCCTGGCCACCGGCGGCAGCGTCGGCGCTGCGCAAAGGTTGCTGGAGCGCGGCGGCGCGGTCCCGACGATCGCGGCGGTGGTGGTGGAACTCACCGAGTTGGGCGGTCGCGAGGCGGTGGCGCCGCTGCCGGTGCACAGCCTGAGTCGCACCTGACAGACGAGATCCCGCGATATCCTCAAGGTCGGAGGTGACCCACGTGGCGGATGAACACAGCACGCTGCAAGCTGTCGCGCCGCCCGCCGAACCGGGTCCGGCGTCCTCGGGCCCGCCCACCGAGCCGATGCCGATAGCCTCCGTCGAGGCGCCCAAGAGCAGCAGCAGCGCCTCCCGCCGGGTGCGGGCCCGGCTGGCCCGGCGGATGACCGCGCGCAGCAGCGCCATCAACCCCGTGCTCGAACCGCTCGTCGCGGTGCACCGGGAGGTATATCCCAAAGCGGACCTGTCACTGCTGCAGCGGGCCTACGAGGTCGCCGACCGGCGGCACGCCACCCAGCTGCGGCACTCCGGCGATCCCTACATCACCCACCCGCTGGCGGTGGCCAACATCCTGGCCGAATTGGGTATGGACACCACCACTTTGGTGGCCGCCCTGCTGCACGACACCGTCGAGGACACCGGGTACACGCTGGCCGCCCTGTCCGAGGACTTCGGTGAGGAGGTGGGCCATCTCGTCGACGGAGTGACCAAGCTGGACCGCGTCGTGCTCGGCAGCGCCGCCGAGGGCGAGACGATCCGCAAGATGATCACCGCGATGGCCCGCGACCCGCGGGTGCTGGTGATCAAGGTGGCCGACCGGCTGCACAACATGCGCACCATGCGCTTCCTGCCGCCGGAGAAGCAGGCCCGCAAGGCCCGCGAGACACTGGAAGTCATTGCGCCGCTTGCACATCGGCTGGGTATGGCCAGCGTCAAGTGGGAACTCGAGGACCTCTCGTTCGCCATCCTGCATCCCAAGAAATACGAGGAGATCGTCCGGCTGGTGGCCGGGCGCGCGCCGTCGCGCGACACCTACCTGGCCAAGGTGCGTGCCGAGATCACCAACACGCTGAACGCCTCGAAGATCAAGGCGACGGTGGAGGGCCGGCCCAAGCACTACTGGTCGATCTACCAGAAGATGATCGTCAAGGGCCGTGACTTCGACGACATCCACGACCTGGTCGGCATCCGCATCCTGTGCGACGAGATCCGCGACTGCTATGCCGCTGTGGGCGTTGTGCATTCGCTGTGGCAGCCGATGGCCGGACGGTTCAAGGACTACATCGCCCAGCCCAGATTCGGTGTGTACCAGTCGCTGCACACCACGGTCGTCGGGCCGGAAGGCAAGCCGCTGGAGGTGCAGATCCGCACCAACGACATGCACCGCACCGCCGAATTCGGCATCGCCGCGCACTGGCGGTACAAGGAAGCCAAGGGCCGCAACGGGGTTCCGCACCAGCACGCTGCCGCCGAGATCGACGACATGGCGTGGATGCGGCAGTTGCTCGACTGGCAGCGGGAGGCGGCCGACCCGGGCGAGTTCCTGGAGTCGCTGCGTTACGACCTTGCAGTACAAGAGATATTCGTGTTCTCACCCAAAGGTGACGTGTTCACGTTGCCGGCTGGTTCCACGCCGGTCGACTTCGCCTACGCCGTGCACACCGAGGTAGGCCACCGTTGCATCGGTGCCCGGGTCAACGGGCGGCTGGTGGCGCTGGAACGCAAGCTGGACAACGGCGAAGTCGTCGAGGTGTTCACGTCCAAGGCGCTCAACGCCGGTCCGTCGCGGGACTGGCAGCAGTTCGTGGTGTCCCCGCGCGCTAAGACGAAGATCCGCCAGTGGTTCGCCAAGGAGCGGCGTGAAGAAGCGCTGGAATCCGGCAAGGAGGCGATGGCTCGCGAAGTGCGTCGCGCCGGACTTCCCCTGCAGCGCTTGGTGAATGGCGAGTCGATGGCCGCGGTGGCCCGGGAGCTGCACTACACCGACGTCTCGGCGATGTACACCGCGATCGGCGAGGGCCACGTCTCGGCCCGGCACGTCGTGCAGCGGCTGTTGGCCGAACTCGGCGGTATCGACCAGGCCGAGGACGACGTTGCCGAACGATCCACCCCGGCGACCATGCAACCGCGACGCCCGCGCAGCACCGAAGACGTCGGCGTGTCGGTGCCCGGCGCTCCCGGGGTGCTGTCCAAGCTGGCCAAATGCTGCACACCGGTGCCGGGTGACCAGATCATGGGGTTCGTCACCCGCGGCGGCGGCGTCAGCGTGCACCGCACCGACTGCACCAACGCCGCGTCCCTGCAGCAGCAGTCCGAGCGCATCATCGAGGTGCTGTGGGCGCCGTCGCCGTCGTCGGTGTTCCTGGTCGCGATTCAGGTCGAAGCTCTCGACCGGCACCGGTTGCTGTCGGACGTGACGCGCGTGCTGGCCGACGAGAAGGTCAACATCCTGTCCGCGTCGGTGACCACGTCGGGGGACCGGGTGGCGATCAGCCGGTTCACCTTCGAGATGGGCGACCCGAAACATCTGGGCCATCTGCTGAACGTGGTGCGCAACGTCGAGGGCGTCTACGACGTGTATCGGGTGACGTCGGCTTCCTGAGGTCTTTGAGTGTGAGGCTGCGGCTTTGAGTGTGAGGCTACGGCTTTGAGGGTGAGGCTACGGCGGCACAATCACCTTGTCGGCCACCGTGGGCTCACAATGAAAACCCTGAGTTCACACTGAAGTCCGCACGCTCACACTGAAATCCGCACGCTCACCCGTCGAGACGCACCGAAGTGATGGTCAGCGGAGTGACGGGCGTCCCGTCGTCCTCGCCGCCGACGACACCGGCCCTGGCGATCCGGTCGACTGCCGCAAGGCCCTGCTGGTCGATAGAGCCGAACACCGTGGACTGCGGCGCCAACTCGGAGTCGTCGAAGAACACATAGAACTGGCTGCCATTGGTGTCGGTCGCCATCGCCAGGGTGCCGCGCGGGTAGACGACCGGCTGTCCCAACTTGGGGTCGCCGCGCGGGTACTGGTCAGCCGGGTACTCGTCGTCGAATTCGTAGCCGGGTCCGCCGGACCCGTCGCCTTGCGGATCGCCGCACTGCAACGCGCCCATTTTCGCCGACTTGAACAGCTGACGACACTGGGTGTTGTCGAAGAATCCCTGCTGCGCCAGGCTGACGAAGCTGTTCACGGTGCAGGGGGACTCGTTGTTGGCCAGGCGCAGACCGATGGTGCCCTCGCTGGTGACCATGGTGGCCGAAACCTCGGCCGGTGTGGTGGGCACCCGGCCGCTGCGCGGAGGTTGCACCGGTTTGCCGGCCGCCGTCGGCGTCGGCGAATACTGACAGTTGGCGCCCCGGTCTGGCAGCACGGCGACGGCCGGCAATGGCGGCGTGGCGGCCGCCGTCGCTTCGGGAGCCTCGCTTTTCTGCGACTCGTTGTTGCTGGTGGTCGTGTTGGACGACGTCGTGGTGTTCGAGGCGCGGTCGTCGTCGCCGAGGAGGAACGCGACGAGGGCGGCCACCAAGACCAGTGCCAGTCCCGAACCGGCCACGGTCGCAACCAGCACTTTGCGGCTGCTTCCCGATCTGCTCGGAGTGGGCGGGTCGGCGATGCCTTCGGAATCCACTCTCCGCAGCCCGGTACGCGGTTCGGCCGGTGGCGGCGGGGGGAGGGTTGGAGCGGCACCGGTCAACGCCGCGCGGGCGGCGTCGGCGAGTTCGGTCACCGTCTGGTACCGGACTTGCGGGTCCTTTGCCATTGCGCGCGCGACGACAGCGTCGAAGGTCGGGGAGATGCCTGGTGCGATCGCCGTGGGACGTGGCGGCGGGGAGTGGAGGTGGCCGGAGATCTGCTCTGCGAACGTCTCGCCGGGATAGGGCCGGGCGCCGGTCAGGCACTCGTAGAGCACACACCCCAGCGAGTACACATCGGCACGGGAATCCGTTGTGCCACTGAATCTTTCAGGGGCCAGGTAGGCGAGGGTGCCCATCGTGGTGCCGGACCCGGTCAACACGGTGTCGGTGGTGGCACGGGCCAGCCCGAAGTCGATCAGGTAGACGAAGTCGCGGGCTTGGGCAACCAGGATGTTCGACGGTTTGACGTCGCGATGCACCAGCCCGGCCCGGTGGGCACTGTCCAGCGCAGCCGCAACCTGGTCGACGATCGCCACCGTCTGCGCCGGGGTCAGTCGGCCGCCGTTCTCGGCGATGAACTTCACCAAATCCCGGCCCTCGACCAGACGCATGTCGACATACAGTCGGCCGTCGATCTCACCGAAGCCGTGGATGGGCACGACGTGCGGATCGTTGAGGCTGGCCGCGATGCGCGCCTCCCGGCGGAAGCGGTGCTCGAACTCTTTGTCCTCGGCCAGATGCGGCGGCAGCAATTTGATGGCGACGACGCGGTCGGTCTGGGTGTCGTAAGCCCGGTAGACCTGGCCCATGCCACCGCGACCCAGCAGACCCTGCAGTTGGTAGCGACCAAAGCTCTCGGCCACGAGTCTCCTCCCGGTCAGCGGCGGCCGTCCCGGGTGTTCAGGTTAGCCGAGTGAGACCGAGGTGATGGTCACATCGCGGGGTCGGGCCCCGCCGTGATGGCTAGTTGTTCTTGACGGCCAGGTTGTGAACGCGTAGGCGCTCGATGGGGGG
>NZ_JCALCN010000024.1:0-74695 GCF_059812345.1 Mycobacterium sp. NGS59
ACGACAGGGTGCGGTGGTCGCTGTCAGGCGGCCACCGGGACAAGCTCCCGGCTCGGCCGGCGCATCGGTGCGCCCTGCGGGGCGAACCGCATGAACAACCGGGCGACGAACGGCGCGGCCAACAGCATCAACACGACCCGGATGACTTGGGCGGCCATCACGAACGTCACATTGGAGCCCGAGCCCGCGGCGGTGCCCAGCACCGCGTAGATGCCGCCGGGACTGGTCGCCAGGTAGCCGTCCAGCATGCTCAGTCCGGCCTCGTCGGCCAGCACCACACCCAGACCGGCCGCGGCGAGGTTCAGCACCATGATCAGAGCGAACGCACCGGGCAGGATCCGGCGAATCGCCCGCAGCGACTCGCGGTCGAACGCCAGCAGCGTCTGCCAGACGATCATCATGATCCCGGCCTGAACCAGCAGCATCGGAACGGCCAGACCGTGGATCAGTCCGGAGAACTCCAGCGCGATGGTGATCGCCATCGGCCCCAGCAGCCCAGCTCCCGGGACGCGTACCGCACGTCCGGCCACCGCGCCGGCCAGCACAATGCCGGCGATCAGCGGCAGGCCGAAAGACAAAGGCAGAGAAGAGGTTTCGCTCGGGTGCGATCCCTGTGCGGCGCTGCCGTGGTAGAAGACGGTCGCGACCACCGGCATGGCGGCCGTGATCAGCGCAACGCGCAGGTATTGAACCGCCGCGACGACGCGGTCGTCGCCGCCGAGGTCGCGTGCGATGGCGACCAGCCCGGACGAACCGCCGGCCACCAGAGCCAGTCCGCCGGTCAGCGGGCTGACGTCTTTGTGCAGACCGAGCAGCGCACCGCCGGCGACGCTGACGATCAAGGTGCTGACGGTGATCGCGATGACGATCGGCCAGTGCGAACCCAGCGCCGCGAACGAGATGTCGCGCACCATGAGGCCGGTGTAGACACCGAGCACGCCTTGCGCGGCCAGGCCCATTCCAGAAACCGCTTTCGGCGCGCACCGGGCCAGCGCCCAGGCGAAGATTCCGCAGCCGATGCCGACAATGGCAAGGTCGATGGTGTTCATGGCGTAGAAGGTCTAACACCGGCCTTGATGAATTCTTGAAACCCAGGTTAGGCGCCCTTGCCGTTGCGGGTCCGTGCGGCTCAGCCGGCTGAGGATCCGGCTCAGCGCTGCGGCGGGAAGTACATCTCTTGGCGCACGGTGCACACCAGGGTGCCGTTGCGGTTGAACATCGTGCCGCTGGCGAGCGCGAGCGAATCGGCGCTGCTGGGCGAAGACCGTTCGAACAGCAGCCAATCGGAGAGCACCGCCGGTGCGTGGAACCAGACCGAGTGGTCACGCTGGGCGGATTCCCCGACACCGCCGCGCGCCGCGAACGCCGGCTCGGTCAACGTCACCGCCGACAGGTATGCCACCAAACTCGCGGTCAGCGCCGGATCGTCGGGAACGTCGCCGTCCGGTCGCCACCACATCGGTGACCGGGCCGGAGGCGCGTGTTCGGTGTCGACGATGCGGCGCTCGAACCAGCGCAGGCTCGCCCACCGGCCCTGGGTGCGCTCGTCGGACTCGGCCAGATGTGGCGCCACCGGCGGCAACTCTTCGGGCTCGGGCACGCGCGGAATCGACGGCTGATAAGCCACTTGAGCCGCGGTCGGGTCGGCGACCTTGAACGACGACATCGCTTCCATCAGGATCTTGCCGTCCTGCCGGGCGGTGACCCGGCGCGCTGAAAACGTCCGTCCCTCTTGCAGATCCACCACTTCGAAGTCCACCGGGCGACGGGAATCACCGGACCGCAGAAAGTAGGTGTGCACGCTGTGCGGCGCGCGGCCGGGCGCGGTGTAACTGGCTGCCAGCAGCGCCTGGGCAGAGATGTGTCCACCCAAGATGTGGTTGGCGGGCGCGGGCAACTGCTGCCCGACGAACAGCCACTGGTCGGTCCGGGCGAGTTCCATGGTGGCGAGTACGTCGACGAGTGAGGAGGACATCGGGACGTATCTTGCCTGACGGCACTCAGCGGCTGAATGAACGCAACCGGCGCAGCGCCGCCGCGGACGGCTTCCCGGCGGCGGGCTGCAGCGCGGCGGTCAGTTGCGCGCGCACATCGTCGACGTCGAGATGCATTCCGATCGCCACCAGGGAGTTGGCGACCGCCCGCGGCGGCGCCTTGGCGATATGGATGGCACTGCCCACCAGGTTGACCACGTAGTTCCTGCCCGCGGCGCCGTGGCGCACGGCCACCACGCCTTTGAGCCGGAAAACGTTCGGGGGCGGCTTCTCCAGCAGGTCGAACAGTGCATCGAGGTCGACGCAGCCGGTGCTGCTGACGGTGACGGCGTCGGCGTGGACGTGATCGTGTACGGGTTCGGAGTCGCGCAGCAGCTCCAAGATCGAGAGTTGCCCGGGCTCTTGGCCGGTTCCCGATGCGTCGAACAGCAGCGCGGGATCGATCCTGCCACCCGTGGTGCCCACCACGTGGACGCGCGGATTGCGTTGCGCCACCCGCTCTTTGACACGTTGTAGCAGCAGCGCACGCTCACCCTCGGGCACCTGGTCGAGCTTGTTGACCACGATCAGCGAGGCGACACCGTATCGCGCCGGCGGTAGCTGGACGCGGTCGACGGTGTCGAAGTGGTTGACAGCGTCGACGACGTCGACAAGGCCGCCGCTTCGGATGCCGGGCAGCTCGCTGAAACCGATGATCCGCGCGATCGTCACCGGCTCGGCCAGTCCGCTGGCTTCGACGACGATGGCATCAAGCCTCCGCGCCGGGTCCGCGAGCTTGGCGAGCACGTCGTCCAAACCGCCGTCATCAGGCAGACAGCAGATGCATCCACCGGCGATCGAGGCCGGCTCGTCGACCTGGCCGGCCACCAATCCAGCGTCGATGTTGAGCTCGCCGAAATCGTTGATCACCACGCCGATTCGCGTGCCGGGAGTTCGCAGCAGATGGTTGAGCAGCGTCGTCTTGCCGGCTCCGAGGTGACCGGTCAGTGCGATCACCGGTATCGCAGACAAGGCTTGTCCCTTCGCCGTTGGTGACCCGAGACTTCAGTCTGCAGGCACGGTAGCGGTGCCGGCCGTTTTGCCCTTCGCACAGCCCCGACCGGGATTTTGTGTGAGTATCTGATGTAGCAAGGACCGGAGTGCGGAAAGCCGGGATGTCGGGACGGGAACTCGATAGGCTCTATGGGCACATCGGTGGTCGACGTTAAGGGGGCGACGTGTCGTTTCTAACCGTGTCGCCGGACTGGTTGACGTCGGCGACGGTGAATCTGGAGAGCATCGGTTCGGCGCTGAACTCCGCGAGTGCGGCCGCCGCCGTGCCGACCACCGGGCTTGCTGCTGCGGCTGCCGACGAGGTGTCCGCCGCGGTGGCGGCGTTGTTCGGCGAGTTCGGCGACGAGTTTCAGGCGATAAATTCCCAGGTCAGCGCGTATCACGCGCAGTTCTTGCAATCGCTGGGCGCGGCCGCGGGGTCGTACGCTTCCGCCGAGGCGACGGCAGCGACAGTGCTGGATCCGTTCTTTGCGGTGATCAATGCGCCGACTCAGCTGTTGTTGGGCCGGCCGCTGATCGGTGACGGCGCACCGGGTACCGCCGCGAACCCGAACGGCGGGGCCGGCGGGATCCTGTGGGGCAACGGTGGCGCGGGCTATTCCCGGACCCTGACGGAAGTTGGCCTGAGCGGCGGTAACGGCGGCGCGGCCGGCTTGATCGGCAACGGAGGCTCCGGCGGTACCGGTGGCGGCGTCAGCGGACTCAATCGAGGCCTCGGCGGCACCGGAGGCGCTGGCGGGCTCCTATGGGGCAATCCTGGGTTCAGCGGCGCTGGGTGGGACGGCAAGAGCGTCCCGATGCCGACCGTCGCCGTGACCGAGCCGGTAGTCAATATGCAGCTAAACGGCCACGCTCCGACGCCAATCCTGGTCGACACCGGATCCGAAGGTCTCGTCGTCCAGATGAAAGACGTCGGCGGACCGCTGGGTCTGCTCCGCATGGGCCTGCCAACCGGGCTCAACATCAGCGCCTACAGCGGCGGATTGACCTATCTATACGCAACCTTCCCCGCCACGGTGGACTTCGGCAACGGCATTGTCACCGCGCCGACCGGCGTCAATGTGGTGCTGCTCTCCGTTCCGACAACACCGTTCGCGATCGGCCAATACTTCAACGCTTTCCTGGAGAACCCCTTCGTCACCCCGTTCGACGCCTACTTCCGCACCGCAGGTGTCGACGGCGTTTTGGGTGTAGGCCCGAACGCAGTTGGGCCGGGCCCGAGCATTCCGAACCTGGCATTGCCGACCGGCCTCAACGAGGGCGTGCTCATCGACATGGCTGACGAGAAGTTGCACTTCGGCCCTAACACCGGCACGGTCAACTTCACGGTGCCCGGCGGGTCCCCGATCACCACCCTATGGATGTCCACGAATGGCGGAGTGGATCGCATCGCGGTCCCGTCGATCATCGACTCCGGCGGCGTATACGGCACAATGCCGTCATCGGCAATCGGCGGCGCAACCAGTCTGCCGGCAGGCCAGTACCAGTTCTACACAGCGCAGACCGGCGGTGACAAGCTGTACGAATTCAACACCAGCACCTACCAGCCCACGGTCATCTCATCCGGCCTGATGAACACCGGCTACCTTCCTTTCTTCCAGCAGCCCATCTACATCGACTTCACCACTCCTAGCGGCAGCACAATCGCCAACAACCCCTAGCATCCTGTTGATTGCGTTGCCGGACAACTAATTCGAAGCCTGTCGGCATCCGGCACTAGAGTCTTCCGCATGCTCCAGACCGTCGCGATCCGCGGCTACCGCTCGCTGCGTGAGGTGGTGCTGCCGCTGGGCCGACTGTCGATCGTCACCGGCGCCAACGGAACCGGTAAATCATCGGTCTACCGGGCGCTGCGCCTGCTGGCCGATTGCGGTCGCGGCGAGGTGATCGGTTCACTGGCCCGCGAGGGCGGACTGGAATCGGTATTGTGGGCCGGTCCCGAGCAACTCAACGGCGCCCGTCGGGAAGGCAAAGTGCAGGGCACCACCCGCACCCGGCCGGTGTCCCTCGAACTCGGTTTCGCCGCAGACGATTTCGGCTATCTCGTCGACCTCGGGATACCGCAGATGGCAGGGCACCGCAGTGCGTTCGCCCGCGATCCAGAGATCAAGCGCGAGGCGGTGTTCGTCGGACCCACCTTGCGGCGCAGTACCACGTTGGTGCAGCGCACCCGCGAATTCGTCGAAGCCACCAGCGATTCCGGCCGCGGGTTCGACGAGGTATCCCGTACCTTGCCGTCGTATCGGAGCGTCCTTGCCGAATTCGCCCACCCGCAAGCGCTTCCCGAACTCGCGGCCGTGCGTGAGCGGTTGCGCGGCTGGCGGTTCTACGACGGATTTCGGGTCGATGCCGGCGCACCGGCACGGCAACCGCAGGTGGGTACCCGCACCCCGGTGCTGTCCGACGACGGCCGCGACCTGGCCGCCGCCATTCAAACGATCATCGAGGCCGGCTTCGACGACCTGACCCGTGCCGTCGCCGACGCATTCGACGGCGCCACCCTCTCGGTCGACGTCGGCAACGGCCTGTTCGATCTGCAGCTGCAACAACCCGGCATGCTGCGACCGCTGCGCGCGGCCGAATTATCCGACGGCACACTGCGTTTCCTGCTGTGGGCGGCTGCGCTACTGAGCCCGCAGCGGCCGTCGCTGATGGTGCTCAACGAACCGGAGACCTCACTGCACCCGAGCCTGGTCGGTCCGCTGGCCGCACTGATTCGAGCGGCCTCCGCACACACCCAAGTGGTGGTGGTCACGCACTCCCGTTCGCTACGGGAGTCCCTGCAGAACGAAGACACCGTTGAAATCGAGCTGTACAAGGATTTCGGCGAGACGCGGATCTCCGGCCAGGGTTTGCTGACGACTCCACCGTGGGACTGGGGTAAACGCTGAATGTGTGCAAAATGTGCAGAACGTGCAACTATTGGAGACTATGGCCAACCAGTTGGGTCTTCGCGAGCGACGTCGTCGCCAGACCAGCGCCGACATCCGCGGGGCTGCGGTGCGACTGGCGCAGGCACGCGGCTGGGACCGGGTCACCGTGGAGGAGATCTGCACGCAAGCCGGCATCTCCACCCGCACGTTCTTCAACTACTTCCCGAACAAGGAAGCCGCGATCGCCTACGGCCCCTCGGACCTGCCGGCCGAGTTGGCCGACGAGTTCGTCGCCGCCGGTGCCGCGCCCTACCCGGTGGTGCTGGCCGAGTTGATCACCCTGGCGGCACACCATCTGCGTGACATGCCACCCCAGCGTGAGCAGGCCGTTTGCATGCTGGACCTGGCGAAAACGACCCCTGCGGTGCTGGCCGCGTTCCTAGCCGACTTGGAGCGGTTTCAGACGCAGTTGACCGACATCGTCGCCAAGCGTCAGGGAGTGCCGTCCGACGACGAGATCCCGGCGCTGATCTCGGCGCTGGCCCTGACGGCGGTGCGTTCGGGCATCGAACGCTGGTCGAGCAGCGAGCCGGAGGATGCCGGCGACACGCCGATGCCCTACGTCGAGCGCGCCGCCGCGCTGGTCAACAGCATCTTCACGCAATGAGAGCGTGACCAGGATTACAGAAAGTTGCATCGTCTGCAAAATATGCAGATGATGTACGGGTGGTCCGGTTAGCACATATAACTAATGGCTCCGGCCCCATCGGGCTGCGTACCCAACGCGTCCTCTAGATCGCTGTGGTGCAACGTAATTCGTCGTGCGACCGGAAAGGCTCACGTAAGTGCAGATGGCAAAGCTCGTGCGTAATGCCTGGTTGCCGCTGTTGATCGTGGCCGTCGTCGCCATCGGCGGTTTCACCGTCGCCCGGGTCAAGTCGTTCTACGCGCTCCAGCAGGAGGACACCTTGACCAGCTCGAAGGTCGACGACTCCAAGCCGTTCAAGCCCAAGGTGGTCAAGTACGAGATCTTCGGCTCGGCCGCCCACGCAAACGTCAACTACCTCGACCTCAGCGCCGAACCACAACGGTTGGACGGCGCGCCGCTGCCCTGGACATTGGTGCTCAGCACCACCGCGCCGTCGGTCTTTCCCAACATCTCGGCGCAGAGCGACGGCGATTACCTGGGCTGTCGCATCACCGTCGACGACGAAGTCAAGGACGAACAAACATCCAACGGCGTGCACGCCCTGACCTCCTGCCTGGTGAAATCCGCATGAGCACTGCCACCCACGACGCACCGACGGACTCCATCCCGGTCGCCAAACACGCTGCGCGCCCTGCGATCCCGCGTTTCATTCGTAAGTTCGCCGTGCCGATCATCCTGGGCTGGATCGCGCTGATCGCGCTGCTGAACGTCGTCGTCCCCCAGCTCGACGAGGTCGGCAAGCTGCGGTCGGTCTCGATGAGTCCCGATGACGCGCAGTCGGTGATCGCGACCAAGCGGGTCGGCGAGGTGTTTCAGGAGTACAAGTCCAACAGCTCGGTGATGATCGTGCTGGAGGGCCAGAACGCGCTCGGCGCCGAGGCGCACGCCTTCTACGACCAGATCGTGCGGAAACTCGAGGCCGACAACAAGCACGTCGAGCATGTTCAGGACTTCTGGAGTGATCCGCTGACCGGGGCGGGTGCCCAGAGCAACGACGGCAAGGCTGCCTACGTCCAGGTCTACCTGGCCGGGAACATGGGCGAGACGAAGGCCAACGATTCGGTCGAGGCCGTCCAGGCCATCGTCAAAGAAGTGACGCCGCCCAACGGGGTCAAGGCGTACGTCACCGGTCCCTCGGCGCTGGAAGCCGACCAGCATCTGGCCGGCGACCGCAGCCTGCAGGTGATCACGATGGCGACCTTCGTCGTGATCATCGCCATGCTGCTGATGGTCTACCGTTCGATCGTCACGGTGCTGCTCACGCTGGCGATGGTCGTGTTCGAATTGGCCGCCGCACGCGGCGCGGTCGCCTTCCTGGGCTACCACCAGATCATCGGGCTGTCCACGTTCGCCTGCAACCTGTTGGTCACGTTGGCGATCGCGGCCGCGACCGACTACGCGATCTTCCTGATCGGCCGATATCAGGAAGCCAGGTCGGTCGGCGAATCACGAGAAGACGCCTACTACACCATGTTCCACGGCACCGCCCACGTGGTGCTCGGGTCCGGCCTCACCATCGCCGGTGCCACCTTCTGCCTGCACTTCACCAACCTGCCGTACTTCCAGACGCTGGGTGTCCCGCTGGCCATCGGCATGGTGGTGGTGGTGCTCGCGGCGCTGACGCTCGGCCCCGCGGTCATCTCGGTGGCGTCGCGCTTCCGGCAGACGCTGGAACCCAAGCGCGCGCAGCGGATTCGCGGTTGGCGCAAGATCGGCGCACTCGTCGTCCGCTGGCCCGGCCCGGTCCTGGTCGTCACCATCGGCATCGCGCTGATCGGCCTGCTCACCCTGCCCGGGTACCGGACCAACTACAACGACCGCAACTATCTGCCCGCCGACCTGCCCGCCAACGCCGGCTACGCCGCCGCCGACCGCCACTTCTCCAAGGCGCGGATGAACCCCGAATTGCTGATGATCGAAAGCGATCACGATCTGCGCAATTCCGCGGACTTCCTGGTCATCGACAAGATCGCGAAGGCCATCTTCCGGGTGCCGGGCATCAGTCGAGTGCAGGCCATCACCCGGCCCGAGGGCACGCCGATCGAGCACACCTCGATCCCGTTCCAGATCAGCATGCAGGGCGTCAGTCAGCAGATGACGCAGAAGTATCAAGAAGACCAGATCGCCGACATGCTCAAGCAGTCCGAAGAGATGCAGACGACCATCAACAGCATGGTCGAGATGCAGGACATCACCGCGCAGATGACCAATGACATGCACATCATGGTCGGCAAGATGAAGAGCATGACCATGGACGTCGCCGAATTGCGCGACCACATGGCCGATTTCGAGGACTTCTTCCGGCCGATCCGCTCCTACTTCTACTGGGAGAAGCACTGCTACGACATTCCGGTGTGTTTCTCGCTGCGGTCGGTCTTCGACGCCCTGGACGGCGTCGACACGATGACCGACGACATCCAGAGCCTGATCCCCGTCATGGAGCACCTGGACACGCTGATGCCGCGGATGAACGCGCTGATGCCCGAGATGATCCAGAACATGAAGAACATGAAAACCATGATGCTGACCATGTATTCGACCCAGAAGGGGCTGCTGGAACAGCAGCAGCGGGCACAGCGCGACTCCTCCGCCATGGGCAGGGCATTTGATGCGTCCAAGAACGACGACTCGTTCTATCTGCCGCCGGAGACCTTCGACAACCCCGAATTCAAGAAGGGGATGAAGAACTTCATCTCCCCCGACGGCCACGCCGTGCGCTTCATCATCAGCCACGACGGCGATCCGATGTCCGCAGAAGGCATTTCGCACATTGACGCGATCAAGAAGGCCGCCTACGAGTCGCTCAAGGGCACCCCGATGGAGGGCTCCAAGATCCTGCTCGGTGGCACCGCGGCCACCTTCAAGGACATGCAGGAAGGCAGCAACTACGACCTGCTGATCGCCGGGATCGCGTCGATGTGCCTGATTTTCATCATCATGCTGATCCTGACCCGCAGCGTGGTGGCCTCGGCGGTCATCGTGGGCACCGTATTGCTTTCCCTCGGTGCGTCTTTCGGGCTTTCGGTACTGATCTGGCAGCACCTCATCGGCATCGAACTGCACTGGATGGTGCTGGCCATGTCGGTGATCATCCTGCTGGCCGTGGGTGCCGACTACAACCTGCTGCTGGTGTCCCGGTTCAAAGAGGAGATCCATGCCGGGCTGAACACCGGGATCATCCGGGCTATGGGCGGAACAGGTTCGGTGGTCACCTCGGCGGGCCTGGTGTTCGCGTTCACGATGATGACGATGGCGGTCAGCGAGCTGACGGTCATCGGCCAGGTGGGCACCACGATCGGGCTGGGTCTGTTGTTCGACACCCTGATCGTGCGATCGCTGATGACACCGTCGATCGCGGCATTGCTGGGCAAGTGGTTCTGGTGGCCGCAACGGGTCCGGCAGCGGCCGGTCCCCTCCCCCTGGCCGTCCGGGAACGCCCGAAGCACGGAGAAAACCGAAGCGCTGACGTCGGTTTGACCCCAGTATGTCAGCGGGGCGAGGCCGCGGGGATGCCGAGTTCCTCGGCCGCAGCCAGCATTCGGACGTCATACGTGATGACGGTGCGCAGATCGTCGCGGGCCCGTTGTGCGGATACGAGGTGAATCGCGTCGAGACTGCGGAGTCGCACAGGTTGTAGAACGCCGGCGTCGTCGAGCAGTCGCGGACTCAAGACGACCAGGTCCAGACCTTCCAACAACCGCTTCGCGTCGGCCACCGCTCGAGAACCGGACGGACCGACCGCGCGAATCAGTTCGGTGCGCGCCAGAGCCGACGAAAACAGGTTGTCGTCGGTGTGATTGCGCAAATAATCACGCAGCGAATCGGTTTCGTTTTCCCGAACGACGAGTTTGACCAACGCCGAGGTATCGAGATAGATCCGCATCGGCGCTAGCGCTCGTCCTCGCGCAGTCGCTCGAGGGCTTCGGAGCCGCTGTGCGGGTAGTCGCGGGGGACGACTTCGTCGACATCGAGCGCACGTGTCGCGCGGACAACCTCACCCGCGCCGATCAAGTCTTCCCAAGGATCACCCGATATCGGGACCAGACGAGCAACTGGGTTGCCGCGATCAGTGATCTCGATTGACTCTCCTGATGCGACCGCCTTCAAGTACGTGCTGGCGTTTTGCCGCAGCTCACGTACCCCGATCGAGCGCATGTGCTACACAGTAGCACATTGCAGGCACCTCGAACGGTACATTTACTCCACGACGTCGAAGACCGCCGCGGCCGAGGTGACCGCCTTGTCCGCGTTGCCCTCGTCGTGCAGCAGCATCCGCACCCCCACCCGGCCGGACCCGCCCCGGTGCGCGGTGCCGTCGACGCGGAACGGGCCGACCTTGCCACGCGACATGAACATCACATGCCAGCTGACCACCTGCAGCTTGCGGGTCCCGGCGAGGTCGGCGGCGAAATCTGTTGCCGCCGTTTCGAGTACGACGTGCTGCGGGCCGATGTGCAGCGCCGCATCCGGTGAGGCGTACTCGACGCTCAGCGGCGGCAACACCCAGTGCCCGTCGTCGCGCTTGGCGGCACCGAACGCCTGCCACAGCGGCGGCAGGTCCGGCGAGTCCTCGATCACGAGTTCGGTGCCCGAAACATCCATCCGGTCAAGACCTTCCGGCGGAATGCCGATGATCGCGCCCTGCCCTTCGTTGAACGCGATCACCCGGTCGGGGTTGTCGGCGTCGACGATCTTGCACCGGCCGTACCCCATGGTGCGGCCCTGGTGCACGATGCCGGAATCGGCGATCTCGATCCGGGACACGTCGTATCCGGGGTCCACGATCTGCACCGACGCGATGACCGGGTTGGGCACCGCCACCATGTCGGTCTGGCAGCCTTCCGGCGACGAGATGGCAAGCGGGGCAACCAGGATGCCGCCGGCTTCGTTGCGCATGTCCCGGCGGATGGTCACCGTGTTGTCGACGTCGCCGAGGTCCATCGAGGAATGCTTGCGGCCGATGTAGCGGTAGCTGAGCAGACCGGTCCAGCGCCGGTACAGCTCGTCGCGGTAGGCGTCGGTGTCGTCGGCCAACTCGCGGATGTCGCGCAGTCGTTCGGTCACTGCTGTTCCTTCTTCCCGCAACAGTGCTGTGACTGCGGACTGTAACAGTAATGCTGAGCGACTGTACAGCGTCTTTGGCGCGCGTCGTGGCCGCTCGGCTTCGCGGTATGGACAGGCGGTTCGCCCGGCCGGATTCGACGTTTGTACAGCTGTGCACCGGGTATCTGACTGCGGGCGTTGAGCACGAGCGCCTGTCGCGGCGCGCCATTGTTGTCGTCGCAGGCGGACCTTTTGTGTCGGGCACATCCACTCTGACGGCTCCGGCTACCGCGTAGCTGCCAACAGCGGAGAGGGGGACACCTTGATTGACGCGAGCCCACGAAACCTTTATTCCGCGATGGCGGAACGCGTCCGAGCCGTGTGCGAGCGGTACAGCGACGACCTCCATGCGTGTGGTAGCGAACTGGTCGACGCTGCCGTCGATTTCGTTCCGGGCGCGCAGCATGCCGGCATCACACTCATCCGCCGCCGGGGGCAGTTGCAGACGGTCGCCGCGAACGGCACGTATCCCGCCGTGCTGGACAACTTGCAGAAGCGTGCCGGGCAGGGACCATGCCTGGATGCCGTTCGCAGCCGCGTTCCCGTCCACGTCGACGACTTGACGAGCGATCCGAGATGGCCGCTGTTGCGACGCGAAGCAGGGGCCAGGACGCCGGTGAAGTCGCTGGTGTCGGCGGGGTTGCTGCCCGACCAGTACGCGGCGACGGTGCTCAGCGTATTCGCCGAGCAGCGCCAGGCATTCGACACCGAAGCGGTCGAGATCGCCAAGATCTTTGCCGTTCACGCCGCACTGGCCTGGAGTACCGTGCGCACCAGGAGTCAACTCCGTCGCGCGGTCGCTTCCCGGGACGTGATCGGCCAGGCCAAGGGCATCCTGATGGAGCGCTACAACGTCACCGCGGAAGACGCGTTCTCGTTGCTGAGACGGCTCTCGGAGGACTCCCACATCTCCGTTGCCGAGGTGTCGCGCCGGATCAGCGTGAAGCAAGGGGCAGACAAAGCAAGCAAAATCGCGGTCAGCGAACTTAGTCATACCGACGGCGACCGCCGGCGACAGATGATCCGAGACGCCACCCGCTGTTAGCTATACAAAATATCGGCCTACTGTCACGCTGTGACGGTGGGACAAGACCAGGGGGTGAACCACACGGGCACCCGGACGGTATTCACCTTCTGCCGCTATTGCCTGGCCTCCTGCGGTATCGAGGTGAGCGTCGAGGGCAACCGGGTGCGCAGGATCTCTCCGGACAAGCAGAACCCGCACAGTTGGCAGGACTTCTGCGCCAAGGGTCGCAACGCCGCGCAACTCGTCGAACATCCCCGCCGGATCCTGGCGCCGATGCGCCGGGTCGGCGACCACTATGTCGAGGCGACCTGGGACGAGGCCATCGCAGACATCGCGGGTCGGATGAATGCGCTGATCGACGCCGACGGGCCGGACGCGATCGGCGCGTATTACGGCAATCCCGCGGCGTATTCGTCGTCGAACCTGATCTTCATGAACGGCTGGCTGGACGCCGTGGGCACCCAGAATCGTTATGCGGTGGGCTCGGTCGATCAGAACGCGCTGCACGTGGTGGCCGAGGCGATGTACGGGTCGTCGATCATGGTGCCCGTTTCCGACATCGACAACTGCGACTATTTTCTGTTGGTCGGCGCGAATCCGGCTGTGAGCGCCTGGAATTGGGTGGAGAGCGTGCCCGGCGGGTGGAAGCGTGCGCTGGCCCGGCAGAAACTGGGGGCCAAGATCGTCGTCGTCGACCCGTTGCGCACCGAGTCCGCCGACAAGGCCGATGTGCACATCGCGGTGCGGCCCGGCCAGGACTGGGCGCTGCTGCTGGGCATGGTCAAAGTCATTCTCGCCGAGGGCCTTGAACATCGCCTCGACTGCGCACAACTCGCCGCCGGCCTGCCTACGCTGCGCGCGCTGACCGCCGAGGCCGACCTTGACGACCTCGCCGACCGGTGCGGCGTGCCGCGTGCGCAAATCGAATCCACCGCAAGAGATTTCGCTACCGCCCGGGCGGCGATGGCGGTGACCCGGACGGGGATCTCGCTGCATGTGTCCGGCACCGTGGGCGAATGGCTGGGGCACGTGCTCAACGTGATCACCGGGCGAATGGACCGCCCCGGGGGTCGTCGCTTCGAACCCGGTTACATCGACGCGCTGAAACTTGCCGCGGCGGCCAAGCCTTCCGGGCACCGCAGCAGGTTGACCGGCCGGCCGATGGTGGCCGGCGCGCATGCTCTGAGCGAATTGCCCGCCGAGATCACCACCCCGGGGCCCGGTCAGATCCGCGCCCTGGTCATCAACTCGGGCAACCCGGTCGTTTCCGGCCCCGGCGGCGCGGCGTTGGATGAGGCACTGGGGCAGCTCGACCTACTGGTGGCAATCGACTTCGTGCAACGCGAAAGTCACCGGCACGCACACTGGTTGCTGCCCGCGGTGCACTGGCTGGAACGCGACGACCTGCTCGCGCTGACCAGCAATCTGCACGACGAACCCTACGTGCAGTATGGCGTGCGCGCGGTCGATCCACCGACGAGCGCGCGCGAAGAGTGGCGCATCTTCGTCGATCTGGCGTTGGCGATGGAGGTCCCGCTGTTCGGCGTCAAGGGCGTCAACGCGTTCGTCAAGGGGAGCCGCCGACTGGCCCGGGCCACCCGCCGCCCGGCACTGGCGTTCTCGCCGCACTGGATCAACCGGCTGATCATCGCCATGTCCCGAAAGGTGAACGGCCGCAGGCTCAAATGGCGCGACCTGTTGGCTCACCCGCACGGCCTGGTGCTCGGCCCCCGCGAATACGGCCACTTCTCGGCCGCGCTACGGACCGCCGACAAGCGGGTGCAGGTGGCGCCGCCGGAGTTGGTGGCGCGGACCCGCGAGTTGCTCGCCGCGGCGCCGCCCGAGCCCCCGGCCGGCTATCCCTTTCAGATCGGCAACCGCCGGCACCGCCACTCCATGAACTCGTTTCTCAACGACTTGCCCGGGCTGCATCCCGGTGGCAAAGGCAGTGTCGTGCTGATCCATCCGGCCGACGCCGCCGCCCTGGGCGTCAGCGACGGCGACCTGGTGCGGGTGCACTCCCCCACGGGTGAGGTCCGGGTCCGGGCCTCGCTGAGCGACCGGCCCCGACGTGGACTGATCGTGCTGGATCATGGTTGGGGCTCACGGGTTTTCGATCCGCGCGGCCGCGACGCGCCGCAGTCGTTCGGGGTGAACCGCAACCTGCTGATCGACGGTGAACCGGTGGATCCGCTGTCGCAGACCCCGGCGATGAGTTCGACCTATGTGGCCGTCGAACTGAGCCGGCAGCCGCCCGGACCGGCACTCTGATCGCGCTCATTCGCAGCACGCGTCCAGCCGGCACGCGCATGAGGCCCGGATCGGTACGTCGGCGCGGGCGGCGGCAAGCCTGAATTGCTGATCGACGATGCGGGCTTCGTCGTTGCGGCCCAATCGGTTCAGGCATTCGCGGTAGCCGTGCAGACTCCACACGTTGCCGGGATGCTGACAGCACCTGGCCAGCGTCGGGTCCAGCCCGAGGTCGGCGGCGTACACCGCGGCCGCCTCTTCGACGTGCCCCTGTTCGAGCAGCAGCGCCCCGTACGCGTGCCGGGTGGGCTGCATCCAGGCCCATGGCTCGTCATACGGCAGGGCGTCGTCGAGGTCGACGGCGTGTCGCAGGTGGCCGAATGCTTCGTCGTAACGCCCTGCGCGGTAGTCGATCTCACCGTCGAGCATGGCTGCGGCCACCGCCAGGATGTCGCGGCTGGTGTTGTTGAACAGGTATCGGGACTCCGGTATGCGGGCATACGCTTCGCCGAATGCGGCACGTTCTTCTTCGGCCTGCGCGAGCCGTCCGGTCGCCGCCAGCGCGATACCGCGCCCGTAGCGCATGGTGGCCGCGGTGGTGCAATACAGGTCCGGGTTCTCGGGCAGGGGTTGCGCGATCAACTCCGCCCAGCGACCGAACCGCACCAGCACATGGGTCCGAAGAGGCACGAACGCCTCCAACCAGTCGGCCATCGGCGGCGAGTCGATCGTCAGCAACTCCGGCGTCAGCTGCCCGGCGAGCTCGTCGGCGGCGCTAAGAGCGATTCGCGACTTGCCCTGGAACATCGCGGAATACACGATGAAATGCAGGTCGTGCGCGCGGTACAGCGAGTAGAAGTTCAGCGGTCCCGCGCGCTCGACGAATCGTCGATCCGCTTGCACGGCGGCAACATTGGCAGCCACGGAGTTGCCGTAGTCACCGCACAGCACGTCGATGTGGCTGGGCATGTGCCGCAGGTGCCCGGCATCGGGAACCAGGTCGCGCAGCAGGTCGGCAGCCGGCAACGCCACCTCCGGCGTCGGCGACATCTCCATCGCGTGCAGGTACAGGTGCAGGATGCCGGGATGTGCCCGGCCGGCCGCCCCGGCCAGCGCCCGCTCGAGAATTCCGCGGGCTTCGACTACACGCGAGCCCGCCGCGGGTTCCCCGGTGCTGGTGTCCCACAGCGCCCACGGGGTGACGTTGAGCAGTGCATCGGCGGTCAGCGCCTGGATGTCCAGGTCGTGCGGGTAAGCCGCGGCGAGCACTTTCATCGCGTCGGCATAGCCGACGGCCCCGGCTTCCAGCGCATCGGTGTTGTCCGGGTTGCCGGTGGGGAAACGAGCCCACAGCGCGCCGATCAGGCAGCGTTCGACCTCGCTGAGCCGCCCCCCTGCCGCCCGGCTTAGTTCGGCACGCGCACGAGCCAACGAGGCTTTCCGATCCAGCGGATCGAAGGCTTCCCAGGCTTTGTTGTAGTTGGGTCCGATCGAGTAGGCGATTCCCCAGCGGGCGATGGCCAGATCCGGGTCGGCCCGCAGAGCGCGCTCGAAGCAGCGGATCGCCTCTTCATGGTTGAACGCATACGCCCATACCAGGCCGCGGTCGAACCAGGTCTGCGACTCCGCGACTGCGGTCCCGACCCGACGACCGTAGCTGCCGAGGTCGTAGTACTGCTCGTCGGAAGTCATGGCCGACCCAGCCGCTCGACGATCACGGCCCGCGCGGCACGACCCTCCGGCGTGGGTGTCAGCGGATAGACGTGCAGCAAACCCGGCTGTTCGTGAAAATCGACTTCTACGCCTGCCGCAGTTGCCTTTTCGGCGAGCAGCCGGGCGTCCGGGTTAAGCATGTCGCGGGTGCCGGTGAACAGCGTGATCGGCCCCAGCCCGCTCAGTTCGGCCGCCAGCGGGCTCACCCGCGGATCGTCCACCGCAAGTTCGCCACGCCACCGCTCGGCGAACACGTGCAGGGCATCGCGGCCCAACCACGGGTCGTCGACGGCACCGATCAGCGGGTTGGTCAGCGAGAGGTCGACGACCGGCGAGATCAGGACGGTTTGCGGAAGGGTGACATGGTGGTCGTCGCGCAGCAGCAATGCCGCGGACAACGCGATCTGGCCGCCGGCGGAATCACCGGCCAGACACACGCTTTGTCCCGCGCTCATGCTGTGCGTCACCATCGCCACCACCTGCGGCACGACGTCGACGGCGGTGGCGAACGGCACCAACGGATAGATGGGAACGATCACCTTCGCGTAGGCTTCGGCTGCGATCTGCACCGCCAAACGCCAATGCTGACTGGCGATTTCGTTCACCCACGCGCCGCCGTGCAGGTAGATCACCGTTCGTTGGGACGGACCATTCCTGCCTCGCTTGGGTGTCAAGGTGTACGTGGGCCATCCCGACCCGTGTTGGAAGGCCAGCGATACGTCGCGCCGTAACCGAGGGGGCGGGCCGAAAAGCTGCCGATGCTCGGCGCGCTGCTCGATGTGCGCGCGGGCCGTCTCGGCGCTGGCGTAGGGGCGGGTCCGTCCCGTGAACCGAAGGAGCGCCGGCAGCGCCCGACTTCTCCAGCTCGTCACCCGTTCATCCTTCCCGAGCCGCTCCAGCGTGGGGTGCGGCGCTGCAGGAACGCCTCCACGCCCTCCCGGGCGTCCGCGCTGCCCATCACCAGGTGATGCAGCCGTGTTTCCAGGTCGGCGACACGGCGCGGGGGGTAGCCGTTGATCACGGTGTCCCACAGCAGGCGTTTGCTCAGCGCAGCCGACATCGGCGCCACGTTCACCGCGATATCGCGCGCCACCGTCATCGCATGGTCCAGGACCTCGACGGCCGGCAGTGCGCGCGTGGCCAGACCCATTGCCACCGCCTCTTTTCCGTCGAACGTTCGGCCGGTCAACAGCAAGTCCGCCGCGACGGCCGCGCCCGCCAGATGCGGCAGCGTCCAGTGCGACATGCAGTCCGGTATGACACCCCGACGAACTTGTGCCACCGCGTATTTGGCGTCATCGGCCATGATCCGGATATCGGCCTGCAGCGCGATCGTCAGGCCGATGCCGATGGCGTGCCCGTTGACGGCGGCAATGACGGGAGTGCGCAGTTCGAAAGCCGCGGGGTCGGTCGGAGATGCGGTGAAAGCGGATTCGCCCGACGGCGCATCGAACGGGCTGGTTTCGGCGGCAAAGTCGGCACCGACGCAAAACGCGTCCCCGGCGCCGGTGAGCACGATCGCGCGCACCGCGTCGTCCTCGTCGCACTGCCGGTACGCGCGGTTGAGCAGCGCGCCCATCTCGGCGGTGTAGGCGTTGCGTCGTTCGGGCCGGTTCAGGGTCAACAGCGCGACACCGTCCTCGATCGCGACGGTGAGATCGGCGCCCATCTACGGGAACTTACCCGGGTCAGGCGCTATCGTGGCGCAACGGTTGCCGCAATAGGGAGGGCGAATGGGAGCGGACGCGCGATGAGTGTCCAAACTTTGGACACCGACTATCTGGTGATCGGTGCCGGAGCCATGGGGATGGCGTTCACCGATACGCTGATCGCCGAGTCCGAGGCGCGCGTCGTGATGGTCGATCGGGCACACCAGCCCGGCGGGCATTGGACCACCGCCTACCCGTTCGTGCGGCTGCACCAGCCGTCGGCCTACTACGGGGTGAACTCAAGAGCGCTGGGCAACAACACCATCGACAGCGTGGGGTGGAATCAGGGACTGAACGAACTGGCACCCGTCGGCGAGATCTGCGCCTACTTCGACGCCGTCATGCAGCAACAGTTCCTGCCCTCGGGGCGGGTCGAGTACTTCCCGATGACCGAATATCTTGGCGAAGGCCGGTTCCGGACGCTGGCGGGCGACGAATACGTCGTCAACGTCGCGCGCCGCGTCGTGGATGCCACCTACCTGCGCGCCGTGGTGCCGTCCATGCGGCCCGCGCCCTACGCCGTCGCCCCCGGCGTCGATTGCATCCCGCCCAACGAGCTACCCAAGTTCGCGGCACGGGAACGGTACGTGATCGTCGGCGCCGGAAAAACCGGGATGGATGTCTGCCTGTGGCTGCTGCGCAACGGGGTGAGCCCGCAGCGGTTGACCTGGATCATGCCGCGCGACTCGTGGCTGATCGACCGGGTCACCCTGCAGCCGGGGCCCACGTTCATCAAGAAGTTCCGGGACAACTACGGCGCGACCCTCGAAGCGATCGACGCCGCGTCGTCGGTCGAGGACTTGTTCGGCCGGTTGGAGGCCGCGGGCACGTTGCTCCGCTTCGACGGCTCGGTCCGGCCCACCATGTACCGGTGCGCGACCGTGTCGCAACCCGAGTACGACCAGCTCCGCCGCATCGAGGACGTCGTGCGGCTCGGCCACGTCCAACGCATCGAACCGGACACCATCGTGCTGGACGGCGGGTCGGTCACCGCGTCCCCGTCGGCCCTCTACATCGACTGCACCGCCGACGGCGCGCCGGAACGCCCGGCGGTGCCGGTGTTCGACGGCGACCGCATGACGCTGCAGGCGGTGCGCGGATGCCAGCAGGTATTCAGTGCCGCGTTCATCGCCCACTGCGAGTTCGCCTACACCGACGATGTGGTGAAAAACGAACTGTGCGAACCGATTCCGCACCCGGACCGGGACGTGGACTGGTTGCGGCTCACCCGGTCGGATCTGCTGAATTTTTCCCGCTGGCTCGACGATTCCGAGCTGACCGACTGGCTCGCCGCGGCGCGGCTGAATCTGCTCGCCGAATTGTTGCCGCCGCTGTCGCACAAGCCGCGGGTGCGCGAGCGGGTGGTTTCGATGTTCCAGTCCAAACTCAATGCCGCGGGCGAACAGCTGGAGAAGTTGCTCAGCGAGGTCAGCAATGAGTGAGCCGTCCTGTCATCCCGATGCAGAGCTGCCGCTGGTCGACGTCCCGGACCAGGGTTACGTGTATCGAACCGGCTGGCGGCTGGGCACGTCCGACATCGACGAGCACCGGCGGCTACGGCTGGACGGCGTCGCACGCTACATCCAGGAAGTCGGGGCCGAGCATCTCAATGATGCGCAACTGGCCGAAGTTCATCCGCATTGGATCGTGCTACGCACGGTGATAGACGTCCTCGAGCCGATCGAGATACCCAGCGAGATCGTCTTCCGCCGTTGGTGCGCAGGGCTTTCCAGCAGATGGTGCAACATGCGGGTGCAGCTGATCGGCGCCCAGGGCGGCCGGATCGAGACAGCCGGCTTCTGGATCTGCATGAACAAGGACACGTTGACGCCTTCGCGCCTGTCCGACGACTGCGTCGCGCGCTTCGGCAGCACCACCGACGACCACCGCCTCAAATGGCGCCCCTGGCTCACCGCGCCGATCCACGACGCCGAGGTGATCCCGTTTCCGTTGCGCCGCACCGATATCGACCTGTTCGAGCATGTCAACAACACGATCTACTGGCATGGTGTACACGAAATCCTCGGCCTGGTACCCGAATTGGAGCAACGCCCCTACCGCGCGGTGCTCGAATACCGCAGTCCGATCAAATACGGCGAAGACCTGACCATCCGTTACCACGTCGGCGACGATGCGGTGCGCATGCAGTTCACCGTCGGTGACGACGTGCGCGCGGCCGCGCTGGTCCGCAGGATGGCAGCGCCCGACATCCCGTGAGTGATGTTCGCGGTCAGGCCCTTGATTGGCCGAGGCGTCAGCATCGCAGGGGGCGGCTTGCGACATGCCACGCCTTCGGGGGTGAATCCTCGGCGTTGATTGTGCAATGAGGGCTTTCAGGGTGAAGCCTGGCCGTTGATTGTGCACTGACGGCTTTCGGGGTGAAGCCACGGCGGAAGAATCGACGAGATCCCGCCCAGGCTTCACCCTCAACGCCAAGGCTTCACCCTCAAAGCCCAGGATTCACGCCGGACGCGACGTGACCGGGTCATGCCGTGGCTGGCAGCGTTGATTGTGCACTGACGGCTTTCGGGGTGAAGCCACGGCGGAAGAATCGACGAGATCCCGCCCAGGCTTCACCCTCAACGCCAAGGATTCACGTTCAAAGCCAAGGATTCACGTTCAAAGCCAAGGATTCACGTTCAACGCCCAGGATTCACGTTCAACGCCCAGGATTCACGTTCAAAGCCCAGGATTCACGCCGGACGCGACGTGACCGGGTTATGCCGTGGCTGGAACGTCCGCGAGGCTTCCCCGGCCGGCCGGGGCGAGTTCGGCATGCGACAGCCGGTGTGGCAACACCGCCAAGACCGGGAAGGTATCGGTCGACGGAACGCCCTGCGGGTACGCGGCCCGCAAGAAGTCCACCATCCTGACCACGGCGTTGACCACAAACATGCGCTTCAGCTCCTTGCCCGAGAGGCATCAGGCATTCCCCGAAATCGCCTGGTCAAACATCGCGGCGCGTTCACATCCTGGCCAAATGGGTAAACGCGACCGAAGACGCGAAACAGGGAGGGTGTCTGATGGCAGCCATGGAGGTCGGCGACTTCATACTGCAACGACTGCGTGAGTGGCGGGTGGACAAAGTCTTCGCCTACCCGGGCGACGGGATTAACGGCCTGCTGGCGGCGTGGGGCCGGGCGGACAACAAACCGATGTTCATCCAGGCCCGGCACGAGGAAATGGCTGCGTTCGAAGCGGTCGGTTACGCGAAATTCGCTGGCGGACTAGGGGTTTGCGCGGCGACCTCCGGTCCCGGTGCGATCCACCTGCTCAACGGCCTCTACGACGCCAAACTGGACCGGGTCCCGGCGCTGGCGATCGTCGGGCAGACGAACCGCTCCGCGATGGGTGGCTCCTACCAGCAGGAGGTCGACTTGATGAGCCTGTTCAAGGACGTCGCCAGCGATTACCTGCAGATGGTCACCGTGCCCGAGCAACTGCCCAACGTGCTGGACCGCGCCATCCGCACCGCGCTGACCAGGCGCGCGCCGACCGCACTCATCATTCCCGCCGATGTGCAGGACCTCGAATATTCACCGCCGGCACACGAGTTCAAGATGGTGCCGTCGAGTCTGGGATTCGAACAACCCGTGGTGGAGCCGTCGCCGCAGGGTCTGCAGCAAGCCGCCGACGTCCTCAACGCGGGCGAGCGCGTGGCGATGCTGGCCGGTTGCGGCGCCCGCGGCGCGGTCGCCGAAGTCACCGAACTCGCCGACGTGCTGGGCGCCGGCGTCGCCAAGGCGTTGCTGGGCAAGGACGTGCTGTCCGACGAATTGCCTTGGGTGACAGGGTCTATCGGGTTACTGGGCACCCGCCCGAGTTATGAAATGATGCGCGACTGCGACACCTTGCTGACGATCGGGTCCAGCTTCCCCTACTCGCAGTTCCTGCCGCCCTACGGCCAGGCTCGCGGCGTGCAGATCGACATCGATCCGACGTTGATCGGGATGCGTTATCCGAACGAAGTGAACCTCGTCGGTGACGCGGCAGCGACCGTGCGGGCGTTATTGCCGCTGCTGCAACGCAAGACCGATCGTTCGTGGCGGGACAAAATCGAAGCCAACGTGGGTCGGTGGTGGGAGACGATGGCGATGGAGGCTGGCGTGTCCGCCGATCCGATCAATCCGATGCGACTGTTCGCCGAACTGTCACCCCAACTGCCGGACAATGCGATCGTCACCGCCGACTCGGGTTCCGCGGCGAATTGGTATGCGCGGCAACTGAAGTTCCGCGGCAACATGCGCGGGTCGTTGTCCGGCACGCTGGCCACCATGGGTCCGGCAGTCCCCTACGCCATCGGGGCCAAGTTCGCCCGACCGGACCGGCCGGTGATCGCGTTCTCCGGCGACGGGCGCGATGCAGATGAACGGGTTGGCCGAGCTGATCACTATCGCGCACTACTGGAGACAGTGGTCGGATCCGCGGTTGGTGGTGGCGGTGTTGCACAACAATGACCTCAACCAGGTCACCTGGGAGATGCGCGCGATGGGCGGAGCACCCAAGTTCGCCGAGTCCCAGACGCTTCCCGACGTCGACTACGCCGGTTTTGCGGCCAGCCTCGGGCTGGGGTACGCCACGTTGACCGATCCCGAGCAGATCGCCCCCGCCTGGGACCGGGCACTGAGGGCCGACAGGCCCACGGTGCTGGACGTGCACTGTGACCCGGATATCCCACCCGTGCCGCCGCATGCGACCTTCGAACAGATGAAGAGCGCCGCCAGCGCCGTGCTGCGCGGTGACGAGGATGCGTTCGGCATCATCAAAGAGGGCGTCAAGATCAAGGCCCAGGAATTCCTTCCACACCGGCGCAAATGATTGCCTCGCCATATCTGCTCAGCCAGAAGCGAATACGATCCTCGCGGTAGGGCCTGTGCCGTTGGCGACGTGACACAGCCCACAGGTTTGACCGCCACGGCATTCGGAAACACCTCACCAAGCAGGGGAAGCGTTTTTGGACCGGCCCTGTTGACTGAGCGCAATCGATCAACAGCGCGAAGTCGCCATGTGAAGCAAGTGAGCAATAGGAGGATTCATGGCGGAGAAGAGTGGCCCGCAGGAGGGCATCGAGGGTGTCGTCGAGGGCGTGAAGGGCAAGGCCAAGGAAGTCATCGGGACCGTTACCGGCCGCGACGACGTGAAGCGCGAGGGCGAGGCGCAGCAGGACAAGGCTGACGCGCAGCGTGACGCGGCGAAGAAAGAGGCCGAGGCCGAATCCGCCCGCGGTGGCGCGGAGGCAGCCGAACAGCGCCAGAAGGCCAACCAGTAATTCGTTGCTCGAAGCGAAAGGCCCGGTCCGCACGGACCGGGCCTTTCGTCTCAGTTGGCCAACCGGCCTATCGGCGTCTCGTCGAGTTCCTGCAGCAACTCTTCGGTGTTCTCGAAAACCGCTATAGCACCGGCGTTTTCGAGTTCTCCCCGGGACACCCCGCCGCTGAGCACGCCGATGCAGGCCAGCTCGGCCCGCACGCACGCTTCGACATCCCAGACCGCGTCGCCGACGAAGACAGCCCGCTCGGCCGTGACCCCGGCCTTGCGCAGGGCGACTTCCACGATGTCCGGCTTCGGCTTGGCGGTGTCGACGTCGTCTGCGGAGGTGACGGCCGCGACCAGGTCGTCGCTGTCGAGCACCTTCCGCAGCATCGCTAATTCGTCCGGTGGTGCCGAGGTGGCGAACACTACCTGGATCCCGAGGTCGGCGACCCGCTGCAGCAGCGCGCGGGCGCCGGGCAGCGGGCGCAACAGCGGTGCGGCATCTTTGTAGTAGCGCGTGTGCAGGTCTTTGAGCCGCGATTGCACGTCGTCGGGGGCGTCGTCGGACAACGACTCGACCAGTGTCGAGCCGTCCATGCCGATCGAACGGTGGACACGCCAGGTCTCCACGCCCACACCGACTTCGGCGAAAGCCCGCTGCCAGGCTTGGACATGCAGGTAATTGGAGTCGACGAGGGTGCCGTCGATATCGAACAGGACGGCCGCGCGGCCGTCGGATTCGTTGCCGGACAAGGCCGTCAGAACAGCAGCGCGATGGCGGCGAAGTCGGCGAGCAGCAACGCCAACCCGACTACGGGCACGATGAATCCGCGCCGGCGCAACGCGGTGAAGAAGGACACGATGATCGTCAACCCCGCTATCACCGGAGCGCCGTAGAGCAAGACGCCGTAGAGGATGCCGTTAGGACCCAGGTTGGGGCAGTTCGAACTGCATGCGGCCATGCTCATCGCCGCACCGACCGCCGAAATCATGATCAGCGCTGCGGCAGGAACCGTCAGGAGCGCGAGCACCCAGTTGACCACTCCACGCCGGGCACGGATCCGTCCGTCACCGTCGTCCGCAGTCTGCGGAAGGCTCTGATTGGAGATCTCCTCAGCGGTTTCCTTCTGTTGCAGGCTCATCCTGGTCGACTACCCAAGTGCGCTGGGCCGAAACATCGACGAACCCGAGCGGCTAACGCAGGCCCGCGCCCGCCCGGCGCAGGTCTTCGACGAACAGGTCGTAGTTCTGCTGTCGACGGTCACTGCGGTCACGCAACAACGCCGACGGGTGCACCGTCGCCATCACCGCCGGTTCCGGTGCCAGCTCGATACCGAGCGCTGCCGGCAGTTGCAGGCGTTCACCGCGCTGGGCGGTTACCCGAAACTTGTTGCCCAACAACGACTGTGCGGCTGTTGCGCCAAGGCAGAGGATCACTGACGGTTGCACCGCTTCGATCTCGGCCAACAGCCAGGGTTGACAGGCGACGACTTCGATTCGGCCGGGTTTCTGGTGGATGCGCCGCTTGCCCTCCCGGCTGAACTTGAAATGCTTGACGGCGTTGGTCTTGTAGGTCCGATCAGGGTCGATGTCGGCATCCTCCAGCGCGCGCTGCAGCAGCCGACCGGCCGGCCCGACGAACGGAAGTCCCTGCTGGTCCTCGTGATCGCCAGGCTGTTCGCCCACCAGCATCAACGGTGCGTCGCCGGGGCCGTGCCCGAACACCGTCTGCGTGGCGTCCTGATACAGCGCACACCCCTGACAGGTGCTTGCCGCGTGTTCGAGGGAACTCAGCGCGTGGTTGTCGGGCAGGAAGTTCTCCGCGCCCACCGCCGGTGCCGTCGCCATCGGACCTCACCGTCGCCGAGTGGCCCGGCGGTTTTCCTTCTTGATCGCTTCCACCAGTTCGTCTTTCGTCATCTTGGACCGGCCGGACACGTCCAGCCGTCGCGCGATGTCGAGCAGGTGTTTCTTGCTGGCGTTGGCGTCGACGCCTTCCTGCGAGGGCAACGGATTGGCCAGACCACCGCGCTCGGCTCGGTCGTCGGAGGGACCGCGTTGTTCCTTGGCTTCCCAGTGGTCGCCGACTTTCTCGTAACTGTGCTTCACCGCGGCAAAGGCGACCCGGTGCGCCCGCTCCTCGCTGCCGTACTGCTCGGCGGCCGCGTCGTGAGCTTTGGCGAAGGTGCGTTGCGCCTTGGCACTGGAGCGGCGCAGCGTGCCGGGAATTTCGTCCTTCTTGACCGCGCCGCTCTTCGTGGTCTTGGGCATCTCACACCTCGGTTCTGTTCGAACTCAGGAACTTTCGGCTTTCTGCTGCACCATCGTATAGGCCAGTTGCAGGAAATCGGCCCCTGCCAGCGCGGTGAAGGTGCCGGCCACCAGGCGGGTGAACTTGGGCGCGAAGATCAGTCCGATCGCGAAGCCGGTGGCGATCCACATGTCGAGGCAGAACGGGCAGGTCAGCAGTTCGCCGAGGGTGTGACGCAGCTGGCTGTCGTGCCGGGCTTCTTCGTTGACCTCGGCGGGCCCGCCGGCACCCTCATACTGCGTGAACGGCGCGCGAATCGGACTGGTGACGGGGTCCTTGGCGATCGTCCGGGACAGCTTGTGGGTACCCACCGTGACCAGGGCAAGATCCTGCAATCGCCAGCGATTCGGCAACCGGCGCCCGGTCGCGACTGCCAGTACCGTCGCCGCGACCACCAACAGGCTGTAAGCCGTCATGGACGCCACGTACCCTGCCATCGGCCGCGTCTCGTCGCCGCGATACTCGTCGGCTTCCCGCTGGGCGCGCGCGATCAACTCGGCACCGGCCTCGCTCACGTCACTCATTTGATACACCCTTGCACGAGAATGGATTACGTTTCGTACGCCGGATAGCGCTGCTGCTTCAGCGCCCGGGCCAGGTGGGCGGCGTTGCGGGCCAGCGCCGCCGTCGTCGATGCCACCGGATCGGGCACCTCGTCGAGGTCGTCGTAATTGACCGACTCCATCGCGCGGCCGGTCCAATAGGTACCGCCTTGGGCCGGAATGCTGAAGCCGATGTCGTTGAGCCCTTGGAACACGTCCGCGATGACCTTGTGCGCACCGTCCTCGTTACCCACCACACTGACGACGCCTACCTTGCCGACCATGGCCGGTCTGCCGTCGTCGTCGGTATTGGACAACTCCGCATCGAGGCGTTCCAGGACACGTTGGGTGACGCTCGAGGGGTGACCGAGCCAGATGGGCGTGCTGATCAGCAGGATGTCGGCGTCGAGGATCTTGCGACGGATGCCGGGCCACTCGTCGCCCTCGCCCATGTCGTCCTCGACACCGGGCAGAATGTTGTGATCCACGCAGCGGATCAACTCGGATTCGACGCCTGCTTTGCCCAGCTGCCCGGTGACGTGCTTGGCCATCAGTTCACTGCTCGATTCCCCGGGACTGGGCTTGAGGCTGCACACCAGGGCAACGGCACGCAGCGGAACCAGCGCAGGGTCGGTCATGGTGGGGTTCATACCCGCATATCGATCGACAAAACTTGGCCGGGTAGGCGCCGTCCGGGCAGGGTACCCGTCCGGGATGGATCAGTCGCAGGCACCGCTGCTGGACGCTTTACTCGACTATCACCGCTACAACCGCTACGGGTTCACCCCTCCCGGTCACCGACAGGGCGCCGGAACCGACGACCGGGTGCTGGCAGTCCTGGGCAAGGACCCGTTCCGCAGCGACGTGCTGGCCAGCGGCGGACTCGACGACCGGCTCAGCCGCGGGAAATACCTTTCGCGCGCCGAGGAATTGATGGCCCACGCGGTGGGTGCCGATACCGCGTTCTTCTCCACCTGCGGTAGCTCGCTGTCGGTGAAAGCGGCGATGATGGCCGTGGCCGGATGTGCCGAGGGCGGCTTGCTGGTAGCCCGCGACAGCCACAAGTCGATCGTTGCCGGGCTGATCTTCTCCGGGGTGCGGCCGTGCTGGATCACACCCCGCTGGGACGATGCACACCACTTCACCCATCCCCCGTCGCCGGAGCAGGTGCGCGATGCCTGGGAAAAGCACCCCGACGCCGCCGGTGCGCTGATCGTCAGCCCGAGTCCGTACGGCACCTGCGCCGACATCGAGGGCATCGCCGAGGTTTGTCACAGTTACGGGAAGCCTCTGATCCTCGACGAGGCCTGGGGTGCGCACTTGCCGTTCCACGAGGACCTGCCGACGTGGGCGATGGATGCCGGCGCCGACGTCTGCGTGGTCAGCGTGCACAAGATGGGGGCCGGGTTCGAGCAGGGATCGGTCTTTCACGTGCAGGGGGACCTGGTCGATGGGCAGCATCTTTCGGCGTGCGCCGACCTGCTGATGACCACCAGTCCCAACGTGATGATCTACGCCGCGCTGGACGGGTGGCGCCGCCAGATGGTCGAGCACGGCCAGGAGTTGCTGGGCGCCGAACTCGAGTTGGCCCACAATTTGCGGGCCAGGCTCGCCGACATCCCCGATGTCCTGGTGCTCGAAGACGAGTTGCTGGGCGAGGAGGCGTCGAAGGACCTGGACCGGACTCAGGTCCTGATGGACGTCTCGGCCACCGGGACATCGGGGTACCAGGCCGCGGACTGGCTGCGCGAGAACTGCCAGGTGGATGTGGGGATGAGTGACCATCGCCGGATCCTGGCGACGATGTCGTTTGCCGACGACGAGCACACCGCCGAGCGACTGGTGTCTGCCATGACCCAATGGCGCAGGGCCGCAGACGATTTCGAGAAGCCACCGCAGATCCGGCTGCCGTCACCCGACGAGCTGCAGCTGGATTCGGTGCAACTTCCCCGCGACGCGTTTTTCGGGCCGGCCGAGATGGTGCCCGCCGAGAAGGCCGCCGGCCGGATCGCCGCAGAGCAGATCACCCCGTATCCGCCCGGGATCCCGGCGGTGGTGCCCGGCGAGCGTCTCAACGAGGCCGTCATCGACTACTTGCGCTCCGGTGTCGAAGCGGGCATGAACCTGCCCGACGCGGCGGATCAGAGCATGCAGCAATTTCGGGTGGTCGCCCGAGGCTGATCACGCCGGCGGTCGGCCGTCGTCGCGAGCGTCCCGTACCGCGCTGCGCAGGCTACGGTTGGCCGAACGCAGATCGGTGTTGGCCGCGGACAGTTCGGCGTTGTCGTCTTCAAGGCTCAGGATCCGTGCGATTCCGGCCAGGTTGACCCCGGCGTCGACCAGGGCGCTGATGCGTTGCAACCGGGCCAGGTCGCGCGCGCTGTAGCGCCGTGTTCCTCCATCGCTGCGGGCGGGGGTGACCAAGCCGTGACGCTCGTAGAGGCGGAGTGACTGCACCGCGACGCCGGAGAGTTCCGCGGCAACGGAGATCCCGTACACACCGTGCTCGGGTGCCGGCGCTCCGGCGCCGCCAGGACGCTCGCTCATCAGTAGTCCCCTCCGTCATACGACAGAAAACTTATTTACCACACTTGCGATCTTCTAGCCAAGGTGTTATAAGAAATCTATGCCATCTGACATAGATCACTATGTCGCCCAGAATACAGATTGGAGTGAGAGGTGACCGCCATGCTGATGCGTACTGACCCGTTCCGTGAACTGGACCGCTTCGCCCAGCAGGTGCTGGGAACCGCCGCCCGGCCAGCGGTGATGCCGATGGACGCGTGGCGCGAAGGTGAAGAGTTCGTGGTCGAGTTCGACCTTCCCGGTGTCGACGCCGACACCCTTGACATCGACATCGAACGCAACGTGGTGACCGTGCGAGCCGAGCGTCCAAGCGTGGACCCGGACCGCGAGATGTTGGCTGCCGAACGGCCCCGTGGCGTCTTCAGCCGTCAGCTGGTCCTCGGTGAGAATCTCGACACCGAGCGGATAGAAGCCAACTACGACGGCGGCGTGCTGCGACTGCGCATACCGGTGGCCGAGCGGGCAAAGCCGCGCAAGATCTCCGTCGGTCGCGGCAACGGGCACCATGCGATCAACGACGAGACCAAGCGCGAAGTCATTAACGCCTAATCACACCCCGCAGTTCGGGTCGGCGACCTAGCTGCCGGTCGTCGCCCGGACCGCGGTTGGTTTCGTTTCCTCTTCGCCTACCGGAGCTGGGAATGGTCCAATCAGCTGCAGCAGATGCACGAGTCCAATGTCAAGCTGCGGGTGTTGGCCTAGCAGATTGTCGAAGACTTCCGCGGGGTCCCGCACGCCGTGCCGTCGCGAGCGACTTCGACCAGTTGCTACTGACCGCCTCCGCCCGCGTGGGCCAGGCCTGACCCTACTTCGATGCGCCTTCGGTGTCGTCGAAGAACGACCATTCGCCGTCGGAGTTCACTTCCATCCGCCAACCCAGCTCGGAATTGTCGGCGACCGTGTCGACGAACCACGCGTGGGCATCGTCGGCGCTTTCGATCTCCTTGGTCGCGACGACTTCGCCGTGCGGGTCGATAACTCTGAATTCAGCCATGCGACAGTGGTTTCCCACGTGGCCGTGTTTCAACCCCCGGCTATCCCCGGGCCACGATCACCGGCATGCGTGCCGAGTGCACAAGGGCGTTGCTCACCGAGCCCAGCAGCGCGCCCGCGATCGCGCCGCGCCCGTGACTGCCCACCACGACGAGCTGAGCCGATTCCGACCGTTCGACGAGTTGGCGGGCCGGCTGGTCGCACACCACCACCCGTTGCACGGTGACATCGGGATAGCGTTCCTGCCAACCGGCCAGCCGCTCGGCGAGGCTGATCTCGGCTTGAGTTTTGACCTGCGACCAGTCCAGGCCCGGAAGCTCGATCACTTCGCGGTCACTCCAGGCGTGCAACGCGATCAGTTCGACGCCGCGCCGCGATGCTTCGTCGAACGCAACCGCGGTGGCCGCCTCCGAGGCGGGGGAACCGTCGATGCCCAGCAAGACGGGAGCGCCGAGCGGGTTGGGCATCAGCGGGTCCTCGTCGTGGACGACGGCGACGGGACAGTCCGCGTGCCGCACCACACTGGCACTGACCGAGCCGAGCAGCAGCCGGGCCGCCGCACCCCGACCGGACGAGCCCACCACCAAAAGCTCTGCATCCTTTGACATTTCGACCATGGTGGCCACCGGTGTCGCGAACACCAGCTCGCTGTGGACAGTGAGTTCGCGGTCCGGGACGGCCGCTTGGGCGACCTCGACCGCTTCGGCGACGATCTTGCGCCCGCCGTCCTCCTGCCAGACCGCCCAGGTGTCCGGGTAGGGCATCGGCGGCCACGTCGCCACGTCCGCGTTGACCACATGCACGACGGTGAGTGCAACGTTTCGCAACGCCGCAGCACGGGCCGCCCAGACGACGGCGACTTTCGACGCGGGCGAGCCGTCGGCCCCGACCAGGACGCCGTGCGGCTTGGCGGATCCGGCTGTGCCTGAGCTCATTTCGCTGTCCCTTCGTCAGTCCATGCGGGCCGGCATCGCCCGGTCAAGGAGCTGTCGACAACCACCGTATCGGTTCCGGTCGTTGTCCGCGCCGGTCGAACGGCCTTCGACGGCAAGGACCAAAGGCCCCTGCTAGGAGTGGACGACGATGACCGGAATCTTCGCCGAGTGCGCCACCGTCGAACTGGTCGACCCGAGCAACAGGCCGGAGAACCCGCCGCGGCCGCGACTGCCGACGATCAGCAACTGCGCCCGCTCGGCCGCTTCCAGCAACCACTTCGCCGGGGTGTCACACACCAGCGAGCGCTGCACGTGGACGTCCGGATACTGTTCCTGCCACCCCGCCAGGCGTTCGGCGAGAACTTCCTGACCTTGATCTTGGCGGTCGTGCCAGTCCATTCCGAGGACCGGGAACACGCCGATGTCACTCCAGGCGTGCAACGCGACCAGGTCGACACCGCGGCGCGATGCCTCGTCGAAGGCCAGCGCCGTCGCGGCTTCGGAGGCCGGCGAGCCGTCGATACCCACCAGCACCGGCGCGTGCGGGTCCGGAGCGATGGTGCCGTCGCCGGAACGGATGACGGCGACCGGGCAGTGCGCGTGCTGAATCAGTGCGGAGCTGACCGAGCCCAACAACATGCGGCCCAACGTGCCCATTCCCTGGTTTCCGACCACCACCATCTGGGCGTGCTCGGACGCATCGACCACCGTGGGAACCACGCTGGCATAGACCACTTCGACGTTGACGGCGGGCGGCTGTGTATCGCTTTGCGACACGCTTTTGCGGGCGTGCGCGACGACGTGATCAGCGTTGTCCTTCTGCCAGTCCGGCATTTCGGTGTAGAGCTGGCCGACCGGCCAGCCGACCACCACCGGGGCGACCGCGTGCAGCAGGGTGAGGGGCACATTGCGCATCGCCGCCTCGTGGGTCGCCCAGGCTACGGCCGCGTCGGACTCCGCCGACCCGTCGATCGCGACCAGGATCCCGAATTCAGCCACAAGCCCCGATAGTAGTCGCCCAGATGGAGAATCGGCCGGTCCCCACTCGACGTTCTGCTGCACAGATGCAATCTCGACGGCCGAGCGCACGGCCCCGTTCGGTAGACCTCCCGCGGCTACCCTCAACCCCTGTCCCGCAACGTATTCAGCGTATTGACCACCCCCGCGACGTGCGAGTCGCTGAGTTTCTCGCCGTCGAAGACGTGATTGAGCAACACCTTCAGATCCAGCATCTGTTGCAGATAGACCAGGCAGGGCGGGCAGTCTCGGAGATGCCGCGCGACGATCGGGCCCCAGTGTCGCGGGTCGGAGTCGACCAGGTCGTCGACGAGCCGAACGAACTCGACGCAGTCGATCGCAGGGACGGTGTTGTCGTGACCGGTCATCGTTGATACCGCTTTTCCAATTCGTTGCGAAGGTTTACTCGGGCGCGGTAGAGCAGCGCGCGCTGCGCCTCGGCCGACAACTCCAGGATCTCGGCCGCCTCCTCCGACGAGGTGCCGACGAGATCGCGCAGGATGATCAGCTGTCGTTGCCGCACCGGCAACGTGTCGAGCGCCGCTCGCACGTACCCGACGAGTTCGCGGTGCATGGTCTGGTCTTCCGGCAGAAAGCGCCGCGATGGCGGCAGACGCCAGTGGCCGGCGTCGGGGTGACCTGCCGGGTGCATCCGCCCGGACAACGGGTCGGCATCCTCGGTGCCGAGCATCTCGTGTTCGCGGATCCGCGTCTCCCGACGGCGGTGCCGTGACGCGGTGTGTTTGACGATCCCGAACAACCAGGTCGCCACCGAGGATCGACCCTCGAACGACTCCGCCGACTTCAGCACCTGCACCCATGCTTCTTGCACCGCTTCCTCGGCCAGCGCAGCCGAGTCGACCAGCGTGCGAGCGAAGTTGACCATCGGCCGGTGGTAGTCGCGGACCAATGCGGCCACCGATATCCCCCCGACCAGGCGTTCGGGTTCCAATCCCTCGTGAACGACCACCGGCGGACTCACCGTCGACGGCCGTTCAAGAACACCCGTTCAGCTCCCAGCGCAATTGAGCTTCGGACGGCGACTGGACCGGGATGAATGCGGCCTCACGATATCGACGACTGGCCGGAGTCTTACTGGCATAGCCCTTGCCGCCCGCGGTACGAATCTCCAAAGCCACGCTGGCGCTGACGGTCTCGGCTGCGGACAGCCGTAGCGAGAGCAAGTCTCTCTTGCTGGGCGGCTCGGCTCCCCCGACGGCGCCGGCCAACTCGTCCAGGGCGGTCTCGGCTCGGTCGAGTTTCTCGGCGACCTGGTCGACCTCGCCGGCGAACACCGCGTTCACCCCGGTGAGTCCCAACTTGGCTTGTGCCACCGTGGTTTTGGCTAACCCAATGCACATCGCGGACTGCAGGACCAGGAAGGTGGGTCGGACCGCGCCGAGGAAACCTTCGAAGTCGGTGGCCAGCACCTGCTCGTCGGGAACGTAGGCGTCCGTCAACTCCAGGTACGAAGACGCCGTGCTGTCCATGGCCAGCAGCTTGAAATGGTCCCCGACCGTCACTCCGGGGGTGCTCAACGGCAGCGCCACGATCAGCTTCTCGCCACCGTCGGTGCGTACCGCGGTGACCAGCAGGGAGTCGTCGTAGAGGTTGGAAGCCCAGCGGATGGGACCACTGACCCGGTACCCGCCGTCGACCGTGGTCGCGGTGAGTTCGAGACTGCCGCAGCCCGCCAATTCTTTGAAGGCCGCGGCCATGCCCGTCACCCCCAGCGTGGTTCCGGTCAGCAGTGCCGGCACCGTCTCGAGGCCGAACGGCGTTGCGGCGCTGAGCGAATACTCCACCGCCATCCGGTTGGCCCACACCGCGAATCCGGTGCTCATGCACTCCGCGGAGATCAGTTTGATCACTTCGGCCATCTCGCGCAGCTTGCCGTCGGCGTTGCCCGGCGCTCCCACGCCCAGCAAACCGGCGGCACCGAGCGCCGCGAAGCTGCGGCGGGCGGTGTCCTCCCCGCGGTCCAGGGCGCAGGCATGGGCACGGATGTCTGCCAACAGCTCCGAGTCGAGCAGGCCGATGGCGGCGTCGGTCGTCGTGGTCATTGTGACTGCCTAGCCGATGGACAGCGCCGAGTCGACAGTTACAGGACGCCTGAATGTATTGACCACGGGCGACCACGCGATGGCGTTGTCGTGGATCTCCTGCAGCGTCTGATCGTCGGCGTCGCCGGCCAGAGTCACCTTGCAGCGCACGTCGGTGATGCCCAGGACCTTGCCGTCCGGAGTGTCGCCGACACCCCAGACCGCCGAGATGTCGATGTCGCCTTCCATCTCCACCTCGATCTTGGTCAGCGTCACGCCGCGGTGGGTGGCGTTGGCCAACAGGCCCACCGAGATGCACGATCCGAGTGCAGCCAGGCAGGCTTCGGATGGATTGGGCGCCGAGTCGTCGCCCAGCAGCGCCGGAGGCTCGCCCACCAGCATGGGCGCCAGATCCCGCACGTAGGTCATGTTCCGGAATCCGGACTCGCAGACCGTCTTGGCCTTCAAGGTCTTTTTGCCCGTGCTGGGGTCGGCCTTGGCGTTACACGACAGGCGGTCGAGGCCCTCGGCATCGATGATCAGCGCGTCGGTCATTGACTTCCTCCATTCCACTCGGGTTCATGGAGTTGGTGCCGCGCGCCTGCGAGAGCGTGACGGTGATCTACGCCACAGCGCTACGCCGGCTGCGTCACGAAGTCGATGAGCTCTTCGACCCGCCCGATCAGTGCCGGCTCCAAGTCGTTCCAATCGCGTACCTTCGACCGGATCCGCTGCCAGGCGCGCGCGATGTCGGCCTGGGTGGCATGCGGCCAGCCCAGCGCCTGGCATATCCCGTGCTTCCACTCGACGTGCCGGGGCACCGTCGGCCAGGCCTGCAGTCCGAGCCGCTGCGGCTTGACCGCCTGCCAGATGTCCACGTAGGGATGTCCGACCACCAACGTGTCAGCGCCGCCGGGGCCCCGTCGCACCGCCTCGGCGATGCGTGACTCCTTCGACCCGGCGACCAGGTGATCCACCAGCACCCCCAGCCGCGCCTGCGGGCCGGGTTGGAACTTGTGCACGATGCCGACCAAATCGTCGACGCCACCGAGGTATTCGACGACGACGCCCTCGATTTTGAGGTCCTCGCCCCAGACTTGAGCGACGAGTTCGGCGTCGTGGCGACCCTCCACGTAGATTCGGCCGGCCCGGGCGACCCGGGCGCGCACGCCTGGCACGGCGACCGACCCGGAGGCGGTGCGGCCGGCGGGCGCGGGGGCCGCGCGGCGTGGTGCGGTGAGTATCACGGGTCGGCCTTCCAGCAGGAAGCCAGGCCCCAGCGGGAACCCGCGGGTCTTGCCGTGCCGGTCTTCGAGGTCGACGCGTCCGTATTCGACGCGGACCACAGCGCCGACGTAGCCGGTCTGTGCGTCCTCGACGACCATGCCGAGCTCGACGGGCTGCTCGACCGAGCGGGGCTTACGCCGTCCCGACCCGGCCAGGACATCGGTTCCGTAGCGATCGATCACCCGGCAATAGTTCTTGCCGAGTGTGAATTTCACGACGAGACACGCCGCGGACGTGTCGCCGATTTCACTCTCGCGGAAGGGGCGTGGCGCGAGCAGACGGGATACGGCGACCGTCGGCGCCGAAGTAATGCAGGTGCCCCGGCTGCGGATGCAGACGCACCCGGCTGCCCTTGGCCGGCGGGTCGTAGCCGTCGGTGCGGGCGATGATGGGCCGGCCGATCACCGTGTCCGAGCCGGTGACCCGCCCGTACAGGTATGCGTCGGCGCCCAGTTCCTCGACCACGTCGACCTCCATCTCGATGCCGACGCTGCCGACCTCGAAGTGTTCCGGTCGAACGCCGACGACGATGTCGGTCGACGTAGCGGAAATCTCGCGCGGTATCCGGATCTCCCAGTCGCCGAGTGACACCGCGGAATTCAGTACCGGCAGGGTGAACAGGTTCATCGCCGGCGACCCGATGAAGCCGGCGACGAACACGTTCGCGGGGTTGCGGTACAGCTCGCGCGGCGGCGCGCATTGTTGCAGCACGCCGTCGCACAACACCGCGACGCGGTCACCCATGGTCATCGCCTCGACCTGATCGTGGGTGACGTAAACCGTGGTGGTACCCAGTTGCCGTTGCAGGGCGGCGATCTGATTGCGCGTCTGCACGCGCAGCTTGGCGTCGAGGTTGGACAGCGGCTCGTCCATCAGGAACACCCGGGGGCGGCGCACGATGGCCCGGCCCATCGCCACCCGCTGCCGTTGCCCGCCGGATAGCTCCTTGGGCTTGCTATCCAGAAAACGTTCCAGGTCAAGCATTTTCGCCGCGGCCAGTACCCGTTCGCCGATCTCGGACTTCGGTGTCTTGGCCACCTTGAGGGCGAAGCCCATGTTCTGCGCCACGGTCATGTGCGGATACAACGCGTAGTTCTGGAAAACCATCGCGACGTCGCGGTGCTTGGGATCGACATGTGTGACGTCAGTCCCGCCGATCCGGATACGGCCGGAGTCAACGGTTTCCAACCCGGCCACCATCCGCAGCGATGTCGTCTTGCCGCACCCGGACGGCCCTACCAGGACGACGAATTCACCGTCACCGACCTCAAGGTCCAGCCGATCCAGCGCCGCCCGGTCGGCGCCCGGATAGCGTCGCGTGGCCTGCTCGAAACTCACCGAAGCCATCGGCGCTACCCGCCCAGCCCGGTCATGGCGATGCCGCGGACGAAGGAACGTTGCGCGACCGCGTAGACGACGACCAGCGGTAGCAGGATCAGCATCGAGGTGGCCATCAACACCGGCCAGCGGGCGACGTACTCGCCACGGAGCCGGACCAGGCCCAGTGTCAGCGTCGCCAGGCTGTTGCGTTGAATCATCAGCAGCGGCCAGAGGAAGTCATTCCACACGCTGACCCAGGTGAGCACGGCCAGCACCACCACCGCCGGCCGCGCGTGGGGAAGCAGGATGCGCCAGTAGATCTGCCACGGCGAGCAACCGTCGAGTATCGCGGCCTCCTCCAGATCGGTTGGCAGCGTGCGGAAGAACTGCCGCATCAGATAGGTGCCGAAGGCGCTGCCGAACAATCCCGGGACGATCATCGCCCACGGGGTGTCGACCCAGCCCGCGGCCCGCATCAGCATGAACTGGGGAATCACCGTCACGGTCAGCGGCACCATGAGGGTGCCGAGATAAAGCAGGAACAACGTGTCACGGCCGCGAAAGTCCAGCCGCGCGAACGCATATCCCGCCAGCGAGCAGAAGAACACCTGACCCGCGGTCACGCAGCCGGCATAGAGCACGGTGTTGAAGAACATTCGCCAGAACGGCATCAACCCGAACACCTCGGTGTAGTTGGACCATTGCGGGCTGGACGGGAGGAGTCGGGGCTCGCTGATCTCGCCGTCCTTCTTCAGCGACCCCGACAGCGCCCACAGGATGGGAAACAGCGCGCACCAGGCGACGCCGATGAGCGCGGCGTACAGGGTTGCCGCGCGAATGCTGTTGCGTAACAGCGACCGGTCAGCCGAGGCCACGGGAATCCTCCCAGGAACGCCGCCGAAGGATCCGCAACTGCAGCACCGTCAACACCAGCAGGATGGCGAAGACGATCCAGGCCAGCGCCGAGGCGTATCCGAATTCCAGGAACGAGAACGCGTGCTGGAACAGCATGATGCCCAACACATAGGTTCCGGTTTCGGGACCGCCGTTGGCTCCGGTCAGTACGTAGACCAGATCGAAGGCCTGGAATGCGTGGATGATCGAGATGACAACCACGAACGACAGGGCGCCCCGGATCAGCGGCACGGTGATCGACACGAACTGCCGAACCTCGCCCGCGCCATCGACTTTCGCCGCTTCGTACACCGTCTCCGGAACGCCTTGCATCGCGGCCAGCAGGATCACGGTGGCGAACGGGACGCTGCGCCACACGCTGACCAGGCACAGCGAAACCATGGCCCAGCGCGGTTCGACCAGCCACGGCACCGGGCCGATCCCCACCCAGCCGAGCATGATGTTGAGCAGTCCGTTGTCGGTGTTGAAGACGAACTGCCAGACCACGGCCATCACCACCGAAGAGATGGCCAGTGGCAGGAAGACTAGGGTTCGAAAGACACTGATGCCCTTGATTTTCCGGTTCAGCAGTCCGGCGACGACGAGACTGATCGCTAGGGTCGGCAAGACGGTCCCCAGGGTGTAGATGACCGTATTGCGCACTGCTATCAGAAACAACGGGTCGGAGGTGAACAGGCGGTGGAAGTTCGCCACTCCGACGAACTCAGCCGGGGTGAACATGTCCCAGTCCTGGAAGCTCATGTACAGGGAGAAGCCCAGCGGAAACACCATGAAGACGACGACGGCGGCCAGGTTGGGGGCGACGAACAGGCGACCGGCCCACTCACGTCGGCGCGAACGGCGGATCTCGGGGCGTGCGTCGATGGCGGTCATGGGTTACGCAACACCTCGTCGACGGCTCGCGACAATCCGGTCAGAACACTGGCCGGCCGGGAACCTCGCAGCACCGGTCCGAAGTTGCGGTCCATCAGCGCCACGACTTTCTCCCACGCCGGGGTGATGGGCAGACCTTCGGATACCACCGGTCCGTCGGTGAGCACCGTGAGGTTGCCGATCCGTCGGTGTGCGCGGGCGAACCCCTCGGAATGCAGCGCGGACCGCAGCACCGGTACGAACAATCCCGATTCGCCGATCAGAGCCTGCCCGACCGGCCCGGCGGCGAATTTGACGAACTGCCAGGCCTGTTCCCTGCGTCGACTCGTCGCCGAGATGGCCAGACCGGTGACACCGATGTTCGAGCAAGCCTGCTGTGCGTTCGGACCCACCGGCAACGGCGCGACGTCGAAATCCAGGCCGCGCGCGCGGTCGAAAGTCTGGTAGCGCCAGTGCCCACCGAGCGCGATCGCCGCCCGGCCCGCCGAGAACAAGTCGGCGTTGGACATCGACTGCTGGTCGGAGGCGCTGGGCGAAACCTTGTGCTTGTTGATCAGGTCGGCGTAGAACTGCACCGCCTCGACGAAGGCGTCGTCGTCGAAGTTCAGGTGCGTCGGATTCGTCCGCGGAGTCGACCAACGGACGCCGTTGTTCATGGCAAACAGACCGGCCGCATAGAACGAGACCCACGCGTTGACGAAACCCCACTGGGTGATCCGGCCCGAGGCGTCGCGTCGGGTGAGAGCTCGAGCCGCGTCGAGGAATTCGCCGAAGCTCCAATGCTGTTGCCACGCGCGCGGCGGTGGCGCTACCCCGGCCGCGGCGAACATCTCCTTGTTGTAGAACAGGAAGTTCCCCGACCACTGCTCGGGCAGGGCGTACTGGCCGCCGTTGAACACGAACGAGTTCTGCAGCGTGTCGATGCTGTCCCACACGAGTTGCGCAGCGAAGGCGCGATCACCGGCCAACAAACTGTTGAGATCCAGCAGCACCCCACGATCGGCCAGTTCCGCGTAGGTCAACTCCCAGGTCATCAGCACGTCCGGGCATTTGCCGCCCGCACAGAAGGTCGACAACTGCTGCATCACGCCCGGACCGGACAGCAGCGCACGCACCTTGATATCGGGGTGCCGACGCTGAAATTCGTTGACCACCCGCATCCGTGGCCGGATCTCGTCGGGATTGGCCGCGAAGAAGAAGGTCAGGGCGTCGTCGTCGTCCGAGGAACACCCGCTCACCCACGGCGCCATTGCGGCTGCGGTGACCGTGCCCGCCCCCTGCAGCAGGCTGCGCCGCGCAAACGGCTTGTCGAACATGACGCTCCCGGTGTCGGCCGCAGTGCGGCATAGCGGACCTTAAGGGATTATCTTCCTCGCCACCAGCCGCGGCGTTGTCCAACGTCGCCGCCCGGCGAGTTCCGCGGCCGTGCCGCTCGGCACGACAGGCCCAATCAGCCTGGGAAGTAACGGATCTGGTTGATCCGATCGCCGCGCCGGGCCACATCGGCGAACAGGATGCCGCGTCCGCGCTCGGAGCTGACTCCCACGACGACGGTGGACCCGGCGCCGATCACTTTGGTCCACTTGCCGCCGCGGAGCCGCTCGGCGAGTCCGGCCAGATCGAGCGTGTCGTCGTCACCCAAAGTGATTGTGGCCGTGGCCGACAACGCGCCCGATGCAGTGGTCTCGTCGCGTCGGGTCAACGCACCCAGGAAGTTCTCGACGAGCTTCTTGTGACGCGCCCCGGCGCGGCGGAACCCGGTCATGAACCCGACGGTGCCGCGCGGACCCTGGTTGCCCAGCAATCCTCGGGCGAGGTGCACGCCGGGGGGCAATGCCCGCGCACCTGTCTTGAGGAACTGCAGCATCATCGCCGGCAGCTCCCAGTAGGCCCGCAGTCGCTCAACCTGCCACTCGCCGTTGACTTCTCGAAGGTCGTAACGCAGAAAGGCGGGAATGTACATGGTGACACCCGGACCCATGCCGACTTCGAGTTCGAGATCGCGTAACACGGCGCGGCCGCTGACGATGTCCAGATCCCGGTGGAACGTGATGTCGCGCGGACCGATGAAGGTGTCGTAGAAGCGATAGATCTGGTCGTGCCCGATGTGCGGACTCGACCCGACAGGGTCTTCGACCCGGCCGTCGTGTGCGAACACCTGCACCCAGGCGGCGCGGTCGTGCGCGGCCACCGCCTGCGGCGAGCGTTCCACCGTGGCCAGCAACTCGTCTCGCTCTGCTGTGGTCATCGCCGACTCCCGATCAACTCGACACCGGCGCTGCGCATCTCGCTCAGTGCGTGTGCGACGGACTCGGCCGAGACCCCCGCGGTCAGGTCCAACAGGACCGTGGTGGTCAACCCCGCCCGGACCGCGTCCCGCGCGGTGTGCCGCACGCAGTGGTCGGTGGCGACGCCGACCACGTCGAGGGCGTCCACATCGCGCCGGCGCAGCCAATCCAGCAGGGCGGTGCCACGCTCGTCGACACCTTCGAAACCGCTGTAGGCCGCGGCGTAGGCGCCTTTGCGGAAGATCGCTTCGATGGGCCGGGTGTCCAGATCGGGGTCGAACTGCGCTCCCACGCTGCCGGCCCGGCAATGCGGCGGCCACGACGAAGCGAAGTCGGGGTCGTCGGAGAAGTGGTCGCCCGGGTCGATGTGGAAGTCTTTGGTCGCGACGACGTGGTCGTAGCCGGGTGCACCCGTCAGATGGTCGTTGATCGACTGCGCCAGTGCGTGTGCGCCGGCCACCGGTACCGCTCCGCTCTCGCAGAAATCGTTCTGCATGTCGACGATGATCAGTGCCCGCACGGGGTACACCCTATCCCCCGCTGCAGGGACGGAGGATTGGCACGAATCCAGCGGTTTGTGGGCTGGCCGACCGGGGAACACACCGCCCATGTTGATCCGACGAATCGCGCGACCCATGCTGTCAGCTGTCTTCATCGGCCAAGGAATAGAGGCGCTGCTGAACCCGAAACCCGCAGCTCAAGCCGCACAACCGACTGTCGACGGTTTGCAGTCGCTGCCGGAGTCGGTCAGTTCCAACATTCCCGCGGATGCCGAGACGTTCGCTCAAATCAACGCCGCCGTCCAGATCGGCGGTGGGGTGTTGCTGGCCGCGGGCCGGCTGCCGCGGCTGGCTTCGGCGGCGCTGGCGCTGACCGTGATTCCGGGCAACCTTGGCACACACCAGTTTTGGAACGAAACCGACCCGGAACGCAAGGCCGAGAAGCGGCGCGCGTTCCTGGGCGACGTCAGTCTGCTGGGCGGGCTGATCATCGCGTCCGCCGACACCGCGGGTAAGCCGTCGTTGGGTTGGCGTGGTCGCCGCGCCGCCGAGCGGCTGTCGGACCGGGTGTCCGGGTCCAGCGATTCGTTCCTGGATTCGGAGTTGGGTGAGCGGATCGTGCATGGCCTGCAGGCCGGTGCCGAGCGCAGCCGCGAACTGGCCAACACGGCCGCGGAGAAGAGCGCACCGTACGCCGAGGCTGCGCTCGAGCGTGGTCGGGAGTTGGCCAGCACGGCCGCCGAAAAGAGCCAGCCCTACGCCGAGGCGGCACTGGAACGCGGTCGCGAACTGGCCAGCACGGCTGCCGAGAAGAGCGCGCCCTACGCGAAGAAGGCCCGCAAGCGCGGAGAAGAGCTGGCCAGCACCGCGGTGGAGAAGAGCGCGCCGTATGCCAAGAAGGCGCGCAAGCGTGGCAAGAAGTTGGCCGACACCGCGCAGACCCGCGGCGTGGAGTTCGCCGAGACCGCGCGCCACCGTGGCAGCGAGCTCGCCGACCGCGCCGCCAATCGGGGTAGCGAGCTCGCTGACCGGGCCGCGCACCGGGGCAGTGAACTCGCCGACCGGGCGGTGAACCGGGGCAGCGAACTCGCCGACCGGGCCGCGCACCGAGGCAGCGAACTCGCCGACCGGGCGGTTGCTCGCAGCAACGAACTAGCCCTGACCGCACGCGACCGGCTGGACGACGAACTCAGCAGCCGTCGCAAGCGCTGGGGACGCTAGCGAGGAACGCGTCGAGGACGGCGTTCACGTCCTGGTCCTCGGCGAGTCGCACGACCACACCGTGCTCGTCGGCGCCCAGCGGCTCCAGCGCGTCGAGTTGTGACTGCAGCAACGTTGCCGGCATGAAGTGACCGGACCTGGCGGCCAGGCGTGCGCCGATCAGGTCGCTCGACCCGTCCAGGTGCAAGAACTGCGCTGAGGCGCAGTGTCCGCGCAATTGATCGCGGTAGCTGCGCTTCAGGGCAGAACAGCTGACCACGCATCGAGGGTGCCCGGTCAGCCAGGCGCCGACCCGCTCCAGCCACGGATGCCGGTCGGCATCCGAAAGCGGTTGCCCGGCAGACATTTTGGTGACGTTTGCTGGGGGGTGCAGGGCGTCGGCGTCCAGGAAAGCCACATTCAACCGCTGCGCGAGCGCCGCCCCGACGGTCGACTTGCCGCACCCGGAAACCCCCATCACGACGACGGGGCCCGCCGGACGTTTCACCGGCTCTGTTCGGTCCGGCTGCGGTTCCATTCCATCCAGCCCACGCCGTTGCGGCCGTCGGTGGTGGTGATCTCGACCCATGCCCGGGGAAACTGGCTGACCCGGCCGTCGACGGCGGTCAGCCGCACCGGAGCGTGCGCCCGGACGACGACGTCTGCGGTGAGCTGCCCCGGCTCGATCTGCAGTGTGGTGTCCTGCGGTAAACCGTTGCCGCCGAACGCTTCCCGGATGCTCACCGCGCTCAGCTCGACGATGTTGCCGGCCGCGTCCTGGGCGTAGCCGATGCTGAGGTGCGGGGTGTCGGGGATCTGTAGGCTCAGCGCGTGCAGATGGGTCCCGTCGTCGAGGTGCAGCGCACTCCACATCCAGTCCATGCTCCACCAGTCGCGTACCCCCCACGAGTGGTCGCGCTGTCCGGGGACCGAATCCAACTGGTAGCGAGCGTGTTTGACGGTGACGGTGCCCGACACGGTGCACGGGATCTCGTACCGCGTCGTCACCCGGTACCGGTAGGGGATCCCGCTGGTGGCCCACACCAGATTCATCGCGAGTTCGACGGGCTCTCCCGCTTCGCCGCGCAGCAATGCCGACGGATCGGCGTACGAGCGTCCCTGCGCGCGCAGGTCGACACGATAGCTGCGCAGCGGGTCGTCGGCCGCGTGGTGCAGTTCGAGGGTGTCGGACCGTACCGCCCAAGGACTTTGTGGCAGTGGCACTTTGGTATCGACGGCGATGGTGGGCAGGTCCGGCCCGCACAGTAAGGCGTGGATCCACACCTGCTGCTCGTTCGCTATCCAGCCGAGCCGGAACCAGCCGCCCAGCCCCTCCGCAGGGTCGACGAAATCGGCGTACCAGCTTTCGCTCCACAGCGGCTCGTCGGTGGCGGCGTGGGCGAGTTCGTCCTCCGGTGCCGGCCGCAGCGGCTCGGGTACCGCGGCCGCGGGCAATGTCGCCAACGCGTCGGTATCCAGGACATGTTCGCAATGCCGTTGCAGCAGCGTCATGAACATCCGGTCGCCACGCTCGGTCTGCACCACCAGCATCGACGAGACGATCGCCATCATCACGCCGAAGAAACTCTGCCGGCGTACGCCTTCCCGGACTTCGTCCAGGGTGATGGCTGGCTGCGGGCCCAGGGCCTGATGGTATGCCCGCAGCAAGTCCTCGTACTGGTCACGGCGGTCCGCCACCGGCAGGGCGCAGCCCAGGAAGTAAGCCAGATCGGTCTGTGCCGGTCCCCACGAGACGGTCTGCCAATCGACAACCGTCAGTGCCCGGTTGGCTCCCGGGGCACCGAAAAGCATGTTGTCCAACCGGTAGTCGCCGTGCACCAAGCCCTGGATTCCGCCGCGGGCAGCCTCCTGGGCCAGATATCCGTCGAACGACTCCACGAGACGCTCGCACACCGCGCGGTGTTCGGGTGCGATCTGATCGCGGTAACGGTTGACGAAGTCGGCGTAGAGCGCGGTGACCAATGCCTGGTTCAGCGGCGAGTCACGGTTGAGCCACTGGGCGTCGGCCAGCGTCGCGTCCCCCAGCAGCGGCCCGTGCAGACGGCCCAACTCGGTGACGCCCAGCTGAGCCTGTTCGGTTGTGGCACCGGCGATCTCGTCACCGGCCGCGGCGGGTCCCGCGTCGTCGAGCAGGAGATCGAAGATTCCAGTGGAGACGTCGATGGCGGCGTGGTAGCACGTCGCGATCGCGCCACCCAACCGCGGCGCGATGTCGTGGTAGAAACGGACCTCGCGCTCGTAGAGGCCCATTGCCAGCCCCGTCTGTCGGCTCACCGGGTCGGTCGCCGCGACCTTCAACACCACCGAATGTGGGCGGCCGGCAACGGGTTCGGGGTGGGCGTATGTCAGCCCGATGCGGTAGCACTCGCTCATCTGGCCGGTACCGATGCGTTCGACGGTGAACTCGGCGACGTCGCCGGCACGGACCGCCGCGGTCAGCCATTCGGCGGTCAGGTCGCCGGGACGCTCAATGGCTTGGTCTGTGTTCGTGCCCATGAAGGACAGCGTGCCAGGTCACCGCGCCAGCGTGAAACCCTCCCAGGCCAGCCGACGGTGTTGGTGCGGGTCGAACTCGACGCGGGGCTTGCGGTCGAAGACCAGGACCGCTCGCTCGTCGTCGGTGTGGACCGGCCAGTTGTCACCCGGGACGCCGGTACGACTGAACGCCCGCCAGCGTCGTTGCACGTCGTTGCTGACCCGCAGGGCGGCCCGCTGGTCGGCCGCGGCGGTGAGCAGCGCGCCGAACCGGGTGCGGTAGATGTCGAAGACCGCCAGCAACTCGGTGGCGTGGGTGGCCCCGAAACCGGACCATTGCAGGGTCCGCGGCGCGTAGTCGTACCGGTACAGGTAGGTGGGCGCGTGCAGGCCGTGCGCGTCGGCGATCTGCCAGGCCGCCGTGCAGAACGCGAAGTCACCGCCTAACTGGATACACGCCGACTGCTTGGGGTACTTGGGGTAGGCGGCGGTAATGCGTTCGCGGGCAGCGGGTTCCAGATCGGCGAGCAGCTCCTCGACCATCTTGCGGTTGGTCGGCAGCATCCCGAGGAACCGGGTGAACAGCCGGCCCTCGTCGGCGTTGGTGCCGACGATCAGCGGGACCCGGTGCGCCCGACCCGAACGCATCGCCTCGACGGGTTCGATGGGCACCACGTCGTCACCGAAGACCGGACCGATCGGGAAGGCGCCCAGCCGCTGCTGCATGCCCTGGTCGATCAACTGGTGCTGGGCGTCGATGAGTTGCGCGGCCGGTGCCCGCATCACCGTGTCGGCCGCGTCCTGCCCGCGGGCGCCGAGAAGCCGCGCGAAGCGGGTGGCGAACTCGGCGGCGACGTCTTGCGAACGCATCATGCCGGCCGCCGGACTCTGCGAGATCGCCCGGTGGAACAGGCCCTCGGCGGCGGGCACCGCGAGCATCGTGGCGGTGATGTGCGCGCCGGCGCTCTCGCCGAAGATCGTCACGTTGTCCGGGTCGCCGCCGAAGCCGGCGATGTTGTCCTTGACCCACCGCAACGCCAGCACCAGGTCGCGCAGGTACAGGTTGCTGTCGATGGTGACGTCCGCCGTGGACAGTGCTGACAGATCCAGACAGCCCAGCGCGCCCAGCCGGTAGTTGACCGACACATAGACACAGCCGCGGCGGGCCAGCGCGGCGCCGTCGTAGATCGGGGTGGCCGAACTGCCCAGGATGTACCCGCCGCCGTGAATGAACACCATGACCGGCAGCGGGCCGTCGCCGCCGCGTTCCGGGGCGACGACATTGAGGGTCAGGCAGTCCTCGCTCATCGGCTGGTACCGGTTGACGCCGAGCAGCGTGTAGCGGCGCTGCTGAGGCGCGCAGTTGGTGAACCCGTGGCAGTGCCGCACCCCGGACCAGGGCTGCGCCGGTTGCGGCGCGCGATAGCGCAACGCGCCCACCGGTGGGCGGGCGTAGGGAATGGATCGCCAGCGGTTGACGCCGTCGCGGGTGAACCCTTCGACGGTGCCGGCGGTTGTACGGGCGCGGACGGTGCGCTCATGCATAGATCGACGGTAGCGGAATCGTCGCGGGCACGGCGCGGGTAGCGCCGAAATCTGCTGTCTGGCGGCTAGCCTCATGTCATGCGGATCGCCGCGCTGGTCGCAATCCCGTTGCTGGTCGCCGGTTGCTCGCACTCGAACACCGGTGAACCGGCAACACCGGGGACGGGGTCCACGTCGGCCGTACCGACCAGCAGCAAACCGGCGTCGACCCCACCGGTGGCCGGGGCGCCGATCGGTGCCGTCATCGCCTGGATCGAAGCAGCTCATCCGGTCGATCCGGCCCGCTACCAGCTCGCCGGCAATACCGCGTTCAGCGCTGCGGGGGCCAAGGCCAAGTGCACGACGGACGCCGAGCACACCGCCGGCCTGCTGTCGTGTCTGGTCGAGCTGGCCAGTCCCCCGCCGCCTCCCGAGACGGCCTATGGCGAGTGGAAGGGCGGGTGGGTCGACTTCGACGGCGCCCGCCTGCAGATCGGCGCGGCGCGCGCCGATCCGGGGCCGTTTCTCGCCGGCACCGGGGCGGAGTTGGCCAACGGTGACGCGGTGTCCTTCGGCGACTTTCGCTGCCGCGCAGACCAAGCCGGCCTGTTCTGTGTGAATTACGCCCACCAGTCCGCCGCCCGGTTCAGCGCCGCGGGTATCGAACCGTTCGGGTGTCTGAAGTCGGTGCCGCCACCCGACGGTGTCGGTGTGGCGTTCAGTTGCTCATGATGGTGGCGAACAGTTCGGTCATCTCGTCGCCAGGGCCGCCGGGAACGGTATAGCCCGTTTCGTCGCGGATTTCCTGGAGATGGTCACGCACCTGCTCGACGGACAGCGTGGGACTGTAGAAACCTCTGGTCCGGCCGACGAAGAACCGGGCGACGTGGCCGGCGCCGACGGTGTAGATCTCGCCGGAAACCGGACAGTCCGCGTGCGTCAGAAACGCCGCAACCGGGGCCACCAGGCCCGGATCCAGCCGCCGAAGGTATTGCCCGACAAGGTCATCCAGCACCGCCTGCGCGCCCGGATCGTCCGGGTCACCGGTCTGATCGATGGAATGCGTCAACATCCGGGTGAGCGCGATCGGCGAGATGGCGTTGACCTTGATGTTGTCCTTGGCGCCTTCGGCCGCCAGCACGCGCGTCAGACCAATCAGACCGGTCTTGGCCGCCCCGTAGTTGCTCATGTTCTCCGCGCCCAGGATCCCGGCTGCCGAGCAGGTGTTGAGCACGCGTCCATACCGCTGCTCGCGCATCACTTTCCACGCCGGGCGGGTCACGTGGAACGCACCCTTGAGGTGCACGTCGAGCAGCGGTTGGACACGGTCGGCGGTCATGTCCTCGAACGGCGCGTCACCGACGATCCCGGCGTTGTTGATCACGATGTCCACCCGCCCCCAGGCCGCCAGCGCGGTGTCGATGATCGCTTGTCCGCCTTGGGGGTCGGTGACGCTGTGCGTGTCGGCGACGGCTTGGCCGCCCTGTTCGCGGATCGCTTCCGCGACCGCGTCGGCCGCCGCGGCGTCGGATCCTTCGCCGGTCACCGACGATCCGATGTCGTTGACCACGACCCGCGCGCCGCGGGAGGCCAGCAGCAACGCGTACTGCTCACCCAGACCTCCACCGGCGCCGGTGATCACGGCTACTCGGTCGTCGAAGCGCAGGCCGTTCACCGTCACCAACTGACCGGCAACTCTTTCATGCCGTAGATGTCGGATGATTCCTTGAATTGCAGCCGATCCGCCGGCACCGCGAGCTTCAATCCGGGCAGCCGCCGCGCCAGCGTCGCGAATGCAACCTGCATCTCGACGCGCGCCAGGTTCGCCCCGATGCATTGGTGCACGCCGTAGCCGAAACCCAAGTGGCCGCGGGTGTTTCGGTCGGGATCGAGGACTTCCGGATCGTCGACGAAGTCGGCATCCCAGTTTCCGGCCGGCAGATTCATCAGGACGGCGTCCCCGGCACGGATCAACTGACCGCCCAGCATCAAGTCTTCGGTCGCTATCCGGTCCACCTGGCTGTGCACGATGCTCAGGTAGCGCATCAGCTCCTCGACGATGTTGGCGATGACGGCATGATCGTCGGTCTGCCCGAGACGGGCGAACAGTTCCGGATTCTCCAGCAGCGCAACCGTTCCCAGCGAGATCATGTTGGCGGTGGTTTCGTGACCGGCCTGCATCATGATCACACTGGTCATGCCCGCGGTCTCTCGGTTGAGCTGCCCGGTCGCCACATAGTCGGTGACCAGCCGGCTGATCAGGTCGTCGCCGGGCTCGTGCTGCTTTCGATCCACCAACTCCTGGATGTAGGAGTACATCGCCATGAAGGCCTGCGCCTTCTCTTCGTCGGAAGACCGGGTGTCCAGACCGACCGTGGTGTGGTGCTGGAAGATCTCCAGATCCGCGGGCGGTACCCCCAGCAGCAGGGCGATCACCATGGACGGCACCGGCAGCCCGAAGTCGCGGACCAGGTCGGCGGGGGGTCCCTTGTCGATCATGCGGTCCAGGTAATGGTCGACCAGCTCCTGGATCTGCGGACGCATCGTCTCGGTGCGCCGGAAGGTGAAGTTGGTGGTCAGCATCCGGCGCAACCGGTGGTGCTCGGGATCGTCGACCCGGGCGAACATCACCGGCGTGTTCTCGGTGCTCTGCGGCTTCATGAAATCCGGGATGGTGTCCGCCGACAGGCGTGGATCGGTCAACGCCGCTCTGATGTCCTGATAGCGGCTGACCATCCAGGCCGGTTGGCCGTGCCACATCACCCGCCGCAAGCCCTGCCCGTCGCGCCAGTCGGCGAAGTCGGCGGGCGGCGCCAGCGGGCAGTGCGGCGCGCGTGGGACGGGAATCACCGGCAGCTCCGGTTCGGAGCGCACATCGGAAGTGGTTGACATCAAAGCTGATTCCCGTTAAGTGTCAGAGGTCTGCCAGTTGTTCGAGCGTAGAGCTGTCGGCATCGGCAGTCAACCGGCGGTTACGCTGTAGCGGTGACAGCCGTCGAAGACCGGCCGACTCTGCGAGCCGATGCCGCCCGCAATGTCGAGCGGATTCTGCGTGCCGCGCGGGACGTCTACGGCGAACTCGGTCCGGACGCCCCGGTGGAGGCCGTCGCGCGTCGCGCCGGCGTCGGCGAGCGGACCTTGTACCGCCGGTTCCCCACCAAGGGCGAACTGGTCCGGGCGGCCCTGGATCAGAGCATCGGCGAGGAACTGGGCCCGGCGCTGGCTGATGCACTGCGTTGCGCCGACCCGCTGCGCGGCCTCACTCAGTTGATCGAAGCGGCGATCACGCTCGGGGCCCGGGACCAGAACCTGTTGATGGCCGCCCGACGCGCCGGATCGCTGACCGCCGACGTCTCGGACGAGTTGAACGAGGCGCTCGGCGAGCTGGTGCGCCGCGGGCAGCGGGAAGGCCGGATCCGCGACGACCTGGTCGCCGACGACCTACCCCGGCTGATCGCGATGCTCTACAGCGTGCTGTCGACGATGGACACCGGCAACGGCTGGCAACGCTATGTCGCGTTGATCATGGACGCGATCACGATCGGTGAGCGACGCCCGCTGCCGCCCGCGCCCGCGTTCTGCTTCCGGCCCGAGCCCAACAGCTGGTCGCTCTAGCCCGCCGCGCCGGTGCTGCCGTCGCTGCCGAACAGCAGCCCCGCCGCGCCACCAGTGCCGCCCGGGCCGCCGGTGCCGACGATCGCGCCCTGTCCCCCGGCCCCGCCTGCGCCACCATTGCCGCCGTCGCCGACCAGGGTGGTCGATCCCCCGTCGCCGCCGGCCCCGCCCGGCCCGCCGGCTGCGGTGTCCGACGATCCGCCGACCCCGCCGCGACCACCGCCGCCGCCGTTGCCGAAGACCCAGCCACCGGAGCCGCCGCGACCGCCACGCGCGCCCGCTCCCCCCGCATCGCCGGCGCCGTTCGCCTGACCGCCGGCACCTCCCGCCCCGCCGAGCCCGCCGTCGCCGAACAGCCTGGCGGCACCGCCCGCGCCACCGACACCGCCGTCACCACCCGCGCCGCTCGCCTGGGTCAGCGCGTCGCCGCCGGCTCCGCCGGCACCGCCGTTGCCGAACAACCAGCCACCCGCGCCGCCGCTGCCGCCGCTGCCGCCGGTTTCACTGAAGTGCCCGCCGCCCAGGCCGCCGCCGCCTCCGGCGCCGCCGGACCCGATCAGCCCGGCATTGCCGCCGAGACCGCCCGCGCCGCCGATGCCGCCGGCAGCGCTGGTCCCGCCTCCGCCGCCGGTCCCGCCGTTGCCGAACAACAGCCCGCCGCTGCCCCCGGCACCTCCGGCGCCGCCGAGTCCGCCAGTGTCTGCGGGGGCCGTGGCCGCGGCACCGTGGCCGCCGGCCCCGCCGTCGCCGACCAACCACGCGTTACCACCGGCGCCACCGATCCCGCCGTTACCCGCCGCGGTGGCCAGACCACCCGCGCCGCCGGCTCCGCCGTTACCGGCCCACAGTCCGCCCCATCCACCGGCACCGCCGTTGCCGCCGCCGTTGCCGCCGCCGTTGGCGCCCTGCCCGCCGGCGCCACCGCCCCCTCCGGCACCGAGCAGGATCGCCTGGCCGCCGGCCCCTCCGAGACCGCCGATACCGAGCGGAGCATCACCGCCGGCGCCCCCGACGCCGCCGTTGCCGAACAACCAGCCGCCGTTGCCGCCCGAACCTCCGACGGCTCCTTCGGCGCCCGCACCGCCCGCCCCGCCATTGCCGAGTAGTCCCGCGGCGCCGCCCCGCCCGCCGGCCGGATGCGCACCGCCGCCAGAACCGCCCGCGCCCCCGTTGCCGAACAGCAGTCCCCCGGCGCCGCCGTCGGCTCCGGTGCCGGCGGCCCCGTCGGTGCCGTTGCCGATCAGCGGACGGCCCAGCACCAGCCGGAACGGCGTGTTGATCAGGTTGAGCAGGTCGGTCAGCGGCGCCGCGGCGGCGGTTTCGGCACTTGCATACGCCTGGGTCGCGGCGGCGAGTGTTGCCACGAACTGGGCGTGGAGGGTTTCCGCTTGCACGCTGAGCGCTTGATACCCCAGCGCGTGCCGACCGAACAGGGCCGCCACGGCCGCCGACACTTCGTCGGCCCCGGCGGCGAGCACCTCGACCGTCGGGGTTGCGGCAAATGCGTTGGCGGCGTTGACCGCTGACCCGATTGTCGCCAATTGCGCTGCGGCAGCCGACATTAACTCGGGCGTGGCAACCACGAACGACATTGCGCACCTCCCGGCCCTCGTCGGACGTGCAGCACAGATTAGCTCGATCAGGGTTCGAGAAGGTGGATTTCGCCCGTCGTGCCGTCGACTTCGACCAGCGCACCCAAGGGCAACACGCGGGTCGCGTCCCGCACGTCGACGACGCACGGGAACCCGAACTCGCGGGCCACCACGGCGGCATGGGACATGGGCCCGCCCAGCTCGGTGACCACCGCGGCGGCGTAGCAGAACGCGGCGGTGTAACCGACGTCGGTGACTTCGGCGACGAGGATCTCGCCGGGTTGCAGGTCGTCGATGGTCTCGGGGCGCACGATCCGCACCCGCCCGCGCACCCGGCCGCCGCAGACGCCGACTCCGCGCAGGGTGTCCCCGCCGGCCAGCACCGCCGCCGACGACGTGGTCGGCTGCCAGGCGCCGCTGAACACGATCGGCGGGACGACGGCGATCAGGCGACGCTGCTCGGCGCGACGCCGGGCCACCAACTCGGAAACGTTGGGCGGCAACGCGTCGAGCTCGTCGACCAGCAGGTAGAACACGTCGTCGGGGGACCCGAACACGCCTTCCTCGGCCTGCCGACGTCCGTACTCGCGCAGCAGCCCGCGCAGCACCCAGATGGCGCGCACCATCCGGTCGCGGCGCACCTCACGGTCGCGCAACTGCCGTGCGGCCAGCACAGCAATCGGCCTGGCGCGCAACGGAATCGGCGTGTATCGTGGCGCCGGGGCGGGCGGTGCGCCGAGTGTCTTGGTCACCATCCGGATCAGCAGCTCAGGATCGTCGGCGTAACTCGTCGACAGCATCTCGACTTCGGCCGGGCCGCGGTGTCCCATCAGTGCCAGCTCGGCCAGCACCGCGGAGTGAAACTCCGGAGCCTCCACGGCCAGCTTGTCCAGTCGTTCGCCGGGTTCGGCGAGCACGCCCATCACCGTCGGATCGGAGTGGGCCGCCGCCACCAGGCGCTGCACCGCCTCCACCGACCGGGCGCTGACCAGTTCCGGTCCGGCCGCCGGGGCGGTTTCCCGTCCGCACAACCCGCGCAGCAACACGTTGAACGCCGCGCACAGCATGAACGAACCCGACGCCAGCAGCCAGCCGTGCACGACGTGGTCGCGCGCCAACAGGATCAGGCTGCGCAGCCTCCGATCGCCGAGGCCGGCGACGTCGTCACCGACGAGTTGTTCCAGGCGCTCGATATCGGCGATGTAGTCACCGGTGTCGAGCGGCGAGCCGGCGGACAGCCCCACCAGGTTGACGCCGAACACCCCGATGTTGCGCAAAGTCCGCAGTTGGCGGCGAACGGGATTGGTCTGCGACGGTGGCCGTTGGTCACCGAAGATCGGCAGCGAGGCCATGCTCGGACCGAAGAATCCGCTGTTGCTGACGATGGTCGTCGGTTTGGCGAACGGGACGGTCTCGGCCATGAAGTGCGCTGACGTGATCGCGCCGTAGAGCCGGTGCGCGAACACCGCGACCGTGCGCATCGCGATTTCCTTCTGCACCACACCACCCGGCCGCAACCGTTCGGCGATGCCGACACCGCCGGCGCGGAGTCCCCGTACCGTCACCGACGCCGACGACGGCGAGAACGGCCCGGGCAGCGCCTCGGACAGGTTGGTGGCCAGGAACGTCGGGAACCGCGGGTCGATCGGGGTGTCGAACTCGCCGTTGGCCCCTTCCGGGCCCGCCAGTTGCGGTACGACGCCGTCGTCTGCGGCGGTGTCGACCGCCGGCAGATCCTGGACGGGCGCCAATCGCCACGGCACCGACAGCACCCGCTTGCCCAGCGTGACTCGACCTCGCACCGCCAAGGCGAAATCCTCCAGGCATTCCTCGGCGGTCCAGGCCGGGGTGAACTCCCAAACGTGCTGCAACCGCGAGGTATCCAGCAGTGGAGCACTCCGCAGGACCGAGAAACGGCTCCGCCCGGCGAGTTTGGTCCCGACCGGCAGGACCCGACGACCCAGGGCCGCCGCCACCTGCCGCCAGGTCAGCGAGCCTGACGCCGCGAGATTGACTGGGCCGCTGACGAACTCGTCGCGCACCAGTGCTGCGTTCAGCAGCCGCAGCGCGTCGTCGACGTGCACCAGTTGCACCCGGCGATCGGCGGAGTCGACGGGCAGCACCGGTAGCGCCGCGACACGGCGCAGCTCGTCGTCGGCACCGCGGCCCACCACGAGCGGCAAACGGACCGCGACCCACGGTGTTCCGGACGCCGCAAGCAGCCGTTCGGCGTGCGCGTGTCCGGTGCCGTCGGAAGCCGTCGGCGCGTCTTCGGTCACCGGTCCGATCACGTCGCCGTAGACGCGCGCCGAAGACGCGAACACGATGCGTTTGCCGTCGGCGTGCAGGACGTCGGACATGGCGTCGGGTGCGGGCTCGAGATGCGCGACCGCGTCCGCGCCGGACACGGCCCGCCGCACCGTCGCCGCGTCGCGGAGGTTTGTGGCAACGAACTCGGCTGCGCTCGGCCAGCTTTCGGGCCGGCGGATGTCGATTCCCATCACTTCGTGACCCTGGCTGAGCAGCCTGGCGACCAGGCCGCGGCCGAGGACTCCGCTGGCCCCGGTGACGGCGACCCTCACTGCATTGCCACTATTCGTCGTCGTCCATGAACGCCGCGCTGACCAGATCGTCGAGGTCCATGTCGGCGATGTCCTTCACGGCCGTCCCACCCGGCGCGTCCTGGGCGCCGTTGCGGTCGCCGTCCGTAGCGTTGGCCTCGTCGGCAAGGCTCAGCAACAGATCCAGCACGCCGGCCTGACGCAGTCGCCGTACCGGAATGGAGGCGACCACCCGCTGCAGCTCCTCTTCACCCGGCGCCGCGGGTTGAGCCTGCGGGCTGTCGCTGCCCAGCAACTCCTGGCGGAAGTAGCCGGCCAGCGCAGCCGAGTTCGGGTAGTCGAAGATCAGTGTCGGCGAAAGTGGCAGGCCGGTGGCGGCTTTGAGCCGGTTGCGCATCTCGACCGCGGTCAGCGAGTCGAAGCCCAGTTCCTGGAAGGCGCGGTCGGGATGGATGGATTCCGGTGTGCCGCTGCCCAGTACGGTGGCGATGTGCGAGCGCACCAGATCCAGCAGGATGGTGTGCTGCTCATCCTCGGGCAGGCCGTCCAGGCGTTGCAGCAGCGCGGATTTCGACTTGGCGGCGGCCAGTGAGTCGTCGACCTGCCGTCGCGCCGGAGCGTTGATCAGGTCGACGAACATCGGCGGCAACGTGCCGGCGTCGAACTTGGCGCGCAGCGCCACCAGGTCGATGTGGGCCGGCAGCAGGAACGGCTCGTCGAGGATCAGCGCGGTGTCGAGCAGTTCGAGTGCTTCGTCCGACGACATCGCCACGATGCCGTCGCGGGCGAAGCGGGCCAGATCGGCCTTGCCCAATTCGCCGGTCATGCTGCTGGTCTGGTCCCACAGCCCCCAGCCGAGGGAGATGGCCGGCAGCCCGTGCGCGTGCCGGTGGGCGGCCAGCGCGTCCAGGAACGAGTTGCCCGCCGCGTAGTTGGCCTGCCCGGAGGCGCCGGCCAGACCTGCGATCGACGAAAACATCACGAACGCGGACAGTTTCAGGTCGCGGGTCAACTCGTGCAGGTTCCAGGCAGCGTCGATCTTGGCCCGCAGCGCCGCATCGACGCGGTCCGGGGTCAGCGACGTCACCACCGCGTCGTCCAGGGTCCCCGCCGCATGGATCACCGCCGACAACGGATGCTGCGCCGGGATGGAGGCGATCACCTCGGCCAAGGCGTCCCGATCGGCGGCGTCACAGGCGATTACCCGAACGTCAGCGCCGGCCGCGGTCAGCTCTTCGGTCAGTTCGGCCGCCCCCGGTGCATCCGGCCCACGACGACTCACCAGCACCAGGTGGCGCGCCCGGTGGCGGGTCACCAGGTGCCGGGCCAGCGCGGAACCCGCCATGCCGGTGCCGCCGGTGATCAGGACCGTGCCGTCCGCCACCGCAGAACTGGTGCTCATCACCACCTTGCCGACGTGACGCGCCTGGCTCAGGTAGCGCAACGCGGCCGGTGCCCGTCGAACGTCGAACGTGGTGACCGGCAACGGATTCAGGACGCCGGCGGCGAACAGTTCGGACAGTTCGCTCAGCATCCGCTGGATGTGGTCGGGCCCGGCCTCGAACAGGTCGAAGGCGCGGTAGCGCACACCGGTGTGTTGCTCGGCCACCACAGCGGCATCGCGGATGTCGGTCTTACCCATTTCCAGGAAGATCCCGCCCGGGGTGACCAGTCGTAGCGAGGCGTCGACGAAATCGCCGGACAGTGAATCGAGCACGACATCCATTCCGGCTGCGCCTGCCCTGGCGGCTACCGCGCGGAACTTCTCCTCGAACTCCAGGCTGCGTGAATCGGCGATGTGATCGTCATCGAACCCCAAGGCCCGCAACGTGTCCCACTTGCCCTTGCTGGCGGTGGCGAAGACCTCCATACCCCAGTGCCGGGCCAGCTGCACCGCGGCCATGCCCACCCCGCCGGCGGCCGCATGCACCAGCAGCCGTTGCCCGGGCCGCACATCGGCGAGAACCTTCAGCGCGTAGTAGGCGGTCGCGAAGACCACGGGGGCGGTGGCCGCGGCGGTGTCGGACCACCCGGCCGGTATCTCGATCAGCAGCCGTTCGTCGGTGGTGGCCACGGTCCCGGTTCCGTCCGGGAACAGCCCGGTGACCCGAGTGCCCACCGCGAAACGGGTTGCCTGCGAACCGGTTTCGATCACCGTTCCGGCGGCCTCGACGCCCATGGCCGCGTGGGCGTCGGGGTAGAGTCCCAGCGCGATCATCACGTCGCGGAAGTTGGCGGCCATCGCCGTGGTGGCGATGCGGACCTGACGCGGCGGCAACGGGCCATCGAGGTCGGGGATCGGTTCGGCGCGCAGGTTCTCGAACGTGCCCGGGGTGCTCATGCCCAATCGCCAGGGGCCCTCGGCGGGCAGGGTCAACAGCCCGCGTGCGGCGCGGCTGCCGTGTACCCGTGCGATGTGGGTGGTTCCGTTGCGCAACAAGACCTGCGGCTCACCCACCGCCAGGACGGCCGCCGCTTCGTCGTCGCCGATGGATACGTCGGTGTCCACCAACACGATCCGGCCGGGATGCTCGGTCTGGGCTGACCGCACCAGGCCCCAGACCGCGGCTCCGGCCAGGTCGGTGACGTCCTCGCCGGGCGCCGCCACGGCGCCTCTGGTGACCACTACCAGCACCCCGGCGTCGTGTTCGGCGAGCCAGGACTGCACGGCACGCAGCGCGGCGTGCGTCGCCGCATACACCCCGGCGAGGGTGTCGCCGGCGACGGGCTGCGACTCGAACACTTGGTAGACCGGGGTGCCATCGGTCGTCGACGCCGGTGACGGCGACCAGACCACGTCGAACAGCCGGTCGGCGCCGGAACCGGACAGGGCGGCCTTGAGCTGTTGCTCGGTCACCGGGCGGGCCACCATCGAGGCCACCGACAACACCGGCAGACCCAGCGCGTCGGCCAGTTCCACCGACACCGACGACGGTCCGGTCGGCGTGATGCGGGCCCGCACCGCCGACGCGCCCGCCGCGTGCAGAGATACGCCCTGCCAGGCGAACGGGACCAGGACCCCGTCGGCACGGTCGATCACATCCCCGGTCGCGATCAGCGCGTGCAGGGCCGCATCCAGCACCACCGGATGCACCCCGAAGCCCGCCGAGGACAACCCGGCCGTGGCAGGCAGCGTCACTTCGGCGAACACGTCGTCACCGCGCCGCCACATCGCCGTCAGACCCTGGAACGCCGGACCGTAGCCATACCCACTTTCGGCCAGCCGCTCATAGGTTCCGGACACGTCCACCGGCTGGGCTCCCACCGGCGGCCACGCCGACAGATCCGTACCGGACTGCGCGGCACCGGCACTCACCGAACCCTCGGCGTGCAGCAGCCATCCCGATCCCTCGGCGCGGGAGAACACCGACACCTGCCGGGAACCGGTTTCGTCCGCGGCGTCGACCACGACTTGCACCGCCACCGAACCCGATTCGGGCACGATCAGCGGAGCGGCCAGGGTCAGTTCGTCGACCACCGAGCAGCCGACCTGGTCACCGGCGCGGATGGCCAGCTCCACGAAACCGGCACCCGGGAAGATCACCACGCCACCCACCGCGTGGTCGCGCAGCCAGCCGTGGGCGGCCGAGGAAAGCCGACCGGTCAGCACCACCCCGCCCGACGACGGCAATTCGACCACCGCGCCCAGCAACGCGTGCTCACCCGCGGTCAAGCCCAAGCCGGCCGCGTCCACCGTCGCGCCGTCATTGGACAGCCAAAATCTGCGTCGCTCAAAGGCATACGTGGGCAGTTCGACGAAATCGGCCTGCCCAAGCAACGCCTGCCAGTCCACCGGCACACCCGCGACGAATGCCTGGGCCATCGCAGTGGTCAGCGTCGTCAGTTCGGGCCGGTCCTTGCGCATCGTGCTGATCGTGGCGACCGCGGCATCGGGCAGCGACTCTTCGATGGCGGCCGTCAAACCACCGCTGGGACCGACCTCGAGGAAGCGGGTCGCGCCGGCCGACTGCGCGAAGCGGATGCTGTCGGAGAACCGAACCGCTTCCCGCGCATGACGTTTCCAGTAGGCGGCCGTGCCGAAGTCGTCTCCGGCGAGCGCGCCGGTCACGTTCGAGATGACCGGGATTGTCGGCGGCCCGAATGGAAGTCCGGCGGCGACCGCCCCGAACTCGTCGATCATCGGGTCCATCAGTGCCGAGTGGAACGCGTGTGACACCGCGAGCGGGTGGACCCGGCGACCGTCGGCACGGAATTGGTCGACCAGCGCGGCCACCTGGTCGGAGGCACCCGAAATGACCACCGAGGCAGGGCCGTTGACCGCGGCGATGCTGACCTCGGGACCCAGCAGCGGCCTGACCTCGTCCTCGGTGGCCTGCACCGCGGCCATGGCGCCGCCGGCATCGAGGCGCTGCATGAACCGGCCCCGCGCGGCAACCAGGACCGCGGCGTTCTCCAACGACAGCACACCGGCCACGTGTGCGGCCGACAGCTCGCCGACGGAATGCCCCATCACGAAATCGGCTCGCACACCCCAGGATTCCAGCAACCGGAACAGCGCGACCTCGACGGCGAACAACGCCGGCTGCGCGAACTCGGTGCTGTTGAGCAGGCTTTCCTCCGGACCCCACATCACCTCACGCAGTGGGCGCAGCAGGTGGCGGTCCAATTCGGTGACGACGGCGTTGAACGCCTCGGCGAACACCGGATAGGCCGCGTGCAACCGTATTCCCATGCCCAGCATCTGGGCGCCTTGACCCGGGAACACGAAGGCGGTCTTGCCGGGCTGAGCGACCCCTTGGATGCCTGCACCGGTCCCATCTTCGGAAGCCAACTCCGAGAGGCCGGCCAGCAGGGCGTCCCGGTCTTCACCGACGACGACCGCGCGGTGCTCGAAGGCGGACCGGCTGGCCAGGGACCAACCGACGTCGACGGCATCCAAAGCGGCGCGGGCACCGATGTATTCGGCCAACCGGGCCGCCTGCGTGCGCAGCGCCGCGGCGGACTTGGCCGACACGACCCAGGGCACCGCATGCCGCACCGGGCCGGGCTCCCGAGGCGGCGCCGCCGGCACCGACTCGATGATCACATGCGCGTTGGTGCCGCTGATCCCGAACGACGACACCCCCGCGCGCCGGGGCCCGCCCTCGGCCGGCCACCCCTGAGATTCGGTCAGCAGCGCAACAGAACCCGTCGTCCAGTCCACATGCGGGCTGGGCGTGTCGACGTGCAACGTCGCCGGCAACACCTCGTGCCGCATTGCCTGGACCATCTTGATCACACCGGCCACACCGGCACCGGCCTGGGTGTGACCCATGTTCGACTTGACCGACCCCAACCACAACGGTTGGGTGCGGCCCTGCCCGTAAGTGGCCAGCAGCGCCTGGGCCTCGATGGGATCGCCCAGCGTGGTGCCGGTGCCGTGCCCCTCGACCGCATCCACATCGGCCGCCGACAAACCCGCGTTGGCCAGCGCCGCCCGCACCACCCGCTGCTGCGAGGGACCGTTCGGCGCGGTCAAGCCGTTGGAGGCGCCGTCCTGGTTGATCGCCGAACCCCGCACCACCGCCAGCACCGGATGCCCCAGCCGCTGCGCGTCCGAAAGCCGCTCCACCACCAGCATTCCGCCGCCCTCGGAGAAGCCGGTGCCGTCGGCCGCGCCGGCGAAAGCCTTGCAGCGCCCGTCGGCCGACAGTCCGCGCATGCGGCTGAACTCCACGAAGATGTCCGGTGTGGCGTTGACGGTGACCCCACCAGCCAGCGCAAGATCGCACTCCCCCGACCGCAGCGACTGCACCGCCATGTGCAACGCCACCAACGACGACGAACACGCCGTATCCACCGAGACCGCCGGACCTTCCAGACCCAGCACATACGCCACCCGGCCCGACGCGACACTCGAGGACTGCCCGGTCAACCGGAAACCCTCCGCGGTCTGCGCCGCGCCGATCCCGTAACCCTGGGTGTACACGCCGGCGAACACACCGGTCGCGCTGCCGCGCAGTGCCGCGGCGTCGATTCCGCTGCGCTCCAACGCTTCCCAGGACAGTTCCAGGAACAGACGTTGCTGAGGATCCATCGCCAGCGCTTCACTGGGCGCGATCCCGAAGAACGCCGGGTCGAAGTCGGCGACACCGTCCAGGAAGCCGCCGGTGCGCGTGTAGCAGGTGCCGGCGACGTCGGGATCGGGGTTGTAGAGCCCGCCCAGGTCCCAGCCCCGATCGGTCGGGAAATCCGACAGCACATCGCGGCCCCGGATCACCATGTCCCAGAGGTCTTCCGGGGATTGCACCCCACCCGGGTAGCGGCACGACATGCCGACGATCGCGATCTGGTCGTCAGTGGTGTCGGTGCGCACCGCCGGGACGTGCTTGATCTCCTGCGGCACGCCGGCGAGTTCGGTGCGGATGTAGGAGGCCAGGCCGTTGGGGGTCGGATAGTCGAAGATGAGGGTCGGTGAAAGCGAAAGGCCGGTCGCGGTTTTGAGGCGGTTGCGCATCTCCACGGCGGTCAGCGAGTCGAAACCCAACTCCTGGAAAGCCTTGTCGGGGTCGACGGCCTCCGGGGTGACGTTACCGAGCACCGTAGCGATGTGGGAACGCACCAGGTCCAGCAACAGAGCATGCTGCTCGGGCTCTGACAGCGCATGCAAGCGTTGCGCGAGAGCGGATTTCGACTTGGCGGCGGCCAGTGAGTCGTCCACCTGACGGCGGGTCGGCGCGTTGACGAGATCGCGGAACATCGGCGGCACCGCGACCGCGTGGGCCCGCAACGCGGACAGGTCGATACGGGCAGGCACCAGGAACGGCTCGTCGACGATCAACGCGGTGTCGAACAGTTCCAGCGCCTCCTGCGACGACAACGCCAGGACCCCTTCGCGGCCCAGACGTGCCAGATCGGCGGCGTCCAGCCCGCCCGTCATGTCGCTGGCCTGATCCCACAGCCCCCAGCCCAGCGACATCGCCGGCAGCCGATGGGCGCGCCGGTGCGCGGCCAGTGCGTCCAGGAAGCAGTTCGCCGCCGAATAGTTGGCCTGCCCCGACGAGCCCACCAGTCCGGCCATCGACGAAAACAGCACGAACGCAGACACATCCAGGTCGCGCGTCAACTCGTGCAGGTTCCAGGCGCCGTCCACCTTGGCCCGCAACACCGGGTCAACCCGCTCCGGTGTCAGGGAGGTGAGCACCGCATCGTCGAGCACCCCGGCTGCGTGGATCACCGCCGACAGCGGCCGCTGCACCGGGATGTCGGCGATCACCTTCGCCAAGGTCGGCCGGTCGGCCGCGTCACACGCCAGCACCTGCACCTGGGCGCCCGCGGCCTCCAGCTCGGCGGTCAACGCCACGGCTCCCGGCGCGTCCGGGCCGCGTCGGCTGAGCAGCAGCAGATGCCGCACCCCGTGTCGTGCGACGACGTGACGCGCCAACGCCGAACCGACCATGCCGGTGCCACCGGTGATCAGCACCGTGCCCTGTGCCCATGCGTCGGGCAGCGTCAGGACGACCTTGCCGATGTGGCGCGCCTGGCTCAGGTATCGCAGCGCCGCCGGTGCCCGCCGGATGTCGAACGTCGTGACCGGCAACGGGCGCAGCACGCCGGTGTCGAAGAGTTCGGCGAGGTCCAGCATGTACTCGTGCATGCGAGGACGGCCGGGTTCGAACAGGTCGAAGGCCCGGTACCGCACGCCCGGGTACTCCTGGGCGACCGCGCCGGGGTCGCGGATGTCGGTCTTGCCCATTTCCAGGAAGATGCCACCGGGTGCGACCAAACGCAGTGAGGCGTCGACGAATTCGCCGGCCAGCGAGTCCAGCACGATGTCGAATCCCGCCCCACCGGTGACGGTGCGGAACTTCTCCTCGAACTCCAGGCTGCGCGAATCGGAGATGTGGTCCTCGTCGAATCCCATCGCGCGCAGCGTGTCCCACTTGCCCTTGCTGGCGGTGGCGAACACTTCCAGACCCAGGTGCCGGGCCAGCTGGGTGGCGGCCATGCCCACGCCACCCGCGGCGGCGTGGATCAGGACCCGTTGCCCTGGTTTGGCGGCCGCCAGGTCGATGAACGCGAACCACGCGGTGGTGAAGACGGCCGAGATCGCGGCGGCTTCGGCGTAGGTCCAGTCCGAAGGCATCGGCAGCAGCAATCGGACGTCGCCGGGCACCAGGGTGCCGCTGGTGTCGGGGAAGAAGCCATACACCGCGTCGCCGACCGCGAAATCGGTGACGCCGGGGCCGACTTCGACGACCACACCGGCACCTTCACCGCCCAGCAGCGCTTCGTGGGTGAACATGCCCAGGGTGATCATGATGTCGCGGAAGTTGGCCGCGATGGCCCGCAGCGCGACCCGGACATAACCCGGCTGCAACGGGGCGCCGGCGTTCGGCACCGGTTCCAGTTGCAGGTTCTCGAATGTGCCTGCGCTGCTGAGCCCCAGCCGCCACGGTCCCTCCCCGGCCGGCGGATCCAGGATGCCGTCGACGGCACGACTGGCGCGCACCCGCGGGGTGTAGGCCTGCCCCGCCCGCAGCAACACCTGCGGCTCCCCGACCGCGAGCGCGGCCGCTACCGTCGAATCATCAACGGGCGCATCGGAATCGACCAACACCAGCCGGCCCGGATTCTCGGTCTGCGCCGAGCGCACCAGACCCCAGACCGCCGCGCCCGGCAGATCGGTGACGTCGTCGCCCGGCAGCGCCACCGCGCCTCGGGTCGCGACCACCAAGACTCCCGATTCATGGTCGCTCAGCCAGGACTGCACGGCGGTCAGTGCGCTGCGGGTGCGCTCATATGTTTCGCTCACCGGATCGGTATGCAACGCAACGGATTCGAAGATCTGGTAGGACGGAATGTCGGCGCCGGCGGAGGTGGCCGGCGCCCAGGCCATCTCGAACAGCCGGTCGGGACCGGTCCCGGAGACCGCGGCCCGCAACCGCTGCTCGGAGATCGGGCGGGCCGCCATCGCCTGCACCGACAACACCGGCAGACCCAACCCGTCGGCCAGTTCCACCGAGACCGCCGACTGTCCGACCGGCGCGATCCGCGCTCGCACACTCGACGCCCCCGCGGCATGCAACGACACGCCCTGCCAGGAGAAGGGCAGCACCACGTCGCCCGCCGGGTTCGCCAGTACCGCCGCGTGCAGCGCGGCGTCCAGCAGGGCGGGGTGCACGCCGAATCCGGTGGCGCCGCCGGCCGCCTCCGGCAATGTCACCTCGGCGAACAATTCCTCGCCTCGGGACCACAATGCGGTCAGCCCGCGAAACGCCGGTCCGTACCCGTAGCCCTGCTGGGCCAGCCGCTCGTAGCCGTCGGACAGGTCGATCCCGACTGCACCCGCCGGAGGCCAGACCGACAGGTCCGCGTCGGGTTCGACGGTCGCGGCGCTCAAGGTTCCCTCGGCATGGCACACCCACGCGCCGTCGACGTCGGCGTGGGAGTAGATGGACACGCTGCGCTGCCCGGTCTCGTCGGCGGCCGCACCGACGACCACTTGCACCGCAACCGAATTGCCGCCGGGAATCACCAGCGGGGACCGCAACGTCAGCTCGTCGACCACCGAGCAACCGACTTCGTCGCCGGCGCGGATCGCCAACTCCACGAACCCGGTTCCGGGAAATACCACCATTCCCGACACCGCGTGGTCGGCCAGCCAGCCCTGCGCGGTCGGCGACAGCCGTCCGGTCAGCACTACCCCGCCCGAGGCCGGTAGCTCCACCACAGCGCGCATCAGCGGGTGTTCGCTGGCAGCCAATCCCAGACCCGACGCGTCGGCGTCGAAAGCTTCGCTGGACAGCCAAAAGCGCCGCCGGTCAAAGGCATACGTGGGCAACTCCACCAAACTCGCCCCGGCCAGCGCGCCGCGCCAGTCCACTGCGACGCCGGCAACACAGGCCGCGGCGGCTGAGGACAGGAATCGCCGCAGCCCGCCGTCCTCGCGTCCCAGGGTCGGCACCACGATCGGTTCGGCGTCGCCCGCCACACAGTCGGTGACGGTGTTCTCGATGCCGGTGATGAGGGCCGGGTGCGGGCTGGATTCGATGAACACCCGATACCCGTGCCCGCACGCGCTGCGCACGGCCTGGTCGAGCTGCACCGTCTGGCGGATGTTGCGATACCAGTAGTCGGCATCCAGATCGGCGGTGTCCAAACGGCTTCCGGTCACCGTCGAGAAGAATGCGGTACGCGACGACATCGGTGCTATCCCGGCCAGCACCTCGGCGAGTTCGCTGCGGATGGCTTCGACCTCGGCCGAGTGCGACGCGTAGTCGACGTCGATGCGGCGGACGCGCAATTCCCGGTCCGTGCACACCGCGATCAGTTCCTCGAGCGCGGTCACCTGCCCGGACACCACGACCGCCGACGGACCGTTGACGGCGGCGATGTCGATACGGGCACCGAACGGCGCCAACAACTCACGCGCCTGCTCGACACCGCACGCGATGGACACCATGCCACCGGGACCGGCCAAACCGGTCAGCAGCCGGCTGCGCAGCGTGACCACCTTGGCCGCGTCTCGCAGGGACAGTCCGCCCGCGACGAAAGCGGCGGCGATCTCACCCTGGGAGTGCCCGATGACCGCGTCGGGGCGCACCCCGAGCGACTTCCACAGTTCGGCCAAGGACACCATGACCGCGAACAGCACCGGCTGTACGACGTCGACGCGGTCCAAGCCGGGCGCACCGGGCGCGCCGCGCAGGACGTCGATCAACGACCAGTCCACGAACTCCGCGAACGCCGCCTCGCACGCCTCGATCTGACGGGCGAAAGCTGGTGCGGTGTCCAGCAATTCGACGCCCATGCCGACCCATTGGGAGCCCTGGCCGGGAAAGACGAAGACGGTCTTGCCGACCGGCTGAGCGACACCGCGGATGACCGTGGCGGCCGGGGCGTCGTCGGCCACCTCGGCCAACCCGGCCAGCAATGCCTGCCGGTCCGCGCCGACCACGACGGCGCGGTGCTCGAAAACCGACCGGCCCGCCAGGGACCAACCGACGTCGGCTACGTCCAAATCGTCTCGGGCACCCAGGTATTCGGCTAGTCGGGCCGCCTGCGACCGCAACGCGGTCTCCGACTTGGCCGACAGCACCCACGGCACCGCGGGCCGCGCCGGGCCGGGCTCGCGCGCCGGCGACTCCGGCACCGACTCGATAATCACATGGGCGTTGGTGCCGCTGATCCCGAACGACGACACTGCCGCGCGGCGAGCGCGGTCGCCGGCCGGCCATGCCTGCGACTCGGTCAGCAGCGCAACAGAACCCGCCGACCAGTCCACATGTGGGCTGGGTGCGTCGACGTGCAGCGTCGCGGGCAAGACCTGGTGCCGCATCGCCTGCACCATCTTGATCACGCCCGCGACTCCGGCGGCGGCCTGGGTGTGGCCCATGTTCGACTTGACCGACCCCAACCACAGCGGTTGCGTGCGCCCCTGTCCGTAGGTGGCCAGCAACGCCTGCGCCTCGATCGGATCGCCCAGCGTGGTACCCGTGCCGTGACCTTCCACCACGTCCACGTCAGTGGCCGACAATCCGGCGTTGGCCAGCGCAGCCCGCACCACCCGCTGCTGCGAGGGACCGTTCGGCGCGGTCAAGCCGTTGGAGGCGCCGTCCTGGTTCACCGCCGTGCCCCGCACCACGGCCAGCACCGGATGGCCGAGGCGCTGCGCGTCCGAAAGCCGCTCCACCACCACCATGGCGCCGCCCTCGGACCAGCCGACGCCGTCGGCGGCCTGCGCGTACGCCTTGCACCGTCCGTTCGGAGCCAGGCCACGATGCCGGCTGAACTCCACGAAGACCGTCGGGGTGGCGTTGACGGTGGCGCCGCCGGCCAGGGCCAGGTCGCACTCTCCCGTGCGCAGCGACTGCACCGCCATGTGCAACGCCACCAGCGACGACGAACACGCCGTGTCCACCGACACCGCCGGACCTTCCAGACCCAGCACGTAGGACACCCGGCCGGACGCGACACTGGACGTCATACCGGTGAGCCGGTAGCCCTCAATCTCTTCAGCAAACATGCCGTAGCCCTGGGCGATGATCCCGGCAAACACACCGGTGGCGCTGCCGCGCAGTCCGCCCGGGTCGATCCCGGCCCGCTCCAGTGCTTCCCAGGACAACTCCAGCAGCATCCGGTGCTGGGGATCCATGGCCAACGCCTCGCTGGGGGCGATCCCGAAGAACGCCGGATCGAAGTCGGCGACGCCGTCGACGAAGCCGCCGGTGTTGGCATAGGTCTTGTGCGCCGCGTCGGGATCGGGGTCGAACAGCGCGCCCACGTCCCAGCCGCGGTCGGTCGGGAATTCCGAGATCACGTCGCGGCCGTCGGCGACCATCTGCCACAAGGCTTCCGGGGAGTCGACGCCACCGGGGAACCGGCAGGACATGCCCACGATCGCGATCGGCTCGCTGGCCCGCTCCAGCAGCGCGCGGTTGGTGCGCTTCAGGCGCTCCACCTGCACCAGCGCTTTCCGCAACGCCTCGGTTGCGTGCTGGAGTTGATCAGCCATTACCAAACCCCTCGGTTAATTCGGTCGTCTCTGACCCCCGCTGCGGCGTTCGCCGAGCCTTCAGAGGTGCTGCATGAAGCGGCGGCTTCGTGCTGCGCTCCGACCAAGAATGTCGCTGGTGAGTATCGCCAACTCCGGCAGGATTTCAAAAACGTCAGATGCTCCCGGCTTCGGCGAAAAGCTGCTGGGCATCCCGGTGCCCGCGCAAGTTGGTGATCGATGGCCCTGCACTCCCTTGTACACCCGGGCCTTCAGTCATTGCGCGACTGTACCGCGCTTCGTGACGACGTCTCCGTTGTTCTCGCAGGGCGACGGCGTCAGGGCCGGGCTCAGGGCACCGAAGTCATGCTGCCGCTGACCGTGGAGGTACTGCCCTCGAGTTTGTACTTCAACGAGAACGTCTTGCCGCTCGGCTCGCTGAGCGTCACGGTGCCGGTTCCCGTCATCGGCTCGCGCGAACCGGTGGCCTGGTTGGCCTTCAACGTGCAGTCGAACGTCGCGCCCCGCCGAGCTTCGATGGTGGCCGGGCAGGTCGCGGCGACCGACCCGGAGTCCAAGCTCGGTCTCCCGTTCGATTTCAGCCCTTGTAGAGCTATGACGATCCGGTTTTCGATGCCAGCGCTATTGACGCCGGACGCCTGGCTGGTAGTCGTCGTCGACGACTTCGATCGTCTTTTCTGCTGTTTCCGCGAGGGGCCGCAACCCGTGACCAGCAGCACGATTACCAGGACAACCGATACGGCAACGATTGCTGTGCGCCTCATGGCATCCCCTCCCAGCTATCTGGGGATTAACACTAGCTTCATGGTCAACGCCAAACAAGGTATTCAGCAGCAAAGCGAACGGGCGGCTCAGACGCCGACGCGCCGCCACCCGTCGGCCGCCCGGGCGGCACGCAGCAGTTCGTCGCACAGCACCCGCAACTCCGCGGTTCCCGCGTTTTCGTCGACCGCGGTGGCCACATCTTCGGCAGCGCACCGGAGCTGGTAGACCCGATCCGAGAGGTCGGCCGCTTCGTCGGCGGACAGCACCACGGCGTCGGGCGAGAGGGTCGACTGAGCTCCGGCCTCGCCCCTGGCGACCATGGCCCGCTGCTCGTAAGCCCGCTGGCGGCACGACTGCCGGCAGTACTGGCGGCGACGTCCCATCCCGACGTCGGTCACCTCCCGACCACACCAGCGGCACGGTTGGGGACGAACACGACGGGTCACGGCTGCCGACTTTAGTCCGATCCTGTCCGCGATCCCGGTATCATCGAGTGTCGCGTCGCGCGTTTGCCGCGATCCCCGAGCCGGGAACTACGTAAGCAGTCTTAACGTTTGCTTAGAGAGATTCGCATGACGGGAGCATCGAGAGCTCACCGGACCCAAAGGAGCAGCACCAATGGCTGATCGTGTCCTGCGAGGCAGTCGCCTCGGAGCCGTGAGCTATGAGACCGACCGCAATCACGACCTGGCACCACGTCAGATTGCGCGCTATCGCACCGAGAACGGCGAAGAGTTCGAAGTTCCGTTCGCCGACGACGCGGAGATCCCTGGCACCTGGCTGTGCCGTAACGGTATGGAAGGCACCCTGATCGAGGGTGACCTGCCCGAGCCGAAGAAGGTCAAGCCGCCGCGTACGCACTGGGACATGCTGCTGGAGCGCCGTTCGGTCGAGGAGCTCGAAGAACTGCTCAAGGAGCGCCTGGAGCTGATTCGGTCGCGGCGGCGCGGTTAGGCGTTACGCGCGCGGACGCTCTGCCTGCTGCACGGCGTTGAGCGTGCATCCTTGGCGTTGATTGTGAAACGACGGCTTTCGGGGTGAAGCCAGGGCGGGAAAATCGGCGGGATCCCGCCCAGGTTTCACCCGCAACGCCCAGGTTTCACGCTCAAAATGCTGCACCCTAAACGCGGCAGCGGCTAGCGGCGCGGCGATCGAGACCTGGTCTGCGCGCGAGTCGACCGACTGCGATCGCGCCTACCTTCAACGCCCCATTGAGCGACTTTGACCAGCGCCTCGCGGATGTTGGAGCCGCTCATCTTCGATACGCCGATCTCTCGCTCGGTGAACGTGATCGGCACCTCGACGACCTCGAACCCGGCGTTGACGCTGCGCCAGGTCATCTCGATCTGGAAGCAGTAACCCTTGGAGTCGACGGTGTCCAGGTCGATCGTCTCGAGCACCTCGCGGCGATAGGCGCGGTAGCCGGCGGTGATGTCGTGCACCCCGACACCCAGCGCCAGCCGCGAGTAGGTGTTCGCGGTCCACGACAGGGCCCAGCGCCGCCACGGCCAGTTCCGCACGGTGCCGCCGTGGATGTAGCGCGAGCCGATGGCCAGGTCCGCTCCGGCGTCGACCGCCTCCAGCAGGCGGTACAGCTGTTCGGGCGCGTGACTGCCGTCGGCGTCCATCTCGACCAGCACCGTGTAGCCGCGGCTCAGACCCCAGGCGAAGCCTTCCAGATACGCCGCTCCCAGCCCGTTCTTGGCGGTGCGATGCAGCACGTGCGTGCAACCGGCGTCGGCGGCTGCCAGTTCGTCGGCGAATTGACCGGTGCCGTCCGGGCTGCTGTCGTCGACGACCAGGATATGAACGCCGGGGCAGGCGTCCTTGACCCGCCGATGGATCAGCGGCAGGTTCTCCCGCTCGTTGTAGGTGGGGATGATGACCAGGGTGCGCTGACTGGGACTGCTGCCCGACACCTCGGGAACAGGCTGGCCGGTGGTCATGTAGCTCCTTCATTTCGCCCGATAGAGGTGCGCCCGCTGTCTTCGTCGTCGGAGGATGGGGCGTCGTTCGCACTGTCAACGTCCGCCGCAGCATCCGAATCGTCGGTTTCAGCTGACGGCGTATCGGGATCTTTGGGTTCGTCCGTCGGCCCGGACCGTCGACGCGTCGGCCGCCGAAACCGATCCGAGAAATGACCATTGTGCCGTATCGCGACCAGAATCACTGCGCCAGCCGCTCCGACCAGCACCAACTGCACGATCGGAGCCCAACGGGTGGCCGGCGTCAACGTGGTTTTCAGGCGCACCGCGCTGTCCAGGTAAGCCGGGACGAAGAAGTCGGTGCGCATCAGCTCCGCACCATCCGGAGCGATCACCGCGCTGATCCCGGTGGTGCCGGCCACCAGGACGTAGCGGTCGTGCTCGACGGCCCGGACCTTCGCGAAGGCCAGCTGCTGCTCGCTCATCGTCTTGGTGAAGGTGGCGTTGTTGCTGGGGACGGTCAGCAACTGCGCGCCGTGCCGAACCGCATCGCGCGGCGCCCGGTCGAATACCACTTCCCAGCAGGTGGCGACGCCGACCGGAACTCCGCGCATGTGGACCACGCCGGAGCCGGGGACGGGAACGAAGTGGCCGGCCTGGTCGGCGTACCCGGACAGGTGCCGGAACAGCCAGGGCATGGGCAGGTACTCGCCGAACGGCTGCACGATCGCCTTGTCGTGCCGGTCGGCGGGTCCGGTGCCGGGATTCCACACGATCATCGTGTTGGTGTATGCCGGGTCCTGGTCCATCCTTTCCGGCGCATCCATGACGGTGCCGATCAGGATGGGTGCGCCGATGGCCTCGGCCGCCCGGGAAATGACCTGCGCGGCGTCGGGGTTGGCCAGCGGGTCGATGTCCGAGGAGTCTTCCGGCCAGATGACGAAATAGGGCTGCGGAACCGTCCCGGCATGCACGTCTTCGGCGAGCTGCAGCGTCTGGCTGACGTGGTTGTCCAGCACCGCGCGGCGTTGGGCATTGAACCCGAGTCCCAACCGCGGCACGTTGCCCTGGACGACGGCGACGTTGATGCTGGGTTCACTGCCCGACCCCGCCCCGGCGTGCCGTACCTGCGGCCACACCAACATCGCCGCCGTCAGCACCAGACAGATACTCACCGCGGGCAACACCACGGCCGGCGGCTCGGTCTTGGCGGGCGCGACCCCGGCGCGCAGCCAGCGCACGATCTCGGCTCCGAACGCAGTCAGGCTGGCGCCTACCAGCACGACCGCACTGGAGAGCAGCGCGACCCCGCCCAGTTGCACCAGCGGCAGCAGCGGGCCCTCGGCTTGACCGAACGCCACCGACCCCCAGGGGAACCCGCCGAACGGGACGACGGATTTCAGCCATTCCTGCGCACCCCACAACACCGCAAACCACACCGGCCAGCCAGGCAGTCGGCGGACCACGACGGCACACAGACCGAAGAGGCCGGGGAAGAGCGCGCAGGCCGTGGCCAGCACCAGCCAGGGCATCACCCCGACCAGCGTGCTGGTCCAGGGCAGCAATGGCACGTAGAACGCCAGACCGAACAGGAATCCGTAGCCGAATCCCCCGACGGGTGTGGTGGCGGGCCGGGTGAGCACCCAGGTCAGCAGCGCGATCGCGATGACGGCGGCCCACCACCAGTTCAACGGTGCGAAGCTCGCATACATCAGGCCGCCGGCGCTCAGGGCGGCGATCAGGCGCGCCGCCCGCGGTACCAATGCGGCGCGGACACGGCGCGTCATCGGCTTCCGAGTCGGGGTTGCCAATTCCTCGGGGTCCGCCGGCAACTCCTCGGGTTCGGCCGGCAACTCCTCGGGTTCGGCAACCGGCAAATCCTCGTCGGTTTGCTCCGGACCGTTCTCGGTTACCCGGTCCTCCGGCCGGTCAGCCATGGATGACCGCACCCCGGTGCACGGTTTGGCGGCAAGCCGGCAAATCGTCCGCCGCCTCGAGTCGGGGCAGTGCCGGCACCCGGGAGCGGGGATCGGTGGACCAGCGCTGGACGTCGTCGCGGGGTGCGCTGACGTCGAGCACACCGGCCTCCCACACCGCGTAGGAGGCGGGCGCCCCCGGAACCAACGTGCCGCTCACCCCGTCGCGGACACCGGCGGCCCGCCAGCCGCCGCGCGTCGCGGCCGCGAACGCCGCGCGTGCCGACACCCCGCTGCCCGGCGTTCGGTGATGGACCGCCGCCCGCACGCTTGCCCACGGCTCGAAGGCGGTGACGGGCGCGTCGGAACCGAGGGCGAGAGGCACGCCTTGGGATGCTAACAGCGCGAGCGGGTTCAGCTGAGAACCTCGTTGCGGGCCTAGGCGCTGCGCGTACATGCCGTCGTTGCCACCCCACAGCGCGTCGAAGTTGGGCTGGACGCTGGCGATGACGCCCCACGAGCCGAGTTTGGCGGCCTGCTCGGCGGTGACCATCTCCAGGTGCTCGAGTCGGTGCCCGCAGCGGGCGACCGTGGGCACCCCGAGGTCGGTCACCACTCGTTCGAGGGCATCCACGACCGCAGATACCGCGGCATCCCCGATCACGTGGAAACCGGCGGTGACGTCGGCGGTACTGCACGCCCGCAGGTGCGCCTCGATGGCGGCCGGGTCGAGGTGGCGGGTGCCGGTACATCCGGGCGCATCGGCGTACGCCTCGTGCAGCCAGGCGGTGCGCGAACCCAGCGCGCCGTCGACGAAAAGGTCTCCGGCCAGGCCACGGGCCCCGGTCTCCGATATCAGAGCGCGGGCCTGCGCCGCGGTGGTCACCGCTTCACCCCAGTAGCCGATCACTTCGACGCCGTGCTCGAGAGCGGCCAAACTCAGCCAGTCGTCGAGTCCGCCGATCTCCGGTCCCCCACATTCGTGGACCGCGACGATGCCCGCCGCGGCCAGCGCTCGGAGCGCCGCGGCGCGGGCCTCGGCGAGTTGACCGTCGGTGAGCAGTCCGCGTGCGACGGATCGGACCAGGTGATGCGCGTCGCCGGTCAGCGGCCGCTGTTCAGCGAACCCGGCGGATGCCGCCAGATCGGGCAGCTGTCGGCGCAGAGCCGACGACGCCAACGCCGAGTGCACGTCGACTCGGGCCAGGTAGGCCGGGCGGTCGCCGAGCACCCCGTCGAGCTCGGCGGTGCTCGGCGGGGTGTCCTCCGGCCAGGCTGACTCGTCCCAGCCGTGCCCCCACACCGGCCGGCCGGGGTGCGCGGCCGCGTAGTCGGCCACCAGCTGCAGGCAGTGCGCCTTCGAGTCAGCTGTGCGCAGGTCCAAACCGCTGATCGACAGGCCGGTGGCGCTCAGATGGATGTGGCTGTCGACGAATCCCGGTGCCACGAAGGCCCCATCGAGATCCTGCACCTCGGCGTCCGGGAATTGGCTGCGCCCAACGTCGTCGCGACCCAACCAGGCGACGACCTCGCCGCGCACCGCCATCGCGGTGGCGTCCGGATGCGTCGGGCTGTGTATCCGGCCGTTGACCAACAGCTTGGTCGGAACCTGCGTCACAGCGTCAAACTACGGGTGCCGGATGCTTCGCTCATAGACGCCCGGCGCGCCGGGCAACGTCGGGGCCTCGCCTTCGACGACGTCGATCACCTCGCCGTCGATGTAGTCGCCTTCGGGCCGATGGTCGGTGACCAGCGGGACCCGGCGTTCGAAAACGCGCCACGCGATCGCCGCCAATGCGGGCCGGGTCGCAGTGCGGATCGGTGGCGCCAGCAGCAACAAACCCAGCGCGGTGGTGGCCAGGCCGGGAATGACGAGCAGGCCGGTGGCCAGCGCGGTCAGTGCGCCGTCGGTCAGGGCGCTGCTCGGCTCTGAGGAACCGGACCGCAACTTCGTGAATCCGCGACTGAGCTGCAACCCGCCCAGCGGCACCCCCAGCGCCAGTCCGAGGACGAAGGCGGCCGTCAGCACCGCAATCGTCCAGCCGACACCGATCGCCGCCGACAGCCCGATGGTCACCATGAGCTCGACGACGGCGTAGCTGAGAAGCACCCGTCCTAACACGTCAGGACCAACGTCCGGGCATCGTCCGGGAGTTCCTCGCACGGTCGCGTCGCGGCTGCAGTTAGATGACGCTATGACGACGATTGAGCTCGACACCCCGGCCGGACCGATCGATGCGCTGCTGAGCGTCCCGGAGGGCGACGGCCCGTGGCCCGGTGTGGTGGTGGTCCACGACGCGATCGGCTATGCGCCCGACAACGAGTCGGTGTCGCAGCGCATCGCGCAAGCGGGCTTTCTGGCGCTGACGCCCAACCTGTACGCGCGCGGCGGCCGCGCCCGATGCATCACCCGGGTGATGCGCGAGGTGATGACTCAGCGGGGTCGATCGATCGACGACGTGCTGGCCGCGCGCGAGCATCTGCTCGCCCGCCCCGACTGTTCCGGGAAGGTCGGCATCGCGGGCTTCTGCATGGGCGGCCAGTTCGCACTGGTCTTGTCGCCCAAGGGTTTCGGCGCTTCGGCGCCGTTCTACGGCACTCCGCTGCCGCGCCGGCTCGACCAGACCCTGGAGGGCGCCTGCCCGGTCGTGGCCAGCTTCGGCAACCGCGATCCGCTGGGCGTTGGGGCGGCCGCGAAACTGCGCAAGGTGACGGAGGCCAAGAACATCACCGCCGACATCAAGTCTTATCCGGGCGCCGGGCACAGCTTCGCCAACCAGCTGCCCCGGCAACCGCTGCTGCGCATCGCCGGATTCGGCTACGACGAGGCCGCGACCGAAGACGCGTGGCGCCGAGTCTTCGCGTTCTTCGGCGAGCACCTCGGCTGAATTCCGGTCAGGCCACCTTCAGTTCGAGGCCGACGTTGTTCTCCATGCCGCCGCGCAGCTTGCTGACGAGGTTGAAGACCTTGCCGACGATGCCGTAGCGCTTACCGATCGCGTCGTAGACGGCGGCGGTGTGTGATTTGTCCAGGATGGCCGCGGTGCCCTCGACGGCTTCGCTCTTCGGGTTGCCGCGCATGTCGCAGATCGCCAGCGTGACCCGCGGGGTGTTGCGAATCCGCTTGACCTTCCAGGACTTCGCCTGGGTGATGACCAACAGACGGTCGCCTTGCGCCGCGGCCCAGATCGGCACCGGCTTGGGCCGGCCGTCCTTGGTGAACGTGGTGAGCAGGATGTACTGCGCGTTGGCCAGGTCGGCGAAGGTGGGTGTCACGCTGCCAACCTAGCCCGCCGCGCCCTTGCTGCGCGAGCAGCTAACCAGGGGGCTGCGCCCCGCCGTGGAGGATGA
>NZ_JCALCN010000025.1:0-71251 GCF_059812345.1 Mycobacterium sp. NGS59
CATCCCACACTGTAAACTAATTAATGACGCACGACACTAGAACGAGGGCGGCACCCCGCCCGATGCCAGTACCTCCGCCGGTTACGACCGCGACGCGGCCATCAAGTGAAAACCGATTGCCCATCGAGCTCCCTAAGTCCGGTGAGTCGAACGTTTCGTGCGTCCGCCCGAATCGTACGACCGCATAGCATTGCGCGGCCTCCTGCACGAATCCGCTGTTGCCGGTCCACTATTCGTCCTGTACGTTCGTACAGCAGTCACTATACGCGATTGATGCTTCTATCGTCGAGGAGTCGATGTTGAGCGACTTGTACTACGACCCATGGGACTTCGACATTGACCTCGATCCCTATCCCACCTACCGCCGCCTACGCGACGAACAACCGGTCTACTACAACGAACGGCATGACTTCTGGGCTGTAAGTCGCTACGCGGACGTCGACGCCGCGCTGCGGGATACCGCACGGCTGAGCTCGGCCAAAGGCGACATCCTCGAAGTGGTCATGACCGACCCGGTGATGCCGCCAGGCATCTTTATCAACGAGGACCCGCCCCTGCACACCATCCATCGCGCGATCGTTTCGAGGGCATTCACGCCGAAGAAGATGCGCGCGATCGAGGACAAGATCCGTGCATTCTGTGTCGCCTGCCTCGATCCCCTCGTCGGCGGCGACCGGTTCGATTTCGTCGAGGACCTCGGCGCCGAGCTCCCCATGCGCACAATCGGAATGCTCGCAGGCATCCCCGACGCCGAACAGCCCGCGGTGCGTCAGCACGCCAACGACGTGTTGCGCAATGAACCGGGAAAGCCAATGGCAATCAAGAAAGACCGGTATTTCACCGGAGAAATGTTTGGTGAGTACGTCGAATGGCGGGAGAAAAATCCTTCGGACGATCTGATCACCGAACTACTCAACGTCGAGTTCGAAGACGAAACCGGCACCACGCGGAAGCTGACCAAGCAGGAGCTCACTGTGTTCCTTGCCGTCGTTGCCGGTGCCGGGGTCGAGACGACCGGCCGACTATTCGGTTGGATGGGCAAGGTTCTTGCCGAACATCCCGATCAACGGAAAGAACTCGTGCAGGACCACAAGCTGATTCCGGTAGCGATCGAGGAACTCCTGCGCTTCGAACCACCGGGGCCGCACGTGGCACGCTTCGTTGCTTCTGACGATGTGACCTTCCAGCAGCAGATGATTCCTGCCGGCAGCGCGCTACTGATGATGCTGGCGTCAGCCAACCGCGATGAGCGTCATTTCGACGATCCTGACAGGTTCGACATTCACCGAAAGCCGGGTGGACATCTGACTTTTGGGCGCGGGGCGCACTTCTGCGTAGGTTCTCCATTGGCTCGCCTAGAGGGCCGCGTGGCGCTTGAAGAGGTGCTCAAACGTTGGCCCGAATGGGATGTGGATATGGCCCAAGCGCGACGATCCCGCACGTCTACTGTGCGCGGATGGGACAGCATGCCAGCTGTCGTGGCCTGATTTGTCTGATGCGCCCTTGGACAGCAGCGCCTCGTAGGCGTCGCCCTTGAGATCTGTACCCGAAGCCGACCACGAGCCCACCATTCGGGTCCGGCCCGGGAGCGCTGGCCAAATCTCTTAGGGTAACGACTTTGGGACCGACGTAGTCTGCCGCGGGATCGTCCGCTGGAAGTACGCGCGCATCCTGAAGAGCGACAAGCCGGCCAGACGCATGTTGTATCCCTGTACCTTGCGCAACCACCCATTGGCCAACGAGTTGTGCTGCGACGGTGTCGTTTACGACGCGCTTGAGTTCGACGGTGTTATCGACGTCGTCGCGGAGACGGAACTCGTGTGACCGTAGATCGACCTTCTGAGTCGGCCAGCGGCGGTCATGTCGGTTCCTGTACGGACACGCATCGGTGTCCAAGTTTCGACATGCATCGCCGATGACGCAATCCGCACTTCCGGCCGTGAAGGCGCACCGAGGATTACGGTCGGTGCCGCTGCTTGAATGGCGTTGACCAACTTGCCGACGCTCTCCGCGATCAGGTCAGTCGCCCAATCGGGGCGACGATCCTTGCCCATAGCCCGCACAATTTCCCACAAACGGTCGTCCGCCACGGCTTGTTCAGGCAGGTCGACGTCAAGTTTGTCAGTAGGACCCTTGCCGAATCGGAGCACGGTGCTTCCAGGCTCAATCGCATGGAGTCGCAGCTGCGAAAACTCCTCCATGAACTGCTTCGTGCGGCCGGGGCCAGGCGTATTGACTACTTCACGGCTAATTCGAGTCGTCAATTCCTGCAAGGCAGTCGCGAGGGCGGCTAGGTCCTTGACCGGAATCTCGCCGCTCGGGGTTGGAGCGTCAACAAGACGGAGCTCAATCTCCTTCATCATCGCAGCTACCTCCCTAGTTTCATCACCGACGAGTCGTCACTCCGGTATGGCGCACGTCACCCGAATCAATTCGGCCCTCACCAGCAGCAACGTTTGCACCGATTATCACAGCGGCCTGCGACAACACTTGTCTGCGCAGCAGAAGGCACCTTCACTCGACGCCTCGGCTTTCCCACTCACCAAGGTCCCCGAGCCAAGCCGTGCGCAGCGCGTTCTATGCGCTCTCATAAGTTTTTGGCCTCGCGAATGTTCCCGGAAGTGTTCCCAACGGACATGAAAATGGCCCCCAGGCTGCTGCCTGAAGGCCATCTCCGTTGGTAGCGGGGACAGGATTCGAACCTGCGACCTCTGGGTTATGAGCTACGGGTCAGGGATTTTCGGGTGTTCGGGTGGTCTCATTTGTGCAGTTCAGCGGGGGTATGGCGTTCGGTCGGTTGCGTCGTGTCACACTGATTTGGGGTGGTTTCGCGGTGTTTGGTTCCCAAATTTGTTCCCAAATCTCGACGACGGGCTGTCGGCGCGCCAGAAAGCCAGCGAGCTCCTGGCGACCCGTTAGCAAAGCGCCTTACGCCAGCGAGAGGAAGAGTTTTTCTAGTTCGTCTTCGGTCAGGGGTGGCTGAGTCCCTGATTCGTTGTGGGTGATGCATTGCCGCATACCCGAGGCGACGATCTTGAAGCCGGCGCGGTCGAGCGCACGCGACACCGCGGCGAGTTGGGTGACGACGTCTTTACAGTCACGGCCTTGCTCGATCATGGAGATGACGCCGCCTAGTTGGCCGTGAGCGCGCCGCAATCTGCTGAGCACGTCGTTCATACGGTCGATGTCGTCGATCACGGGTCCTCCACGAGGGTTAGCTGGAAGGTCCATTCTACCCGGGGGGGTATGTTGTTGCGCGGCAGCGACTGGGGATGGGGCGAAGCGTGCGCGCTTTGGTGGCACGGTCTGAGTCACTCTCTGCCAACGCTTAGTGGGCTTGAGTCGCTGCTGGGTTGGCTTGGCGGCCAGTGGCAGCGTGCGAGTCGCGCTGGGTGCGCTGACGACTCGAGGCGTAGGGGCTAACGGGGCGTGGTCGCACTCTTTGGGGCCACCAGAACCAGCGTCCGAGTAGGGCTGCGATTGATGGCGTCATCAGGGAGCGCACGATGAGGGTGTCGAATAGCAACCCCAGGCCAATGGTGCTGCCGGCCTGGCCAATTGAGCGCAGGTCGCTGGCGACCATGGACATCATGGTGAACGCGAACACTAGGCCTGCCGCGGTGACGACTCCTCCGGTCTCCCCCATGGAGCGGATAATGCCGGTCTTGAGTCCTGCGCCGATTTCTTCTTGGAATCGTGACACGAGGAGCAGGTTGTAGTCCGAACCGACCGCGAGCAGGATGATCATGCCGAATACTGGTGCGATCCAGTTCAATTCCAGACCGAACAGGTGTTGCCAGACCAGGACCGACAGTCCGAATGCGGCGCCCAGCGACAACAGGACGGTGCCGACGATCACCAGTGAGGCCACGAGCGCGCGGGTGATAATTATCATCACGATGAAAATAAGTGTCATGGCGGCGATTCCGACGATCAGTAGGTCGTATTGGGATCCCGACTGGATGTCTCGGTAGATGGCGGCGGTGCCAGCGAGGTAGAACTTCGCGTCGGTGAGTGCGGTTCCCTTGACGGCTTGGTGTGCGGAGTCGAGTTCGGGGATGACGGAGTCGATTCCGGCCGGTGTCGCGGGGTCGGTGTCGTGGGTGATGATGAAGCGCGCCGCTTTGCCGTCCGGTGACAGGAAGAGCTGAAGGCCGCGCTGGAAGTCGGCGTTGGTGAAGGCTTCCGGCGGCAGGTAAAAGTAGTCGCCGCTTCGGGCGGAGTCGAACGCTTCGCCCATCGCACTGGCTGTGTCGGTCATCCGCGAGATCTGCTCGACGAGGCCGGAGAAGCTGCTGTGCATGGTGAGCAAACTGCCCCGCATCGATTGGGCGACGGTGATGATCGGCGGGAATTGCTGCAGCAGCTGCGGCAGGAGCGCATCGATATTCCCCACGTCCTTCAACAACGCGTTCATGTTGCTGCTGAATGTGTCGACGCCGTCGATCGCGTCGAACACCGATCGGGCTCCCCAGCAGACGGGGATGTTGAAGCAGTGCTGTTCGAAGTACAGATAGCTCCGGAAAGGTCGTGCTACGTCGTCGAAATCCGCCAGGTGATCCCGGATTTCATCGAGCGTGGCTTTCATCTGACCCATGTCGCCAAGCATGTGGTGGGTGGTGGTGGCCATCTCGCGCATCACGGCATAGATTTTCTGCATCGAGGTGACCATGGCGCCCAGATCATCTCCCATGGTGAGCATGTCGGCGGCCCGGTCGCGCATGAATTGCAGGTTCTCGCGGATAGGAATCGATTGAGCGCTGATCTGGAACGGTATCGACGTGTGTTGGACCGGACCACCCAGCGGTCGGGTGATGCTTTGCACCATGGCGATACCCGGTGCGCGGAACACCTCCTTGGCGATGCGGTCCAGGATGATCATGTCGCCGGTGGTGCGCATGTCGTGATCGCTTTCGACCATCAGGATGTCGGGATTCATTGTTGCGGCGCTGAAATGGCGCTCTGCGGCTGCATATCCGACGCTGGAGGGCAGCGTATCGGGGATATAGAAGCGGTCGTTGTAGCTGATTTTCATGCTTGGCATGATCAAAATGCCGACCACGGCGATGACCAGTGACGCGGCGAACACCGGAGCCGGCCAGCGCACCGTGGCAGTCCCGATCCGCCGCCAGCCGCGGACTTTGACCGCCCGCTTGGGGTCGAGCCAACCGAAACGGCCGGCGACCGCGACGACGGCCGGCGCCGCGGTGAGCGCTCCCGCGACGACAACGAGCAGTCCGAGGGCTGACGGGATGCCGAGTGCTTTGAAGTACGAGAGTCGCGCCAGGTGTAGGCAGAAGGTCGCTCCGGCGATCGTGAGCCCCGAGCCCAGGATGATATGCCAGGTCCCGCGGAACATCGCGTAGTAGGCGGCTTCTCGATCCTGCCCGGCCTGGCGGGCCTCCTGATAACGGCCGATCAGGAAGATGGCGTAGTCGGTTCCCGCCGCGATCGCCAGCGAAGACAGCATGGCCACAACGAACGTCGAAAACCCCAACAGATCGTAGTTGCCCAGGAGCGCGACGAGCCCTCTGGCCGTACCCATCTCAAAACCGACCATGAGCAGTATCAACAGCACTGTGCTGACTGAGCGATAGGCCAGGAACAGCATGATCATGATGACGACGCCGGTCACACCCATCATGGTCAGCATGCTCTTGTCGGCAGCTTCATTCATGTCCGTACTGAGCGCTGCTGGACCAGTGACATACACCTTGAGACCACTCGGAGGCCGGGACGCATCGATGAACTCTCGCACCGCCTTCACGGACTCGTTGCCCAACGTGCTGCCCTGGTTACCGGCGAGATTGACTTGAACGTACGCCGCTTTGCCGTCGCGACTCTGCACGCCCGCCGCCGTGAGCGGATCTCCCCACACGTTCTGCACGTGCTGCACGTGCTTGGAGTCGGCCCGCAACCTATTCGCCAGTCCGTCGTAGTACCGATGCGCCGCCTCACCGAGTTGTTGATCGCTTTCCAGGACGATCATGGCGATGCTGTCGGAATCCGACTCGTGGAACTGCGCGCCAATGCGTTTCGCGGCGATCATCGCGGGCGCGTCTTGGGGCGACATGGTCACCGCATGGTTTCGTGCCACCGACTCAATTGGCGGCACAAGCACATTCAAGGCGACGGTCAGCAGCAGCCACGCGATAAGTATCGGCACGGCGAACACCCGGACGAACCGCATGAATGCCGGATGGCCCTCGGTGTCGGTGCTCATGCGGCCTTGACCAAACAGGAAGTTTGCGCGTGGTGTCCAGTCGAAGATTGCTCGTCCTTGACGACACCGTCGACAGTGATGCGGCAACCAATTTCGTCGCTATCGCCTTGAGCCACCAAACTAGCGATCACCGCAGGCACTGTCGTCGTGACCGTAAATGACCACGGCAAACCCGTGAAGGACGCCTGTTTCGGCTGGGCGTCCCTATTCAGATAGCTGATGCTTCCCGCAGTTCCACCAGGTCCGTACACCTCGTATATCACCTGTTTGACATGCGATGCTTCGAGCGGTCCGGCGCTGCTGCCAGTAGCAGAAAAAATCTCATCCGAGCCAAAAACTCCGCGCAGCCGATCAACCGACACCCCGCCAATAGTCAACGCAATCAGGACAATCAGCGGCACCCACAGCTTCCTCAGAAATTTCAGCAAGAAGCGCAATTCCCTTCACTTGTCGCCAACGCGGTGCGCGGCAATCGGAGCGTTGACACCTCAGGCAGCACCGACCCACAGCACCGGCACGATCCGCACACGCCCCTGCCCGGCCAATCGCTTAAGGACGCGCGGGTCGACCTCGCTTCCAGATGTTTCCATGCAGGGTACAGGTACGGGTAGGGGTATATCACCTATGCTGGCACATTGAAACGCGCCAGGCAACAGCGACCGACCTAGATCTCTCGAGCACGCCCTCGGCAAGTCGGCTCCCCGCGCGCGAGTTGGTAGCCGGACCACGCCGGCAAGGTCGCCAGTCGCGATATTGCTCCCATCGCCGACGGTAGATACACTAGGGGGTATGGTATCCAGTAGCCATCTTGGTTAGCCGCCGAGGGGGCCGAAGGCAACTTTGTTGTGAGCAGATGACGACATACTGAAGACAAGATCGCCTGAATTCCAAGCATTTTCAGTGAGTCGCAGTCAACCGCGGCGTCTCGCGATAGTTGTTACGTAGTCGGAGGAGGGAGCAAACATTGACCGAGGCACAGGTACCCGATCGGAGCACGAACACGGTCACTCTATGGCTGGACCCGGTGTGTCCGTTTTCATGGAATACGGCTCGTTGGCTGACCGCCGCCGCCGAGAAGGCCGGATTTGACATTGATTGGCAATTCATGAATCTCGCCATCCTCAATTCGGGCCAAGAACTGCCCGCACCTCAGCGGGCTCGCATGAACGACTCACGACAAGTCGGGCGACTCATGGCCGCGCTACACGACGAGCTTGGTTCCGACGTGACGAGCAAGGCATACTTCGCATTTGCTCAGCGGTACTTTGATCAGTCAGCCGCAGTGGACGACGACCTCGTCAATCATGTTGTCCGGGTAGTCGGTGCCCAACACGTCGGCGTGGGCGCGTTGGGCGATTCTTCTCTCGATGCTGCAGTCGCAGAGTCGCATCAGCACAGCCAGGACGCGCTCGGGGACACCGGCGGCAGTCCTCTGGTCACGATCGATGGCCGCACCGTTTTTGGGCCGGTCTTCACCGCCGTGCCCGCCGCCGACGAGACGCTGGCAGTTTTCGACGCCGTTGCCACGTTGGTGCGCACAACAGAATTCAGCCAACTCAACCGTCCTCGTACTCACTAGCAGCGTCCGGGACGGACCATCGCCGTGAGTTGCCCCCTACGCTGCCGTTTTTGCGGCGAGACGACCTGAGCGGGGATGCGGCCGACACGTCGCAGCAGTCAAACGGGCGGTGGATCCAGTGCAGTGGTGTGACAGTCACCCCCGCGACGGCGCAGCGCAGCCATTAAGGACTCGCATCCGAATAGGCGAGCAGGAAAGACGGAAGGAAAACGGCCATGACAAAAGATCTACTCATTCTCGGCGCCGGTATCGGTGGTCTGAGCGTCATCAAAGAACTCGCTGAATCGGGTGTCAGCCTCGATGATCTCGCCGTCACGGTGGTCGATGAAGACTTCTCGCATTTCCTGGGATTCACCCTTCCGTGGGTGATGCGTGGGTGGCGTGATCGCGACAGCGTGCCGATCACACCCAGCGCCACGGCATTAGCCGGAGCCCATCGGGTCACTGGGACGGTTCGTGCCATCGACCCGGCGGCACGCACCGTGACACTCGCCGACAAGACCGAGCTTGGTTTTGACGCCCTTATTATCGCGACGGGCGCGCGCAACGCCATCGACAACATCCCCGGACTGCGCGACGCGGTCGACTCTGGTTCAGCGGTGCACTACTACAGCGCCGAGGCGGCCGCGCAAGCTCACTTAGCACTGCAGGCATTCACCGGCGGAAAGCTGGTCTTCCTGGTGACCTCGCAACCCTACCGGTGCCCCGTCGCGCCGTACGAAGGGTCGCTTCTCGCCTCAGATCTACTGCGCGACAACGGATCACGTGACGTTACACAGATTTCAGTCTACAGCCCCGAAAAGCACCCGATGCCGTCAGCGGGACCGTTCGCCGGGCCCGAACTGATTGACCTGCTCAATGAGCATGACATCGAGTTTTTCGGTGAACATACCGTCGCCCGCCTCGACGCCGAGGACCAGGAGATTCACTTCGAGAACGGCGTCACTATCTCGTTCGACTTACTGGTGTTCGTGCCCCCGCACGAACCCGCCGTGGCCTTGGACGGTTCAGAGTGGATCAGTGTCGACGCAGCGACCATGGAGACCAAGCATCCCGGCATCTTCGCGATCGGCGACACGACCGCCATCACCTCCCCGTCCGGCAGACCGCTGCCCAAAGCCGCGATCTTCGCCAAAAACGGCGCCAAAGCCGCGGCGGCAAACGCACTGCGGCACCTGGGCAAGACCGACACCCACACCCAACTTTCCGGCGAGGGGTACTGCTACATCGACACAGGCAACGGCGAATCGGCCCTCGGGAGCGGCGATTTCTTCACCATGCCCCACCCCGCCATACACCTCAGTCAGCCATCGCAGAAGCTGCACCACGACAAGCAAGACGAAGAACGCGACTGGCGCGTTGAGTGGGAGGGCGTTCCCTCACAGGCAGACTGAGTCACATGCACGAATAGAAAGGGAACTGACTACTTTGACGGATTAAGGGGCCGAGCATCATGGCTAGCCGGCACGTCAGGAGCGGAATTCCTTGAACCCGGCATTCGATCCGGAAGGCCCTGCCGTTTCGATGGACTTGACTCCGTTCCTGGCCCGACTGACTGCACCTGCTCTATCAGTCGCAATATCACCGATACCGATCGTCATCGCTTTAGTGCTACTCGTCCACAACGACCGGCCACGCGCATCGAGCATGGCCTACCTCATGGGCAGAGCGACGGCGCTCGCGGTGCCGACATTGGCGTTTCGAACCACGCCCGGTTTGCATGACGCCGCTCACCGGCCCCTCCCCCAGTGGGTCCATTGGTTAGTCGCAGCGATCGGTGCGGCGTTCGTCATCCTCGGAATACTTGCTTGGCGACGCCGCGGCAACGTGAACGGCAATCCCGACCGATACAGCAAAATCGGCGGCATAGGACCATTGTTGTCGGCGGCGATAGGGTTGTTTCCGGCGCTGATCAACCCGAAGGTGTTGGCGGCCAGCGTAGCTGCGGAAGCCTCCATCGCCACCCTGCGGTCGACTGTCGGCGCCACGGCAGCTCTCGCCTACTACGTCGTGCTGGCAACATCGACTGTGGCTGCGCCCATCATCACCTATCTCGTGGTCGGACCACGCATCGATTCCAAGCTCGAACACTTCAGGCAGTGGATTCAACAGCGGCAAGACACTGCTACAGCTGCAACTTTTGTCATCGTCGGCGGCGCCATCCTGATTTACGGGCTTGCCTGACGAATTCCTATTTCCGGAAGCGCGTACCCGCATTCATCAGGAGGCATTACGCCCAGTAGCTTTTGTGAGTAGGTCAGTGCCGGCGGGAACAGTTCGCAGCGATCGACCGTCACCTTGAACACCCCCACAATCGACGCGCTGATCGACGTTTTGTCGCAGAAGATCCGCTGGAGGAAAAGTGCTGCGGGCCAGCGCTCGCTGATGACGTCTAGGCTGCGCAACTTCATCAAGTCGCGTGATAATCACGCCTGCCCTTAATGCTCAGGATCGCTCGCTGCGGAGCCCACCTCCTCCTAGAGTTGGACCACATCGTCCCAGTGTCAAAGGGGGGTTTGTCTGCGCCCGACAATCTGCAGATTTTGTACTGGCTATGCAACCGGACGAAGTCGAATAAGGTTGCGTCCGCCTGACTGTCGCGCACCCGCATAACACCCCGACTCTTGGTCCGGCATCCGGGAGCGATGCGGTCGAACCACCCGGGTACGTCCCCGACGAGACGCCGTTCACTCTCATGAACCTCGTGCCGTCGACGCAGGGTTTCGCCTCCAGCCCAACACGGTTGACTTTTCACTGCAGGTGGCGAAGAAACAGGCTTGGGAACAACGGTTTTGGCTCTCCTTATCGGTGGCGGAAGGAACTTGACCGTGGACTCAACGTCAACCAGGCCCGGGCCTGTTGCAGGCCAGGAATCGCATGATGCCGCCCCGCATACGGCCAAGCGATCAGCCGGTGGACTGTTGCCTGTTCTTTTGAGCACTACGCTGGGCAGCGCGCCGTTGTTGGCGACTCAATTGGGGACCTGGGCCAGCGTCGCTGGGAGCACTGATCAGGGCGTCACTGTAGCCGTCTACATGGTGCGCTTCCAGCCGGGTGAGGTCGCTGCGCAGCTGGGCGATGACGGTGTTTTGCGAGATGAGTTCGGCACGCAGCGCGCTGAGTTCTCGTCGACGATCCGCCGCATGCTGGGCCTCGAATCGGAGATGCTTACGAAGACGCCGAACGTCGTACATTGCACCTTGGTAGTCAGGGTCTTTGGTCAGCGCGTGGTGCTGGCTTATTGAGGCTCCGAATGCCTCCATAGCCGTACGCAATTCGGCGCTCAATTCGCCGTCGGTGTAGCGCTGCAGAAGGGTGTTCAAGAGCTCTCGACATTGGTGGTCGGAGCTCAAGAACAGTCGTTCTAGCGTGTGCATGGAAGGTAGCTCCACGCGCGCATGGGGGTCGGGGCGATGGGCGCGAGGCACCTCCACCACTCGCACGGCCGCGCCGGCGTTGCGGGCCGCGGCGCGCTCTGCGGAGGCCAGTCGTCGGCATCGCGGCGAGCACCAAATCGGACGCCGACCCGGCCCCCTCTGCGGCATATCGAAGGCCTCCCCGCACCGCGGACATTTCCGCACGGAGTCGATTCGGGCTTCCAACAGCAGAGTTTTGCCGCTCACGCAACACCCGCTTCCCGATGTCAGACAAATGACGGTCCCAGAATTCGTCCGGACGTTATGTTATTAACTCGTTACCCTGAGTGCAAGAGGTGTGATGTGTTTGGAGGCGTCAAATTTGGCGGAGGCGGAGGCAGGATGTACCGCGCCAGGCGGTTGGCAAATCTCCGGGTGACAACCGAGGTGGGCGAAACAGTGAAAACCAGGAGACGATGGCGCTGCCGCGACGGTGTCGTCCAAGCGGTTACTAGTGCGCTGATCCGCCGCAGGCGCCGGCTGAAACCACCTACACCAAAGCGCTTGAGGCGGCGGTCGCTAATTCCGACCGGCATCGCCGATCATCGCGGAGGTTGCCGGTCGGCTCCACCGCCCTTCGGCCCTAACCTTCGCCGGGTGCGAGCCGGTCCCAAAGCGGGCTCCGATTTCAGATGTCGCCGGTGCTCGGTGCGGCTCGAAGGCCGGCTGCGATCGAGACGAGCTCATCGCGTGTCAGGGTGTCGGAGACGAGGAATACGAATGTTCCGTGTCGTTCGAGGTGGGCTTGGGCGTGCGGCGAGTCGACTGGGGCGACCCGAATCGACGTCCCATTGCTGTCTGCCTGCTGCCAGTTTTGGTCGTCGAGCAGGCTCCCGTAGTAGCGGGACGCGTTAGCCGCGGCCAGTTGTGTAACCGAGATGCTGTGGTGGCCGTCATCGGAGCGGTAGCTCAGCGCGACCAGCGCCGGAGTGGGTGGGCGCTGCGAGGCTTCCATGAACACGCAGTGCACCCGCCAGGTGTCAGGTATCCGGTCTGGCATCAACACGGTGAAGGGCGCGCGTTGCTGGGCTTCGGTGAGGGTGGTGTGCTGCAGCTGCTGGCGAGCTTGGGTTGGCCGGATCTCTTCGCCGTCGGGCGGCCGGAATTGGAAGGTCTCAGCGGGGATCGGCGCGTCGAAACCGATGGCGAGTGCGCTGATCTGGTGGAAGGGCTGCTCGTCGCGGATCGCGGTGACGGACAGCAGAACTCCGCGTTCTTGGTCGACCTCGAATCGGTAGTGCTGGGCGCCGGTGCCCAAGCCGTGCAGCTGGCCGAAGGGGTTGTGGTGGCGTGGGTCGGATGGGCGAGGTGTGGCGGCCGCGGTGAGGGTGGCTCGGCCGGCAACCCGGGAGGTCCCCGTCACGCTAAAACGCAATGAACTCAGCAGTGGTGTCGGATTGAGCATCACCTCGAGTTCCTGACCGATGCCGCTGCCCGCTCGTGGATCGTCCTGGTTGCTCATCGCGCCCATGCGCGCATCCCAAAACCACCACAGCGGGCCATCAGCGACGCCGTAATAGCCGTCCCGAAGTCCTCCGTGACGCTCCTCGCGCAAGCGCTGCCCATCGCGCCAAAAATCCACCGTCTCTTCGGACTCCACGGGTGCGGGGTCGCCGCTGGCGCCCGTATAGATGCTGCTGATGCTGCTGACCGAAGCGCCGCTGCGCTTCTGCTCCTCAATGTCTGCGCGGAAGGCCATGTGAACGCGCTCGTTATGGCGCCAAAAGCGGTAGGTCGCATGAACGGTGCGAAACGAGTCGGCAGCGTCGTGCAGCAACACCAAAAATGCGCCGAGCGCGACCTCGTCGCCCGTCGTATGTTGCGGCACCTCGGACACTCGTCGAGAGTAAACCGCGCCCGCGGCCTCTATGCCAGAAACAGGCAGCATCGCGGCGATGTGCCGAACAGTCTGACCGCCACGGTCCGGATCAGGAGGCGAGCCGGGCGTCAGCACGGTAGCTCCTACTGAGGCAAATAGAACTACATCGGCAGCTCCGTGACATCCGACGCATCCACGCACGCCGGCGCGGCCATGCACGCGATGCGCCCTTCGAGGCAGCGCGTTTCGCGATTTGTGGTGCCGTGGAGGGAATTGGCGGTAATCCGGCTGTGCCGCAGCAAAACTCACCAGAAAAATATCTGCTTGCCCGTCGCGCTAGGCACCTAGGCGGACTTACCGTTTAGAAATGAAACGACGCGACAGGGATTGCCGCTCGGTGCAGTCCGCCGAAACGGCTGCCGGTGGGCACCGCCTTATCGATGCGTCCACATGAGCTGGGAGGCCCTCGCCTGGGCAAAAGACTCGGACATCGCCCAACCGGTAGCGAAGTTCATCCTCGTGCTACTGGCAAATAAGGCGGATGAGAACTTCTCGTGCTATCCGTCAATCCGTACGCTGATGACTGAATCCGGCGCCGGAAGGAGCACGGTCTTACGCGCGCTGAGCTTGCTGGAGACCCGGGGCTTCATGACCCGACGCCCGCAATTCCACGATTCCGGCGCTCGCCGCTCCACCCGTTACTACCTGAATCACCCTCGGGCACCTCATCTTCCACCCGGTCCCGATCCGACACCCCCTAGTCCCAATACGGGACCCCCCGGTCCCGTATTGGCACGGGAGCCGTCCCGCAGTGGGACTGGGGCGGTGTCACAGCGGCACCCTACGGGGGTCCCAGATCGGGACCCCTTGAAACCATCAATAGAATCCCCATCCGAACCGGGTGGTTCTGCAGCACAAATCCTGCACGCCGTCAGCGATTCGTGGCGGCTCGGTGAGCGCGACGTGCACAGTCTCCTGCCGGCCATCGAGTCCGCTCTGGCACGCGGTTGGCCAGCCGCTGACCTCGCCGCCCACCTGATCCGGAATCCTGACGGTGCACGTCATCCAATCCGTGTGATAGCCCGACGTCTAACGCAAGCGTGGATGCCGCCAAGCTCATCCGCGCCAACAGTGCCCTGGTGCGGTGAATGCGAGGATGCGTACTCACGCACGATCACGGTCGCTGGGGCCGATGGATCGGAGGCCGCACGTTTTTGTCCACGGTGCAGCCCACAGGCCCACGAAGACCGCACAGCTGTGCAAAATTCCGTCAACTCTGAGGAAAGGTGGTGAATTATCTTGGAAAACAACGTGTTCAATGATCTCCCTCTGCTGCTTGCCGTTCCACACGCCGCACAGCTACTGGGAATCAGCCGGGCGGCAGCCTACCGACTGGTGGCCTCTGACGAGCTGCCCGTTCGCCGGCTCGGCGGCCGGATCTATGTCGTAACGGCTGGGTTGCGTGAGCTGGTGGCATCGTGAAAGGGACCGTCCATCAGCGTGGTTCGGTGTGGTACTACAAATTCCGCCTGCCGGAGAGGGACCCGGCAACCGGCCGATACCCCTGGATCAGCAAGGGCGGGTTCGACACCGAGCGTGAGGCCTGGAAAGCCTGCCGCGAAGCAATGCGTGACGCTGACCGCGGCCGAGTCGTCAAACCCTCGACCCGTACGGTTGCGCAGTTCCTCAACGAATGGCTCGCCGCCGTCGAACCTGCACTCGATGCCACGACATGGCGCAGTTGGAGCGACTACGCGCGCACATACGTCATTCCCCATATTGGCGCCGAGCGCCTGCAGCGACTCGACGAGCCTCAACTCCTGAAGCTCTACGCCAAACTGCTCAGCGAGGGCCGAGTCAAGCGCGACAACGACTCCGTGATGTATGCCTATTGGTCCGAACGCAACACTGCCGGCGCCCCACCCACACCACGACAGCTGTCGCAGGCCTGCGGGACAACGATCCATGCCGCCCGCACCGCCGTACGACGCTATCGGATAGGCATTGTGCCTAAACCGGTTTCGCCGGGCTTGGCGCCAAAGACCGTCCGCAACGTCCACGCCTTCCTTCATCGGGCGCTCGTCGACGCAGTTGCGTGGAAGTACCTCACTGACAACCCGGCAAGCAATGTGAAACCACCGCGGCGGCCGCGCACCCGCCGGACAGTTTGGAGCGCCGAGGAAATCCGCACATTCCTCAAATCGATCCGCGACGACCGGTTCGCGGCACTCTTCCTGCTGGAACTCACTACCGGTATTCGGCGCGGCCAGGTGTGTGGCCTGAAGTGGTCCGACGTCGACCTCGATGCCGGTGCGATAACCGTCCACGACAATCGCGTGGTCGTCGGCGGGCGGGCACTCGACAAGGCCGGCGGTAAGACCCGCAACGCTGACCAGACGATTTCGATCGACCGCACTACCGTGGCGGCGCTGCGCCGTTGGCGCGAACTCCAGGACAGCGAGCGCGAATTTTTCGGCGACGCATACCATCCCGGCGATTACCTGTTCACCTACCAGGACGGCCGGCCACCGCATCCCGATACCATTCGTCAACGCTTCGATCGTTTAGCGGCGGCAGCGGGCCTGTCTCGCATCACTTTTCACGATCTGCGCCACTCGTACGCCACCGGTGCGCTGCGGGCCGGTGTCAGCCCAAAGGTGATCAGCGAGCGGATTGGCCACGCGAATGTTGGTTTCTTCCTAGAGACGTATGCCCACGTGCTGGGTAACGACGACCGCGAGGCAGCAGAACAAGCCGCTGAGTTTTTGCTCGGCGACGCCTGGGATGACGGAGCGGGCTCCGCATGAGACGTCTTCGGCTCAGAGTGTTGCATATAACCCTGAAGTTATATTAATGTCGGAGTCCTGGGAAGTGATCTTGCTATAGGAGGTCGAGAACTGGTATTTCACGCTTGACGAGGACGCGATCGTCGCCGTTACCGGGGCTATCGACCTGCTCGAGCTGGAAGGACCAACCTTGGGCCGTCCGACGGTGGACAAGGTGAGGGGATCGAAGTTTCACAGCATGAAGGAGCTGCGGCCAGCCGGCACCAGCATCCGGATTCTGTTCATCTTTGATCCTGAGCGGCAGGCAATCCTGTTGCTCGGCGGCGACAAGTCGGGCAATTGGAAGAGCTGGTACGACAAGAACATTCCGAAAGCTGAGCGGCGATACGAGAACTGGCTGGCGACCGAGGGAGATGAATGAACATGGCACGTAACTGGCGTGAGATCCGAGCCGAAGCCATCGCGCAGGGGCGAATAGACCCGACTCGGGCCAATGCCGCGCGTACGGAGATGTATGACGCGGTCCTGGCGCAGCGCCTCGCCGATATTCGAAAGGCGCATGGACACGCTCGCCAGACGGACGTCGCTGCCATCATGGGCGTTTCCCAAGCCCGGGTATCGAAGCTGGAAGGAGGCGATCTATCGCATACTGAGCTCGGAACTCTGCAGTCCTATGTGGCCGCGCTGGGAGGGCGACTACGCGTGGTAGCCGACTTCGAGGGAGTCGTGGTGGAGCTGACCACAGCACCAATCTAAGAGCTGTTTAGCAACTGAAGTTGCCTCAAGTTCCCGCATGCATGATTTGGTCCAGGACATTCTTCATCCCAACTGGTTGGCGGCTTTCTTCGGCCAGCTTGTCCAGGATTAGGTTGACGAAAGGCTCGTAGCTGATACCACTAACATGTGCACCAACAAAGCGCTTAAGGATTTTTCGACCCGGGAAGTCGCTGAGCCACGTGTCATTGTCTAGCGAATCTTGGAACCTGGCCTCATGTCTCTTTCCCATCTCAGACAGCTTGTCTTCGGTAAACTGAGAAGACGCATCCTTCACACGGCCGATACTTGCTTTTATTGAAGGGTAGACCGCCTCGACATAATTTTGCGTTGACGGGTTGCCGCGGACATTAATCATAGCAATTATTGCATCATTGACCTCCTTTTGAAGCAGCTCAAGCACAAGTCCATCAGTTAGCTGTGTTGCACAAATCTTAAGTGCTGCCACTACCTCGTCATCCGAACCGAATACAGTACCTTGGCCTGCAGACTTCACAACCGCGCGAAGAGCGCTCGGGTCGAGTAGATAATTTTCGATGTGGTACCGGTCCCAGCTGTATAGCCTGGACGCCAAAGCCTCCGGTTTGACATGTTCGTGGTCTCGATCGGTTACAGCATAAAATCGCTCCAAAACACCCATCTGGTGCGTCGAACTTTCCAATATTGCGTACAGGTTTCGAACACCCGATTTATTTCCAGCGCTCACAAGATTTATCCTGCGTGAAAACTCGGGAAACAACCGACGAACCATGGTCACATCAAAGCCAGTAGTCCCCTCACCTTCGAAAATAACTACCTTTGAGTGAGGTTGATAAGTAGCAAGGTCGCCAACTAGATCGACGGTAGCCCGCTCTAGCTCGTCATCGAGAAAGATGCTGGACGCTTGATTCGCCCCAGAATCGCCAGAGGACGCGGGCGTCATATGAAATACGTGATAGTTTGCATTACCGACCGCCTGCCTCAGGAGCGCGTCGGAGTGCGTGACCATCCAAATCTGGTTTCCTTGAGCAACGCCCAGATGTCGGTAATAAAAGTCTGCGAATCCTTGAAGCAGGCTGGGATTTAAATGCAGTTCCGGCTCGTCTAGGAGGATAATTGATCCCTTTGGTATGGAGTTACGCAGTCGCAGGTAGCCGTACAGGATCTCCTTCTCGCCGGAACTAAGATCATCAATGTCATGCGTTCGGCCGCTCGCAAGCTCTACTGGAAATTCTAGGTTTCCGTTAGGCAGAGGACGCCCTCCCAAGTACTTCTTCTCCGGAAAAAACGTACTGAATAGATCTATCAAGGTAGCTTCAAGATTGTCGCGGGCCGTCGACTCGCCGCCTGCCTCATTAGTTATTAAACCGCGTACGTATGCTGAGGCAAGCTCCGTCTTAATATTCTGATATTTTGCTTGCCAGTTGTAGAGTCCATGGTGACGCCGCTGCTCTTGAAATTGACGGGCATCCAAGTTAATGCCGCCAACATCTTGCCGCGTATAGGCGCGCGATGCACTATGGTATTCAATAATGCCTAGATGGTCGGGTTCGTATGCTTGAAAGGCGATTTGCGCGGGTAAGCATCGTTTTAACTGGAGAGCACCATTGATATCTACCGACACGCTCAATTCGTGCGTCGACTGGCCTAACGCTCCGGAAAATTCTGCGACAAGCGTCGCGAGTTCCTGATCCACTCGAGGTTTCATGTGCGCGAATTGAGTTGCGACTGACATTTGATTGAATGAAAAGTAGTCAAAGGCTTGACCGGTGACAATTTGCCAAGCAATCGGTAACGCCAGTGTGTTGACATTTGCGGCGAGGTAAGCCACTTCATCGGGGCTGAATTCTAGCTCTGCAGAAACGAGCATTCGAGACTCGGGATTTCTAAAAATTCGCGCAAGGGCACTTTGGTCTTGTACGTTGATGGCGAATTCGCCAAACCATTGTAGATGCTCGTTGGCCTGATACCCACCGTACAGTGACTTTAGCAGACGAATAGCATCAAAAACACAAGATTTCCCGCATCCGTTCTGGCCGGCGACTACAACGAAACTTCCCAAGTCGTCAACCGTGAAGTTTTCGACGGCTCGAAGGTTTCTTATCTCTAACCTTTTGAACCTCATGCGTCGCTCCGTCCATTGACCTTGAATGACCGTAACTGGCTTTTCGCAAATGCGGGTGTAGTTGTTGTCTTGAGCCGCCGGCCTCCAGGAGTTATCTGGCGAGTAGTTGGCAAGGTCACCGTAGCCCTACGTCGAGATCGATCACGATGACAAGATCGAACGCAGGCGCACGGCAGTCGGACTGAGAGCATGCGGTGCCAGAACCTGTTATTCCCCGAGCGGCTTTGGCGCCGGTTTATCGTGGCTTCGTCGAGCGCATGGTTGAGGGCGTTGCGCAGCCAGAGGGCTTCATCCGTTGACAGCGGCATCTCCGTGTCCCAGGACGGGCACATGATGCCCCAACCTGTCGGTGCCCCTCCCGGCAATTCATATTTGACGATGACACCGCCCCCGTAGTTGCGCCACGCGATCTTGCGTTCGGGCACGCCGCCTGGGGTGGTGGCAGCGATGCCGACTGCAACCCGGTGACCGAAGGCGGGCTCAACCCTCACGTGCATTCCGAGCTCCGTTATCCTGCCGTCGCGTGGATGCCACGGACGCTTCGGGTGGGTACGGCCAAGCAGGGGGTCGAGTGCGTCGATCGTCTGCTTCCATAGGTTCAGCCAGTTCCGGTCGGGGCCGACAACGAAGGACAGCTCGAGCCTCACCGGCCCAGGCGGCAGCTCTCCCGATTTTGCGACAGCGGCGCGGATTTGCTCCTTGTAACCAACCGTCGACGCTGACGCCGTGGGACGTGCAATCAGCACCCCCGTGCGAGGCGCAGCCACCTTCTCGGCAGCTTCAATTCCTTCGAATGACTGTTCAGCGTGCTGCTTGGTGCACCACACCGACACCAGACCGGTATTCGCTAGACGGTAGGCGAGCGGAAACGCATAGTTGTCGAGATCAGCCGCATCAAGCAGATCCCGCGATCGAGGCAGGCCGACGTCGAGTCGGAGCGCCCATGCGCCCTCTATTCGCGAACTCGCCAAGAGCGCTTCGGTGTCGTCCAGGTATGCCTGCAATCGGACTTGGTCGGGATCGCCAGCCTTATTCCACGACGCTAGTCGAGGCGCAACCCTGAGCTGATATGCGGCACCTTCCGGTCGGGCGTACCAATCCATCGGCCCAACATAGCGACGCACACCGACAAACCGTCGGCATCACCTTCCGACAGCGGGCGTCTATGCCCGCAGACCGGCGGAGAGCCGCGACTGGGAGCAGTGCCTCGCTACTCGGTGCTCCAGGATCTCGCCGCCGCCCAGGCAGTGGTGTCGCATCCCGCCGACCCCACCTACACCCTCATCTGTGATGAGGCCCCTAACTTCGTACCATGGAGAACCCGCCACGCAGGCCAGTTAGCGATGCTCAGGCCGTGTGCTCAACGACTTCGCAGGCTGGTGTGGTCCAGACAATCGACGGACAACTCTTCGTCCAGCCAGTCTGCGCTCAGTAAGCGACCAATCGAAAACCGGGCGACACCTCCGCAACCAGCGCGAGGTCTCCGATGTGCACGGCGCCGCCGAGCAGTGGCCGCCGAGCCGTGACAGCGGATCTGCTTCGGCCGGGGCGACACCTTAGGTGATTTTCACTGCGCCGAATCGGCTTCCGGAAATTGTTAGCGTCGCGAATGTTCCCAAAAGTGTTCCCAAAGCCATAGAAAATGGCCCCCAGGCTGCTGCCTGAGGGCCATTTCCGCTGGTAGCGGGGACAGGATTCGAACCTGCGACCTCTGGGTTATGAGCCCAGCGAGCTACCGAGCTGCTCCACCCCGCGTCGGTAGACGCAAGGTTACCCAACGCGTGCGAACCTCTCCAAATCGCGCGGTCAGTAGTGTGCCGGCGCCGAGGGGAGCAGCGAAAATCCGTTGCGGCAGCCCATTCGCTTTCGATAGCCTCGCCTTTCAGTCGCCCCCCTCGGCGCCCCCCACAACCACACGCGCCAAGGAGTTCATCATGTCTCAGCGTCTCGCGCCGAAGCTGCTCAGCTTCGCCACCGAGATCGCCGGCAACACCGTCGAGCAGGCCAAGACCACCGCGTCCATGCCGTTCGTGCACCCGCACATCGCGCTGATGCCCGACGCGCACCTGGGCAAGGGTTCGGCCGTCGGGACCGTTATCCCCACCAAGGGGGCGGTGATCCCTGCAGCGGTGGGCGTGGATATCGGCTGCGGCATGGTGGCAGCCAAGACGCGGTTCACCGAGAACGACCTGTCCGTCCGTTTCGGCGGAGACTACGTGCCGGAGCTGTCGGCGCTGCGGCGCCGCGTCGAAGACGCGATTCCGCTGTCGCCGGGCAATTACAACAAGTCCCTGCAACGGTTTCCGTTCACCAAGCGCAAGCACGACGAGCTGCTCAAGCTACAGACCGACCTGGATGTCGACCTGTCGCACAGCCCGAAGTGGATGCAGCAGTTGGGATCTCTCGGTGGCGGCAACCACTTCATCGAACTCTGCCTGGACACTGACGACAACGTCTGGCTGTTCCTGCACAGTGGCTCGCGCGGGGTCGGAAACAAGATCGCGCAACGCCACATCAAGATTGCACTGGAGCAGAGCGCAAATGATCCGCTGGTCAAGCTACCGAACCGTGATCTGGCCTTCCTGACCGAGGGCAGCGCCGAATTCGACCGCTACATCAAGGATTTGGAGTGGGCGCAGCGCTTTGCACTGCTCAACCGTGCCGAGATGATGGACCGTTTCATCCACGTCTTCGCCGACTGGCTGGGAGTACAAGCGCAACGTGTCGAGGTGGAACGGATCAACACCCACCACAACTACACGGTCCGCACCCAAATCGACGGGGAGACGGTGTGGCTCACCCGAAAGGGTGCGATCGACGCCACCGAGGGCAAGCTGGGAATCATCCCCGGCTCGATGGGTACCCGCTCCTACATCGTGCGGGGCAAGGGCAACCTGGACGGCCTGTGGTCGGCCCCGCACGGGGCTGGCCGCCGCTACAGCCGGACCAAGGCCAAGGAACTGTTCACCGAGCAGGACCTGGCCGCGGCGATGGCAGGCATCGAATACCGGCACGGCAAGGAGTGGATCGACGAGATCCCGCAGGCCTATAAGGACATCGACCAGGTCATGGTCGATGCCGCACCGCTCGTTGACGTGGTGACCTCGCTGCGGCAGATCTTGAACGTCAAGGGGCAGTAGGCCTGGCGCGAGGGTCCGCAAAATGACGCCGTTTGCGGCGTGTCAGCGTACATTTGCGGACCCTCGCGGCCGAGGCGGAAGCCGGGGGCGGAAAGCGCCCAGCGACCGCTACCTGGTGTTGTTGAACTTGGTGATCGCCTCGTCGAGTCGCTGCAGCGCCGACCCGTACCCCGCGAAGTCGCCCTTCTTCTGCGCCTCCCGGGCCGCGCCGATCGCAGCCTGAATCTCTTGCAGCGCAGCGGATTTCGCCGGAGACAACGCCGCGTCGGGAGGCGGCACCGCGGCCGTGGGTGGCGGCACGCCAGGACCGGCCGCCGGGGGCGGACTCGCGGGCGGATTAGCCGGCATGCCCGCATCGGTGGGCTGGATGCCGGTCGCGGCAGCACCCGCACCCGGTCCGAACAGCGCGGTCAGCGCATCGCCCACGGTGGGGCCGTAGCCGACCTTGTCGTTGTACATCATCGCGACCCGGATGAGCCTCGGATACGACGAGGCCGCGTCGCTGGCTCCCGGCGACGCGTAGACGGGCTCGACATAGAGCAGCCCGCCCTGCCCGACCGGAAGCGTGAGCAGGTTGCCCCAGCGGATGCGGTTCTGGTTGTCCCGTCCGATCACACCCAGGTCCTGGGACACCGCCGGATCGGTGGTGATCGCATTGTTGGCGAGCTTGGGGCCGTTGACCTGACCCGGAATGGTCAGCACCGTGAGCTTGCCGTAGGTGGCGGGGTCCGAACTGGCACTGATGTAGGCGGCCAGATAGTCGCGTTTGAACCTGTTCATCGCGCTGATCAACTGGTAAGACGCCGAGTTGTCGTTCTTGGCAATGTTTTTCGCGACGATGTAATACGGCGGCTGGTAGCTGCTGGCCGTCGGATTCGGGTCCAGTGGCACGTCCCAGAAGTCCGAGGTGGAGAAGAACGTCACCGGATCGTTGACGTGGTATTTGGCCAACAGCATGCGCTGCACCTTGAACAGGTCTTCGGGATACCGCAGATGCTCGGCAAGTTCAGGTGTGATGTCACTCTTGGGCTTCACCGTGCCGGGGAACACCCGCATCCAGGCCTTCAGCACCGGGTCGTTCTCGTCCTGCTGGTACAGCGAGACGGTGCCGTCGTAGGCATCGACGACGGCTTTGACCGAGTTGCGGATGTAGGAGACGCGCTTGTCGGGCGCCAGCCGGTTGAACGCCACCTCCGTGGAGTCCGCCGTCGCCGACGACAGCGAGGTGAGTTCGGAGTACGGGTAGTTGTCCAGCGTGGTGTAGCCGTCGATGATCCACACCAGGCGCTTGTTGACGATGGCCGGGTACACCGCGCTGTCGGTGGTCAGCCACGGCGCCACCGCCTCGACCCGCTGCGCCGGATCCCGGTTGAACAGGATCCTGCTGTTGGAGCCGATCACGTTGGAGAACAAGAAGTTTCGCTCGGCGAACTTAGCGGCGAACACGCTGCGCGCCAGCCAGTTGCCGATCGGGACCCCACCGCCACCGGTGTAGGTGTAGTTCTTGGTCTCGGTGCTGGTCTCGTAGTCGTATTCACGGTCGGCCCCGGTCTTGCCGACGATCGCGTAATCAGCGGTCGCGCCGGCGATGACGGGCCCGAAGTAGATTCGGGGCTGGTCCAGCTGGGCCGGACCGTCGGACACGACGGTGCCGTTGGCGCCGACGACGTTGACCAGGAACTGCGGGTAGCCCCCGTTCTGGTTGGGTTCGTTGGCGATACCGCGCACGGTGTTGGCCGGCGACGCGATGAAACCGTTGCCGTGCGTGTAGACCGTGTGCCGGTTGATCCAGTCTCGCTGGTTGTCGATCAGCCGGTCCGGGTTGAGTTCGCGTGCGGCGACGACGTAGTCGCGCAGGTTCCCGGCGCGGTCCTGGTAGCGGTCGATGGACAACTGGTCGGGGAAGTAATAGAAGTTCTTGCCCTGCTGGAACTGGGTGAACGCCGGGCTCACAATCGTCGGGTCGAGCAGCCGGATATTGGAAGTGGTCGCCCGATCGGCTGCGACCTGCTGTGCGGTGGCCTGCCCGTCGCCGCTGTAATTGCGGTAGGTCACCACGTCCGGCGTCAACCCGTAGGCTTGCCGCGTCGCGGTGATACTCCGGCTGATGTATTCGCTTTCCTTCTGCGCGGCATTGGGTTTGACGCTGATCTGTTCGACGATCAGCGGCCAGCCGGCACCCACGATCAGCGACGACAACAGCAACAACACCAAACCGATGGCAGGAATCCGCAAGTCGCGCAACGTGATCGCGGAGAACACCGCCGCAGCGCAGATCAGTGCGATCGCCATCAGGATCAGCTTGGCCGGCAGGACGGCGTTGATGTCGGTGTAACCCGCCCCGGTGAACGGCTTGCCGCCGCGGGTGTGCGACAGCAGCTCGTAGCGATCCAGCCAGTAGGCAACGGCTTTGAGCACAACCAGGACGCCGACCAGAGTGATCAGCTGAATCCGCGCCGACCGGCTCAGCGCGCCGGCGCGCCCGGTCAGCCGGATGCCGCCAAATAAATAGTGCGCCACCAGGTTTGCCAGAAACGCCAGGAAGACGGCGACGAACAGGTAGCTGAGCACCAGCCGGTAGAAGGGCAACTCGAATGCGTAGTAGCCGAGGTCCTTGCCGAATTGCGGGTCGGTGATGCCGAAGTCGCCGCCATGCAGGAAAAGCTGGACCCGCACCCAGTAGCTCTGCGCGACGACGCCGGCCAGCACGCCGATCCCCACCGGGACCCCGATGCCCACCAGTCGCAGTCGCCCCAGCACCGCGGCGCGATAGCGCGCGACCGGGTCGTTTTCGCTGCTGGGGACAAACACCGGGCGGCTGCGATAGGCCACCAGGAGGGCGGCGAACACGATGCCGCCGACCAGCAGCCCCGCCACCAGGAACACCACGATGCGGGTGACCAGCACGGTGGTGAACACCGAGCGATAGCCGAGCTCACCGAACCACAACCAGTCGACGTAGGCGTCGATCAACCGCGGGCCGGCCAGCAGCAACACGATCACACCCAGTGCGATCAGGATCAGAATCCGGCTACGCCGAGTCAGCTTCGGCATCCTTGCGGTGGGCCGCATTCCCACTAGCTACGCTCCCTGTTCTGTTTCCCCGATGGCCCCAACTGTACGCATCACCCCGGCCCCACAACCCGGCTAGCAGCTCGGGGTGGGCGCCCCGGCCGTCATCGCATGCAGCGCGTCCACCGCCGAACTGAGCGTCTCGACCTTCATCAGCTGCAACCCGGACGGAATGTCGGAGACCGCCTCATAGCAGTTCTTCGCCGGCACCAAGAACACCGTGGCACCCGCAGCGCGGGCGGCCGCCATCTTGTGGGTGATCCCCCCGATCGGCCCGACCTTGCCGTCGACGCTGATGGTCCCGGTGCCCGCGACGAACCTCGAACCCGCCAAGTCGCCGGTGGTGAGCTTGTCGACGACGGCCAAACTGAACATCAACCCGGCGGAGGGACCACCGATGTTGGCCAGGTTGAACTCCACGCTGAACGGCGCCCACGGCGCATCCATCACTTCCACGCCCATGAACCCGTAGTCCCGGTCCTTGTTCGTGCCCAGGGTCACCTGCACGACGCCGGCGGGTTCGTTCTTGCGGCGGTAGTCGATGGTCACGACCTGACCCGGCTTGGTGTTCTTCAGCAACGTGGTGAACTGATCGACCGTGGCCACCGGATTGCGGTCGACAGCGTCGATCGCGTCACCGGGTTTGAGTTTGCCCGCTGACGGGCTGTCGTCGGGCACCCTGGCCACGGTCACCGCCTCGGGGTATTTCAGGTAACCCAACGCTGCGTATTCGGCGCTGTCTTCGGACTTTTTGAAGTCGGCGTTGTTGGCGCTGTCCACCTCTTCACGCGACTTGCCGGGCGGGTAGACGAGGTCGCGCGGAACCAACTGCTCCTGGCCGGAGATCCACAGGGTGATGGCTTCACCGAGGGTCAGGTCGTCCCGCTGGGACACCGTCGTCATGTTCAGGTGGCCCGTCGTCGGGTGCGTCTGGGTGCCCTCGATCTGCACCACCTGCTTGCCGTCGACCTCCCCGAGCGTGTCGAAGGTGGGCCCCGGACCCAGTGACACAAACGGCACCGTCACCACCGCCAGCAGGACGCCGAACACCACGATCGGGACGAGCGCGACCATCAAGGTCAAAATCCGCCTGTTCACGCAGAACACACTAATCGGCACCCCAGGCGACCCATTCAGCTGCGAGCGTGACGCCACACCGCGCTTTCCGATTCCCCGGTGGGTACCGTTGACGTCATGGCTGACCTGCCCTTCGGCTTCTCCGCTGGAGACGACCCCGACCGTGAGAAGCGCGGGAAGAACGATCCCGACTCCGGACCGGGCGCGAACCCGTTCGGTTTCGGCGGCGACTTCGACATGGCCAACCTCGGGCAGTTGTTCACCCGTCTCGGTGAGATGTTCGGTGGTGTCGGCAGCGCGATGACGTCGGGCACGGCCGGACCCGGCGCCGGCCCGGTGAACTACGACCTGGCCCGCCAGGTCGCGTCCAGTTCGATCGGGTTCGTCGCGCCGATCCCGGCCACCACGAACTCGGCGATCTCCGACGCCGTGCATCTGGCCGAGACCTGGCTGAACGGTGCCACGGCGCTGCCGGCCGGGACGACGAGGGCCACCGGCTGGAGTCCCACCGACTGGGTCGACAACACCCTGAAGACCTGGAAGCGGCTGTGCGATCCGATGGCGCAGCAGATCTCGTCGGTCTGGGTGTCCTCACTGCCCGAGGAAGCCAAAGGCATGGCGGGTCCGTTGCTGCAGATGATGTCGCAGATGGGTGGCATCGCGTTCGGGTCGCAGCTGGGTCAGGCGCTGGGCCGGCTGTCCAAAGAAGTACTGACGTCGACCGACATCGGGCTGCCGCTGGGACCGCAGGGAGTGGCCGCGATCCTGCCGGACGCCGTGGAATCCTTCGCTTCCGGGCTCGAGCAGCCGCGCAGCGAGATCATGACGTTCCTGGCCACCCGCGAGGCCGCCCATCACCGCCTGTTCAGCCATGTTCCCTGGTTGTCCAGTCAGCTGCTGGGCGCCGTCGAGGCATACGCGCAAGGCATGCAGATCGACATGAGCGGGATCGAGGAACTGGCCAGGGACTTCAACCCGGCGTCGCTGGCCGACCCCGCCGCCATGGAACAACTGCTGAGTCAGGGCGTCTTCGAGCCCAAGGCGACACCGGCGCAGACCCAGGCTCTGGAGCGGCTGGAGACCCTGCTGGCGCTGATCGAGGGCTGGGTGCAGACGGTGGTGACCGCGGCCGTGGGCGACCGACTGCCCGGTGAAGCGGCGCTCAGCGAGACGCTGCGCCGGCGTCGGGCCAGCGGCGGTCCCGCCGAGCAGACCTTCGCCACCCTGGTCGGGCTCGAGTTGCGGCCCCGCAAGCTGCGCGAGGCGGGGGCGCTGTGGCAACGCTTGACGGAGGCGGCCGGGATGGACGCGCGCGACGCGGTCTGGCAACACCCGGACCTGTTGCCCAGCGCCGACGACCTCGACGACCCGGCGGCGTTCATCGACGGGGTGATCGGTGGCGACACCAGCGGCATCGACGAAGCGATCGCGAAGCTGGACCGCGAGATCCGCGAGACCGACGATCCCGGCGCTGTGGATAACTGAGCGTGGCAGGTGCCCAGACGCGGCACCGTGATCCGGTACTAAGACCCGCCGTCACCGCCCCTGCCTCCCTGACCGAGGGTGCCGACGCCGACGGCCTGACCGTTGCCGCCGCCACCGCCCCCGCCGTAGGCGCCGGCGGTGCCACCCTGACCACCTGCGGCGGAACCGCCGCCTTGGGCGAAGATGGCACCGGGGCTGCCGGGCTGGCCGGCGGTGCCGCCGACGCCGCCGCCGACAGGCCCGCCGGTGCCGCCGGTGCCGCCGATGCCGCCCGCGATGCCTCCGCCCCCGCCCCCACCGCCGACGCCGCCGGCGAAGCCGTGGACGCTCGTGACGACTCCGGAGGCGCCCCCACCGCCCAGGCCGCCGCCTGTGCCCAGGCCGCCCCGGCCACTGGCGCCGAAGGACGCAATCTGACCAGATGACGCAGCGCCGCCACCGCCGCCGCCACCACCGGGACCACCTGTGGTTCCGGCCGGGCCGCCGCCCTGGCCCCCGCCGCCACCGTAGGAATAGTCGAAGCCGGCGGGCCCGGACCCGTTGGTGTTGGCAAACGACCCGGCTTGACCGCCGGTGCCCCCGGTGCCGCCGGTACCGCCGTGGCCGCCGCCAGTGCTGATGCCGCCCTGGCCGCCGCCTCCGCCACCACCGCCGGAGGCCCCGGCGGCGGTGCCCTGGGTGATGAGCTCGACTCGTCCACCGGCGCCGCCGGTGCCGCCGTCGCCGCCGTTGTAACCGGCGCCGCCCTGGCCGCCGGAGCCGCCGTAGCCGCCGGTGCCGCTGACGACGCCATTGCCATTGAAGTCGACCGCGCCGCCGGAGCCGCCAGTGCCGCCGGAGCCGCCGTCGCCGTCATGGCCGCCGATGAATCTGGCCAACCCCTGAGCTTGGCCGCCGGATCCGCCGGAGCCGCCGGGGCCGCCTTGCCGGCGGTGCCGCCGGTGGTGATTGCCCCGCCCGTCCCACCCACGCCACCGGTACCGCCGGTGCCGCCGTTGCCGAACAACATGCCGCCGTTGCCACCGGTTCCCCCGGTTCCGGCCAGACCACCGGCGACACCGGGCATGCCACTAATGCCGGCGCCGCCGGCCCCACCTTGGCCGCCGTTGCCGAACAACCAGGCGTTACCGCCTTTGCCACCGGGCTGCCCAGGCCGCCCCGATCCGCCGTCGCCGCCGTCGCCCCACAGCAGCCCGCCCGGACCCCCGTTCTGCCCGGTTCCCGGCGCACCATTGGCGCCCTTGCCGATCAGCGGGGTCCCCAGCAACAAGTTTGTGGGCGCATTGATCACTCCCAGCACTTGTTGTCCGAGCACATCCAACGGCGCGGCGTTGGCCGCCTCTGCCAGCGAATAGGCGCCCCCGGCGGCGCTCAGGGCCTGTACGAACTGGTTGTGAAACGTCGCCGCCCGAGCACTGAGCGCCTGAAAGTCTTGTGCGTGGCCGGAAAAGAGCCTCGCGATCGCCACCGAAATTTCGTCAGCCCCGGCAGCCAGCACTTGTGTCGTCGAGGTTGTCGCCGTCACGCGGGCTGCGCCGAGGATCGACTCGATGCGGCCCAACTCCGCTGCCGCCGCCGCCATCGTCTCTGGTAACGCGATCACAAAAGACACGTTTGTACACCTCCGAGCAAACCTTTGACTGTCACTTGGCCGGTGGTCTCGGCCCGTCAGGTAGGTGCAACGTAAGCGAGGTGCCCGCAGGGAACTTGAGTAGTCAACTACCTAATTTCTGCTGTGGTCGCTTACCGCTGTGGATAGCTGAATACGGCGCTACGGCCAGGCGTGGCAGCGTGACACGTCATGAGCCGGCCCGGCGCTTGCCTGTATTCGCTGAATCCGGCGATGCCAGTGTTGATGCGGCCAGACGGTGTGGTGCAGGTGGGCTGGGATCCGCGGCGCGCGGTGCTGGTGCGGCCCACGGCGGGTCTGACCGCGACGGGGTTGGCCGCGGTGCTGCGGTCCATGCGCTCACCGGTGCCGATGATCGAACTGCAGCGTCAAGCCGGCGGAGCGGACCTGACCGACCTGGTCACCCAGCTGGTCAGCCATGGTGTCGCGACGAGCCGGCCCCGCAAGGCCGCCGGTCGAGCGGCGTCGATCCGAGTGCACGGACGGGGGCCGCTGTCGGATCTGCTGGTGCCGGCGCTGCGCAGCTCGGGCGCGCGCATCGGGCACAGCAGCCAACCCCACGCGACGATGTCCACCACCACCGTCGACCTGGTGGTGCTCGCCGACTACCTGGTGGCCGATCCGCGCATCGTGCGTGACCTGCACACCTCGGGCGTCCCGCACCTGCCGGTCCGGGTGCGCGACGGCACCGGGCTGGTCGGACCGCTCGTCATCCCCGGCGTCACCAGCTGCCTGAGCTGCGCCGATCTGCACCGTCGCGACCGGGACGCGGCGTGGCCGGCGATCGCCGCGCAGCTACGCGACACCGTCGGGGTGGCCGACCGGGCCACCCTGCTGGCGACCGCGGCGCTGGCGCTGAGCCAGGTCAACCAGGTGATAGCCGCCGTGCGCGGCCAGCAAGCCGCCGCGCCGTCGGCGCTGAACGCCACGTTGGAGTTCGACCTGAACGCCAGCGCGATCGTGGCCCGCCAGTGGACGCGCCATCCGCTGTGCTCGTGTTAACCCAGTCGGCCCTGCTCGGGGACGTTCGTGCAGACCGACGCATACGCCCGGGACAACGTGTCCAGCACGTCCTCGGTCAGGGTGCGCTCGTTGCGGTGCTTGTCCAGGGTCTCGATGATCGCCCGGAACAGGGCCTCGGCGGTGTCGTGCTGGGTTTGCTTGGCTGACATGGGACGCTCCACTCCTTGGCGCAGTGACTACATAGGTCTGTGCTGGCGGGGACGATGCGCAATCAATGCAACGAATGCCCTGAGCGTCATGGATGATAGTTACGTGTCAGAAATCAAGCGTGGCCGCGCGGCCCGCAATGCGAAGCTCGCCAGCCTGCCGGTCGGCATGGCCGGCCGGGCGGCTCTGGGCTTCGGAAAGCGGCTAACCGGAAAGTCGAAGGACGAAGTCAACGCCGAGCTGATGGAGAAGGCCGCCAACCAGCTGTTCACCGTCCTGGGCGAACTCAAGGGCGGCGCGATGAAGGTCGGTCAGGCGCTGTCGGTGATGGAAGCCGCCATCCCCGAGCAGTTCGGTGAGCCGTATCGCGACGCTCTGACCAAGCTGCAAAAGGACGCCCCACCGCTGCCCGCGGCCAAGGTGCACCGGGTGCTCGACGCCCAACTGGGCACCAAGTGGCGCGACCGGTTCAGTTCGTTCAACGACACCCCGGTGGCCTCCGCCAGCATCGGTCAGGTGCACAAGGCCGTCTGGGCCGACGGGCGCGAGGTCGCCGTCAAGATCCAATACCCGGGCGCCGACGAGGCGCTGCGGGCGGACTTGAAGACCATGCAGCGGCTGGTCGGTGTGTTCAAGCAACTCGCGCCGGGCGCCGACGTCCAAGGCGTGGTCGACGAATTGATCGAACGCACCGAGATGGAGCTGGACTACCGGTTGGAAGCCGATAATCAGCGTGCATTCGCCAAGGCTTACGAGGACCACCCGCATTTCGCGGTGCCGCACGTGGTGGCCAGCGCACCCAAAGTGGTGATCCAGGAGTGGATCGACGGCCTGCACATGGCCGAGATCATCCGCAACGGAACGCGCGAACAACGCGACCTGATCGGCATCCGGCTGCTGGAGCTCACCTTCGACGCGCCGCGCCGGCTGGAGATGCTGCACGGCGACGCGCACCCCGGAAACTTCATGCTGCTGCCCGACGGGCGGTTGGGCGTCATCGACTTCGGTGCCGTGGCGCCGCTGCCGGGGGGTTACCCGATCGAACTCGGGATGACGATCCGGCTGGCCCGGGACAAGAACTACGACCTGTTGTTGCCGACCATGGAGAAGGTCGGGTTCATCCAGCCCGGTCAGGATGTGTCGGTTCGCGACATCGACGAGATGCTGCGCCAGTATGTCGAGCCCATCCAGGTGGAGGTGTTCCACTACAACCGAAAGTGGTTGCAGCGGATGACGGTGAGCCAGTTCGACCGGTCGGTTGCGCAGATCAAGACGGCGCGGCAGATGGACCTGCCGCCCAAGCTGGCGATCCCGATGCGGGTGATCGCCTCGGTCGCCGCGATCCTGTGCCAGCTGGACGCGCGGGTTCCGATCAAGGCGCTGTCGGAGGAACTGATTCCCGGCTTCAACGAGCCGGACACCGTAATGGTCTGAGTCACGGGTGACGCCACCGCGAAATCTGTGAAATCGCGGCGGCGTCACACGTTCGGCTACGCGGCTTGCTTGCGCGGGCGTCCGCGGGGACGCTTGCGGCTGACGATCGAGCCTCGCTCGAAGATCTCACCGCCCCACACACCCCACGGTTCGGCCCGGTCGAGCGCGGCGGTCAGGCACTGCCGCCGGACGGGACAGTCCGTGCACAGCGTCTTGGCACGCTCGAGGTCGGCCGGGGTTTCGGCGAACCACAGGTCGGGATCGCCGGCATGACATGGCAGGGCCGGCCGCGTCTTTATTGGGACCGTCGATGCCGACATGTCCTCTTCACCTGCTTCCTGGTCGGTTGGCTGTCTAAATCGGCGATCCGGACCAGGTCGGGAAGTGTTTCCCAAAAGCTATGGCCACGGATCCTGGTGACGTCGGGTCCGTGGCCATTTGGCGAAACTGGGCTCTACTTTGCTATGCGAGGCCCCAATCCACGGACGCGTCAGTCGCGGCGGCGACACGGTGCTTACCCGCGGCCGCCGACGCGGCGGCATGTGCGGTGCTCGGTACACGGGTAGCCGCGCCTACGCCGAACGCATTTACGTCGATCGTGTTGAACATCGCGGGCCACCCTCCTTTCATGTCGCCTGAGCGCCAATACCGAGATTCGAGGGTAATGCGTCGCGGCCCGTCGCCACAAACGATTTTCTGACCTGCGGTTTCATGCTTGCCGCATCATTTCGAGCAAGTCGGGCCCATACTGGGCCAGCTTGGTGGCGCCGATGCCGGGAATCGCGATCAGGGCGTCGTCGTCGGCGGGCCGCATCTCGGCGATCGCGACCAGGGTGTTGTCACTGAACACCATGAACGGGGCGATCTTGTGTTCCTTGGCCTGCTCGGTTCGCCACGCCTTGAGTTTGAGCAGCAGCTCCTCGTCGACGTCGCCGGCGCAGGTGGTGCAGCGCCGCAGCATGATGGCCGCCGGTGTGGTCAGGTCCTTGTTGCAGATCCGGCAGCGCGACGGGCCGCGGTTACGGCGCTTGGTTGGCGCCGGGTCGGCGCGCGAGTGGGGCGCGACGCCGTTGAGGAACCGCGACGGCTTGCGGCTCTGCCGTCCGCCCTGGGCCCGCGCCAACGCCCAGCTGAGCGTCAAATGGACTCTGGCCCTGGTGATTCCGACATAGAGCAGGCGGCGTTCCTCTTCGACCGGCTCGCTGTCGGGGCCGTGCGCCAGCGCGTGCGAGATGGGCAGCGTCCCATCGGCCAACCCGACCAGGAACACCGCGTCCCATTCCAGGCCCTTGGCCGCGTGCAGCGAAGCCAGCGTGACGCCCTGCACCACCGGCGGGTGGCGGGCATCTGCCCGGGTCCGCAGCTCGGCCACCAGGCCGGGCAACTGCAGATCGGGACGCTGCGCGACCTCGTCGTCGACCAGTTCGGCCAGCGCCGCCAGCGCCTCCCAACGCTCGCGTGCCCGGGTGCCGGTCGGCTCCTGGGCCGTCAGACCCAGCGGTTCCAGGATCTCGCGGACCACCTCGGGCAGCGGAGCTTCGGCCATCTCGGACCCGCGCTGCGCGGCTCGTTGCAGGGCCAGCAGCGCCTGCTTGATTTCCTGACGGTTGAAGAATCCCTCCCCGCCGCGGACCTGGTAGGCGATGCCGGCTTCGGTCAGCGCTTCCTCATAGGCCTCGGATTGGGCGTTGACCCGGTACAGAATCGCGATTTCGGATGGCGCCGTGCCGGATTCGATGAGCCGCGCGATCGACGACGCGACCGCGGCGGCCTCGTTGGCCTCGTCCGGGTGCTCCCGGAAGGACGGCACCGGCCCCGGCGCGCGCTGGCCGACCAGTTGCAGTTTGCTGCCCGCCACCCGGCCCCGGGCGGCGGCGATCACCTGGTTGGCCAGGGACACGACCTGCGGGGTGGACCGGTAGTCGCGTTCCAGCCGCACCACGGTGGCATCCGGGAAGCGCCGGGAGAAGTCGAGCAGGAACCGCGGCGAGGCTCCGGTGAACGAGTAGATGGTCTGGTTGGCGTCGCCGACGACGGTGAGGTCGTCCCGGTCACCCAGCCAGGCGCAGAGCACCCGCTGCTGCAGCGGCGTGACGTCCTGATATTCGTCGACGACGAAGCAGCGGTAGCGATCCCGGAACTCGCCGGCCACGGCGGGATCGTTTTCGATGGCCGCGGCGGTGTGCAGCAGCAGGTCGTCGAAGTCGAGCAGGGTGACGTCCTCGTCGCGGACCTTGAGCGCCTCGTAAGCGGTGTAGACGGCCGCGACCTTCTCGACGTCAAGCGGGGTGTCGCGGCCGGCGGCTGCCACAACGCCGGCGTAGTCCTCGGGGCCGATCAACGACGCCTTGGCCCACTCGATCTCGCCGGCGAGGTCGCGCACGTCGTCGGTGCCGACGTTGAGGCGGCACCGGCTGGCCGCGCGGGCGACGACGGCGAACTTGGTGTCCAGCAGCTCCCAGCGGGTGTTGCCGACCACCCGCGGCCAGAAGTAGCGCAGCTGGCGATGCGCGGCGGCGTGGAAGGTCAGTGCCTGCACCGAGCCGACGCCCGCGCCGATCTGGGCGGCGGCGTCCAACGAGCGCAACCGCGAGCGCATCTCCCCTGCCGCGCGCTGGGTGAAGGTCACCGCCAGCACCTGCCCCGCGGCGACGTGACCGCTGGCGACGAGCTGGGCGATGCGGTGGGTGATGGTGCGGGTCTTACCGGTTCCGGCGCCGGCCAGCACGCACACCGGACCGCGCGGCGCCAGCACGGCTTCGCGCTGCTCGTCGTCCAGGTCCGCGATCAAGGGGTCGACTACTACCGGCATGGCGTCCATCTTGGCTTCGATCATGGCAGGGCCGGCCGACAAAAGCGGTTCGCGGCGGGGGCCGCGCCCGGAATGGTTCATCGCCCGGTTACGTTAACGAGTCATGACCAACGCTGCGCTCACTGTCTACTCGACCACCTGGTGTGGCTACTGCTTCCGGCTCAAGACCGCGCTCAAGGCCCAGGGCATCGCCTACGACGAGGTGGATATCGAGCGCGACGCTGCGGCAGCGGAGTTCGTGAGCTCCGTCAACGGTGGCAACCGCACGGTTCCGACGGTCAAGTTCGCCGACGGGTCGACGCTGACCAACCCCAGCGTTGCCGAGGTCAAGGCGAAGCTGGGCTAGGCCACGGGCTGGACACGGCCGGTTGCCCGCGTAATTGGTGCCCCGGCCCGGGCCTGTCGGACCTTACGATAAGCACCATGGCATTGGCGCTGGTCGGGCGGGCGACCTTGGTCGTTTGCTGCGTGGTCTCCGCGCTGACGGGATGCTCGCAGCACAGCACATCAGCGGCGCCGAGGCCTACCGCGACCGGAGCGGACGCGTTGATCGTCAGCGTCGAAGAGGTGCGGCGTATCGCCAATTACGAAGAACTCAACGCCCATGCCCACAACGATCTGCGACACCCGCCGGTCGGTGACGTCAGCGCGCCGGGGCCGTGCCGGGCCGCCGGGACCAGCGACCTCACCTTCGCCGGCGGCTGGACGGAATTCCGCAGCGCCGGCTACAGCGGGGTCACCGACGACATCGACCCGGGTGGGCTGGCGCTGGTCGACTCGGTGAGTCAGGCCGTCGCGATCTACCCCGACGAGCATGCTGCGCGCGGCGCGCTCGATCAGCTCGAAGTCTCGCTGAACGCCTGCGTCGCCCTGCACGACCCCAAGTACGACTTCACGCTGGACAAGCCGACGCCGTTGTCATTGCGGATCACCGACAACGGCTGGAGTCACCAGTACCGGGCCAAGAATTCGGTGTTGATGTCGGTGGGGGTCCTGGGAATCGAACCAGCCGAGCGGATCGCGTCCACGATCATGGACGAGATCGCCGGCCGCGTCAGGTAGCGGCCCAGGATTCGATGATCACCCGGGCGATCGAAATCGACCCGGGCAGAAGCAGTTTCGAGTCCGTCGAGCTCGTCCAGTCGCCGGCCTCGAGTGCGGCACGCACCTCGTCGCGGGTGAACCAGGCCGCCTCGGCGATCTCGCCGTCGTTGAACGAGAACTCCTCGTCCGGATCACCCAGCGCGTGGAACCCGACCATCAGGGAACGCGGGAACGGCCAGGGCTGGCTGCCCAGATAACGGACGTCGCGGACGGTCAGACCGATCTCCTCGCGGATCTCACGCGCGACGCACACCTCGAACGACTCGCCGGCCTCGACGAAACCGGCCAGCAGCGAGAACATCCGTTGCGGCCAGACCGCCTGGCGGGCCAACACGGCCCGGTCGCCGCCGTCGTGCACCAAGCAGATCACCGCGGGGTCGACCCGCGGGAACTCCTCGTGCCCGGTGAGCGGATTCACCCGCGACCAGCCGGCGCGGGCGGGTTTGGTCGGAGTGCCGTCGACAGAGCTGAACCGGGCACTGTCATGCCAGTTCAGCAACGCCAACGCGGCCGACACCAACTGGCTGCTGGTGTCGTCGATGATGCGGCCCAGACGGCGCAGATCAAGCACCTCTACTTCGCCGGGCCCGTCGTCGGGGGGTTCCAGCGCGGCACGGATCGCCCAGACGTGGCGGCCGCCTTCGATCCGGCCCAGGAACACCGCGTCGGCTGGCGGCCTGTCGCCAAGCGCCGCGGCAGGTCCGAGCACGACCTGGCCGTTGACCGCCAGCACCTGATTGCGTGCGTCGACGCGAAGCAGCGCCGCTTGCGCCCATCCGGCGATCGCGGCGTCGACGTCGGTGCGCAGCTGGTCGGCCCGGTCGGCGCCGACCCGGGACAGTAGCGGGACTTCGCGCAGTCGGAAATCCAGCGACATCAGTGCCCCGCGTGACGGACGTAGAGCAGGCGGTCGCCGCCCTCGATCGCGTCCACTTCGGGTGCGTCGATGCGCAACAGTTGCCCGTCGCGAACCACGCCCAGCACGATGTCGCGCAAGTGCCGCGGCGACCCGCCGACTTCGGCCTGCTCCACCTCGCGCTCGGCGATCGCCAGACCCGCGTCGGGAGTCAGCAGGTCTTCGATCATCTGCACGACGCTGGGCGTGGTGGTGGCCAGGCCGAGCAGCCGGCCGGCGGTCTCGGAGGAGACCACCACCGAGTCAGCGCCGGACTGCTGCAGCAGATGCTGGTTCTCGGCCTCCCGGATGGACGCGACGATCTTGGCCTTCGGGGACAGCTCCCGCGCGGTCAGCGTCACCAGCACGGCGGTGTCGTCGCGGCTGGTGGCCACGACGATCGAGGCCGCATGCTGGGCACCGGCCAGGCGCAGCACGTCGGACTTGGTGGCGTCGCCGTGCACGGTGACCAGGCCCGCGGATGCGGCGCGGTCCAGGGCGGTGCGGTCGGTGTCGACGACGACGATCTCGCCGGGGGCCACCTCGTCACCGAGCATCGCGGCGATCGCGGTCTTGCCCTTGGTCCCGTAGCCGATGACGATGGTGTGGTTGCGCACTCTGCTCCTCCAACGCTGGATTTTCAGTGCCTGCCGCGACGTTTCGGTGACGACCTCGAGTGTGGTACCGACCAACAAGATCAGGAACGCGATGCGCAGCGGCGTGATGATCAGGACGTTCGCCGCGCGCGCGAACTCTGAGATCGGGGTGATGTCGCCGTAGCCGGTCGTGGACAGCGTCACTGCCGAGTAGTACAGGCAGTCCAGGAAGGTCAGGCGGTCGCCTTGGGAGTCGTGGTATCCGTCCCGGTCGAGGTAGACGGTGACGGCACCGAGCAGCAGCGCCGCCAGCGCAATCGCGATGCGGCGGGAGATGATGCGCACCGGGCTGGCCTGTCCCTGCGGGATACGCAGGACGCCGACGAGCGCGTAACTGGGCTGGGCGGTCAATCTCTCGTCGAGACGTCTCAGCCGCCAGCTGCCTTTCGCCACGGAGTCATGTAACCACGATCAGGCGGGACGGGGGCGACTGGAGTCGGTCAGCAGTACGGCCAGTTCGTCGGCGCCGGGCAGCACGTCGGGGACCACGGTGGTGCCGCTGCGCACGTAGTGGAAGGCGGTGCGCACCGAGGATTCCGGGCAACCGTGCAGGGCAGCCCACGCCAACCGGTAGACCGCCAGCTGGATCGCGGCCTGCCGCTTGGCTTCCGGCCCCCGCGGCGGCTCACCGGTTTTCCAGTCCACGACGGTGGTGCCGCCGTCGTCGTCGGCGAACACCGCGTCGATGCGGCCGCGCACGACGATGCTGGCGATCGGCATCTCGAACGGCACCTCGACCGCGATCGGGGCGCGGGCCGCCCACGGCGAAGCGGCGAACTTGTCCTGCAGCGCGGCCAGTTCCGCCGAGTCGCCGACGTCCGAGTCGGCCGCGCCCGGCAGATCGCCGAGGTCGAACAGCAGCTCGGCGCCGTAGAATCGCTGCACCCAGGCGTGAAAAGCGTTGCCCAGCAAGGCGTGCGGATCGGGTCGCGCGGGCAGCCGGTGGATCAGCCGCACCGCGGCGCCCTCGGGGTCGCGCGCGAGTTCCACCAGTCCGCTGACCGACAGCTGGCCCGGCAGGGCGTGCTCGACTGCCTGCGTTGCGCGTACCCGCTCGGCCAGCAGCGCGTCGACGTCGGCGGCCCAGCCTTCGACGTCGGCCGGCTCGGTCTCGGGGGGCTCGACCGACATCGCCGCGGCCACCAAAGCCGCCCCGCGTTCGGTGTCCCCACGCCGGCCGGACAGCGGATCGACCGGCCAGACAGCCTCGACAACGTTGTCCCGCAACGGGTTTGGCTCACCGTCGGCGGGTGCGGGCGCCCAGTGGTCCACCGCTCCGCAGGGTTGACCCGCCTGCGCCGAGGCATCGATGACGGCCTTGAGTTCAGCCAGGAACTCCGAGGGGCCGCGCGGCTTGAGGCCGGTAGCTCCCCAGTGGTGACCGGACACCAATAGCGTGTCCTCGGCTCTGGTGACAGCGACGTACAACAGTCGGCGCTCCTCGTCGATGCGTCGCCGATCGAGTTCTTGGCGGTGCTCGAAGATGATGTCCGACAACTGTTTCCGGTTCGTGACGTTTGACGTGTCCAGCACCGGCACGCCCAGGGCGCCGGGTTGGGCGCGATCTCCGCGCAGCAGCGGCGGCAGTTCCCCGGGGTCGCTCAGCCAGCTGCTGCGCGACGCGGTCGACGGGAAGATCCCGCCCGAGAGGTGCGCCACGGCCACCACTTGCCATTCCAGACCCTTGGCGGCGTGCACGGAAAGTATCTGGACCCGGTCGCGGGCCACCACCGGTTGGGCGGCGGCCAGGCCGTTCTCGACCTGCGTTGCCGCATCGAGGTAGGCCAGCAGGCCGGTCACCGAGGCACCGGAGTCACCGGCGCGCTCGGCGTAGCCTGCGACCTCGTCGGCGAACGCGTCCAGGTGCTCGGTGCCCGACCACTCCCCCGCGGCCTTGGCACGGACCTCGCAGTCGAGGCCCAACACGCGACGGACCTCGGCGACCAGATCAGGCAGCGAATATCCCAGATGGCCGCGCAGCGCGGTCAGCTCGCCGGCGAGGGCGTTGACGCGCTGGTATCCGGCGGCGGAGTAGCCCTCGGCGGGGCCGGGATCGCAGATGGCATCGGCCAGGCAGGGGGTGTCGGCGTCCGGGCCGCACGATTTCGCGATCGCCTCGGCCGTGGCCGGTTGCGCCGTCGACGGCGAGCGGTTCAAGTCTTGCGCGCGCCGCCACAGTGCGGCGATGTCGCGGCCGCCGAGCCGCCAGCGCGGACCGGACAGCACCCGCATGGCCGCGGCACCGGCCGTCGGGTCGGCGACCAACCGCAGCATCGCCACCAGGTCGGCGACCTCCGGGACCGCGAGCAGCCCGGCCAGGCCGACGACCTCGACCGGAATCCCGCGCAGCCGCAACGCGTCCGCGATGGGTGCGGCGTCGGCGTTGCGGCGCACCAGCACCGCCGCGGTGGGTGGGGCGGCGTCATCCTCGCGGGCCTGCCGGTAGCGGTGCTGCAGCTGGTCGGCGATCCAGTCGCGTTCGGCCTTTACGTCGGGCAGCAATGCGCAACGCACTGTTCCGGGTGGGGCGTCCGGGCGGGGACGCAGTGGGCGCACCGCAACCGAACGGCGCCTCGCCTCGGCCGAGATCGCGTTGGCCAGGTGCAGCGTGGTGGGCGGGTTGCGCCAGCTGGTGCGCAATTCCAGGGTCGGTGCGGGCGATCCGTCGGCGAGCGGGAAGTCGGTGGTGAACCGGGGCAGGTTGGTCGCCGAGGCGCCGCGCCATCCGTAGATCGACTGGATCGGGTCGCCGACCGCGGTCAAGGCCAAACCGTCGTCGCGCCCGCCGCCGAACAGCGACGACAGCGCAACACGCTGCGAGTGCCCGGTGTCCTGGTATTCGTCGAGCAGTACCACCCGGTAGCGGCTCCGTAGGTCTTCGCCGACCTGTGGAAACTGCGCTGCGAGCCGGGCCGCGGAAGCCATCTGCATCCCGAAGTCCATCGCCTTGTCGGCCCGCAAGCGTTCCTGCAGCGCGTCCAGCAGCGGTACCAGTTCGGCGCGGGCGGTCTGGGTGGCCAGCATGCGCAGCAACGATTGGTTGGGTCCGCTTTCGCGCTGCCGCGGACCGGCCGGCAATGTGTGCACCAGCCGTTCCAGCTCGACGTGGGTATCGCGGAGCTGCCCGGTGTCGACGAGGTGTTCGGCGAGCTGGCCTGATAACCGCAGCACCAACGAGGTGACGGCGGCCGGGGTTTTGTCGGTGCGCAGTTCGCCGCGGTACCCGGTGACGACGTCGAATGCCAGCTGCCACAGCTCGGTCTGGGTGAGCAGTCTGGTGTCGGGCTCGACGGGCAGCAGCAGTCCGTAGTCGCGCAGCAACGAGCCGGCGAACGCGTGATAGGTGCTGACCGCGGGTGCGCCCGCAGGTTCGGCCATCCCGCCCGGGCTGAGGTCGAGGCTCGCCAGCCGGGCCAGGCGGGTCCGGACCCGGCGCAGCAATTGGCCCGCGGCCTTGCGGGTGAAGGTCAGCCCGAGCACCTGGCCGGGTTCGGCGTAGCCGTTGGCGATCAACCACACCACCCGGGCGGCCATGGTCTCGGTCTTGCCGGCGCCGGCTCCGGCGATCACCACCAGCGGACCCGGGGGTGCGGCGATCACCGCGGCCTGCTCCTCGGTCGGCGGGAAAATGCCCAGCGCAGTTGCCAATTCGGCGGGACTGTAGCGCGGCTTCACTGCGCCGGCCCGTCGGCGTGGGCCGGGCACGACGGCCGGACCGGGCAGTGTGCGCAGCCGTCGTTGCGGCGGGCGACGAACTGCGGGCCGGCCGTCGCCTCGGCTGCCCGGCGGACCAGGTCGCGCCAGTGCTCACGGGCCTGTGCGGTCAGCGGATCCTGTTCGCGCTGAGTTGCTCCCGCGGCTCCGGTCTTGCCGGGATAAACCAGCCGGGCGCCGCCGGGCTCGGCACCGGCGGGCATCATGCCCTCGGCCACGGCCAGCTGATACATCGCCAGCTGGGCGTGCTGCTGAGCGTCGTCCTTGGTGACCGGTGTTTTGCCGGTCTTGACATCGACGATGACCAACCGACCGGCGGCGTCGCGCTCGAGACGGTCGACGCGGCCGCGCAGCCGGACCTGTCGTCCGTCCCCGCTGGATGCTTCGAGCGTCCCGTCGACCGCGACCTCGACGCCTACCTCGGTCAGCTCACCGCGGGTCTGCGCACGCCACTCGACGAAGGCCTGGATCATGGCGCGGTGCCGGTCCAGCTCGTTGGCCGAGTGCCAGTCGGCGTCGAACGGCAGGTGCTGCCACACCCTGTCCAGCGCGGCCAGCAGTTGCGTTTCGGTGCGGTGCGGTTCGGCGATCAGCGCGTGCAGCATCGAGCCGACCGTGGAGCGCAACTCGCGGGGGTTGGTCCCGCCGTGCCGTTCGACCAGCCAGCGCAGCGGACAGTCGTTGAGGGCCTGCAGGGTCGAGGGCGTCAACGTCACCACATCCCCGGCGCCGCACAGCGGTGCTGCGGTACTGGTCGGGACCAACCCGTGCCAGCTCGACGGATCCGCGCCCGGCACACCGGCTTTGGCCAGCCGCGCCAATTGTGTTGCCGCACAAGCACGGGTGGCCTCATCGACCGCGCCGTCCGCCGCACATACCACGGCCCGCAGCCGACCGACCACCGCCGCGGTCGACAACACCCGCGGTGTCGAAACAGGTTGCGCCGCAACACTTTCATCGTCGGCGAATTGGGCGATCTCGGCGAAGAACGGCGACGGCAGTGCGGCGTCGTGGCCGTCGGCGTCGCTGTCGACCGCGGTCACCACCAGCCGGGTCCGCGCGCGGCCCATCGCGGCCACCAGCAACCGGCGTTCCTCGGCCAGCAGCGGCGCCCGAACCGAAGCGTCGTCGCTGATCCCGTCGAGTTGATCCAGCAGCCGTTGGGTGGCCAGCACGCCACCACGCGGAATCGTGTTGGGCCACAACCCGTCCTGCAATCCGGCAATGACCACCAGGTCCCATTCGTGTCCCAGGGCGGCATGCGCACTGAGCACCCGGACCTGCTCGGCCGGCGACGCCGCATCTCGGTTGGGCCGTGGCAGCTGCCACGCTGTCACGTGTTCGATGAGGCCGGGCAGTGACGCACCGGCCGTGCTGGACACGTAGTCGTCGGTGAGATCGAACAACGCGGTCACGGTTTCGAGGTCCCGCGCGGCCTGGACGGCCGCCGGACCGCCGCGTTCGATAGCGGTCAACCAGCGCCGTTGCAGGCCCGACCGGTGCCATGCTGCCCACAGCGTGTAACGCGGATCCAGCCCGTCGCGATGGGACCGTGCTGCCGCCGCCAGCACGGCGCGCAGCCGTCGCAGCGCGCGGGCCTGCGGACCGGACACCGGCTGGTCAGAGGTGAGTGTCTGCACCAACCGTTCGGTGAACGTGCCGGGCTGGTCTCGTCGCAATGTCCTGCGTAGCTGCCGCACCGACACCGGATCGACGCGACCGATAGGCCCGGTGACCAGCGCCAGGGCCTGGTCGCCGTCGAGTCCGTCAGCGGTGGCGGCCAGGACGGTGAGCAGCGCACGCACCGCAGGTTCCTCAGCCGGCGACCCACCCGCCGCCGGTATCGCTACCGGAACACCGGCGGCGGCCAGGGCTCGCGGCAGGCGCGCACCGGCGCGAGGCACCGACCTGACGATCACGGCCATCTGCGACCACGGCACGCCGTCGACGAGGTGAGCGCGGCGCAGGGTGTCGGCGATCAGCGCGGTCTCGGCGTGTGCCGAGGCGGCCCGGCGCACCGTCACCGAGCCGTCGTCGGTTCCGGTGCCCTCGATCCGCCGGCCGGCACCGGCACCGGGCAGCCGCATCGCGATCCCGCTCACCGCGTGGGCCACGGCGGGCGCGCAGCGATGCGACACCGTCAGCGTCACCGATGCGCCGTCGTCATCGAGCAGCAGGGCGGGCTCGCCACCGCGGAATCCGAACACCGCCTGATTCGGGTCGCCGGCGATCAGCGCGACCTCGGCGCCGACCGCCAGTGCGCGCACCAGACGCGCCGCCTGCGGGTCGAGTTGTTGTGCGTCGTCGACCAAAAGCACACGGAGACGGGCACGTTCGGCGGCCAGCAGGTCGGGATCCACGGCAAAGGCCTCCAGAGCCGCGCCGACGAGTTCGGCGGCACTCAGTGCCGGTGCGGTGGCCTGCGGGGCCGCGGTGCCCACGGCCGCACGCAACAGCATCACCTGCTCGTACTGCTTGGCGAACCGGCCGGCCGCGACCCACTCCGGCCGGCCGCTGCGGCGGCCCAGCCGTTCGAGCTGGTAGGGGTCCACACCGCGTTCGGCGCAGCGCGCCAACAGGTTTCGCAGTTCGGTGGCGAAACCGGCGGTGGTCAGCGCGGGCAGCAGGTGAGCGGGCCACGATGCGCCGTCTTCGAGATCGCCGGCCAGCAGTTCCCGGATGATGGCGTCCTGCTCGGCGCTGGTCAGCAATCGGGGCGGGGCGTCGCCGGCGCGTTCAGCGGCCCGCCGCAACACCGCGTAGGCATAGCTGTGCACCGTGCGCACCAAGGGTTCGCGCACCACCGGACGACCGACGCTCGACCGCAGCAGCGCCGCCGTCAGAGCGCTGCGTTCGCGTGTTCCGAGCCGACCCGAACCGGTAAGCAGCAGAATGGATTCCGGCTCGGCACCACCAGCCAGCCGGGTGATCGCCGCCTCGACCAGCAGACGGCTCTTTCCCGTGCCCGGGCCGCCCAGGACACGCACCAGGCCTCCCAACCCCGGCTGCAGAACCTGCTGCGCCGCGCCCCAGCTGTGTGTCATGTCAGGGATGCAACCACGAGGGTCTGACAAGTCGCCTGGCATCATCGACGCGTGACCGCCGACCTGCACATACACCGCTTCGGACCGCCCGGCCCGATCAAGCTGCTGGCGCTGCACGGGCTGACCGGCCACGGCCGGCGGTGGCAACACTTCACCGACTACATACCCGAAATCGCCACCGCGGCGCCCGATCTGATCGGCCACGGCAGGTCGTCGTGGGCGGCGCCATGGACCATCGACGCCAACGTCGCGGCGTTGAGCGGGTTGCTGGATGCCGGGGCGGACGGTCCGGTGCTGGTGGTCGGCCATTCCTTCGGCGCCGCGGTGGCGCTGCACCTGGCCGCGGCACGCCCCGATCTGGTGGCCGCATTGTTGCTGCTCGACCCCGCGATCGGGTTGGACGGTCAATGGATGGCAGAGATCGCCGAGGCGATGCTGTCGTCGCCGTACTACCCCGACCGCGCGGAGGCCTTCGCAGAGAAGTCGACCGGGTCGTGGGCAGACGTGGACCCGGCGGTACTCGCAGCCGACCTCGACGAGCACCTGGTGCAGATGGCGAATGGACAGTACGGCTGGCGCATGAGCCTGCCGGCGATCACTTCTTACTGGAGCGAGCTTGCGCGGCAAATCGTCTTGCCGCCCCAGGGCATACCGACGACGTTGGTGCGAGCCACGTGGACGTCACCGCCCTACGTCAGCGACCGGCTGATCGCGGAACTGCGGGATCAGTTGGGCGACGACTTCCAGTTGCTGGACTACGAATGCGATCACATGGTGCCGCACGCCAAACCCGACGACGTGGCAACGCTGGTGCGCAAAATGTTGAAGTCGCGGTAGCCGTGGCGCAGATCACCGACGAACAGGTCGAGCGGGTCCGCGCGCTGGTCGCGGCCATACCCGCGGGCCGGGTCGCCACTTACGGCGACATCGCCTCTGTCGCAGGGCTTTCCAGTCCACGCATCGTCGGCTGGATCATGCGCACCGATTCCGCGGACCTGCCCTGGCACCGGGTGATCACCGCGTCCGGCCGCCCCGCTGCGCATCTGACCGCCCGGCAGTTGGAACTGCTGCGCGCAGAGGGCGTGCTGTCGGTGGACGGCCGGATCGCACTCAGCGACGTCCGTCATCAATTCGGTTCCGAGGACTAGAGATTGAGCCGGACCAGTGCTGCGGTGCGGGCCAGTCCGGGAAACGCCTCCGCGGTGGAACGTGGATGCAGCGCGTGCACGGCGAGGCGAAATATCAAGGCGCGCAACAACATCTGTGGCCACTCGGGTAGCGCATTCCAACGCTCGATGAGACCGTCGTCAGCCTCTCCCCACGACAACGCATCGACGACCACCACCCCGGCGGCCCATGAGGCGGGGCGCCAGTACGGCGTGATGTCGGTGATGCCCGGCGGTGCGGTGCCGGCGAAAAGCACTGTGCCGTACAGGTCGCCGTGCACCAGCTGGTTGGGACTGCGGGTCGGCTTGCGCAGCGTCGCGAGTTCGTTGATCAGTTCGACCGATCGTTCGGCGTCGGCGGACGACGGCGCGGTCCGCGCTCCCGGCGGGACCGACTGCAGCGGGCGCTCCTCCCACGCGGCGCGGTCCGCGGCGATGAAGACGTCGACGTCGGCCCAGGGCGCGGTGGGGCCCTGAGTCAGGAATCGGGGACGCTCCAGCTTGCCGGTGGCCTCGTGCAGCCGGACCGCCGCCGAGACCACCTCGTCGTGCCGGGCCTCCGGGGTCCCGGCGACGAATGTGTCTGCCCGCCAGCCGGAAACCACGTAGCGGCCGTCGGTCGACCGCACCGGGCGGGCCAGGCGCACGCCGTCGACGAACAACGTCTCCCGCACCCGCGCCGACCAGGCGGCACGCGCGTTGTCGGCGACCATCGACAAGACGACCTCACCGCAGCGCCAGCCGTTCTCCCACGCGGCACCCAGGGCAGCGGGCTGCACACCGGTCAAGCCGAACGCCGCCAGCACGTGCTCCGGCGGTGGCTCGACACTCACGGGAGTCAGCCTATCTGGGTGGCGATGCGCGTCGGCACGACGCGCTGGGGAGCCGGACTTTCGGTTCCCATATCGGGCGATCAGCACGCGGCTTGCGGGGTCCCACCCAACAATTTGTCCAGCTCATGAGCTCGTGGCCAGCAGCCGTATTTCACCGGGTGCGGCCCGAGTCGTTGCAGGCGTTGTGCATCGCGCTGGATCCTCAATGCTGCACCTCGCTTTGACGGCTGAGCAGCGCTGATATCAGCCCGGCTTGCCGAGCGCGCCAGACAGCCCTGCTGGGCGCCTTGGCCAGCGGCACCGCCAACGCCGCAGCTCAATACCCGTTTTCGCGCCGACCCGACGGCACCGCGGGCCGGCTCAGTACATGACCATGTCGGGCTGAATCTGCTTGGCCCAGGCCATGATTCCGCCCCGCAGATGCACCGCGTTAGAGAAACCGGCTTGCTGCACCGCCGCCAGCGCCTGGGCCGAACGCACGCCGCTCTTGCAGTACAGCACCGCTTTGCCGGCTCGGGGCAGCCGCGACAACCCGTCCCCCGACGTGATCGTCGACAGCGGGACCAGCTTGGCACCGTCGATGTGCACGATGTCCCACTCGGCTTGCTCGCGGACGTCGATCAGGGCCACATCTGTGCCGGAATCCATCAGCCGGCGCAACTCCTGCGGAGTAATCGTGGAATCGGCCTGGTCCGAGGGCACCGCGCCGCAGAAGTACTCGTAGTCGACGAGCTCGGTGATCCTGGGGGTGGCGGGGTCCTTGCGGATCCGAATCGTGCGGTAGCTCATTTCCAGTGCGTCGTAGATCATCAGCCGGCCCAGCAGCGTTTCCCCGAGCCCGGTGATCAGCTTGACCGCTTCCGTGCCCATCACCGAGGCGATCGAGGCGCAGATGACGCCGAGCACACCGCCTTCGGCACACGAGGGCACCAGCCCAGGTGGCGGCGGTTCGGGGTACAGGTCGCGGTAGTTCAGGCCGCGGCCGTCGGGTGCGTTCTCCCAGAACACCGAGACCTGACCTTCGAAGCGGAAGATCGATCCCCAGACGTAGGGCTTGCCGGCCAGCACCGCTGCGTCGTTGACCAGGTATCTGGTCGCGAAATTGTCGGTTCCGTCCAGGATCAGGTCGTACTCACCGAACAACTCGACCGCGTTGTCGGGCCCGAGCCGGAACTCGTGCAGGCGCACGTCGACCAGCGGGTTGATCGCCGCGATCGAGTCTCGGGCCGACTGTGCTTTGGGCCGCCCGACGTCGGCGACGCCGTGAATGATCTGGCGCTGCAGGTTGGACTCGTCGACGACATCGAAGTCGACGATCCCGATGGTGCCGACACCCGCGGCGGCCAGGTACAGCAATGTCGGTGCGCCCAGCCCACCCGCGCCGATCACCAGCACCCGCGCGTTCTTGAGCCGCTTCTGCCCGTCCGGTCCCATCTCGGGAATGACGAGGTGACGGCTGTAGCGGGCCACTTCGTCGCGGGTGAGCGCGGCCGCGGGCGCGACCAGAGGCGGCAGCGATGGTGTCACAAAGACGAGGTTAGGCGATCCAGCGCACCCGCGAGCACACCCGCCAGCACACCCGCCAGCACACCCGCGAGCACACCCGCGAACAGACGCAAAAGCCCCCGTTTCGGCACGAAACTGGGGGCTTTTGCGTCTGTTCGCGCCACTTAGGCGATCGGGAACGGCCAGGGGTTGAACCGGCAGGTCTTGCCGTCGGCCTTGACCTGATCGGGGTCGAATTTCGCCCCGTCGTTGTTGGCGGTGGAGAACGTCTGCTGCATCATCACCGGGGCAAGCCCACCCTGCTGGTCACAGGGCTCGTGGCGCACATAGCCGATGGCGTGGCCGACTTCGTGGTTGACTACGTATTGCCGGTAGGAGCCCACGTCGCCCTCGAACGGCACCGCGCCGCGCACCCACCTCGCTTCGTTGATGAACACCCGCGACTCGCGGTCCGAGCCGAAGGACGGGTTATAGCAGGAGGTTTCCAGCGGGAATTCGTAGCCGCATCCCACCCGAACCGTCATCGGCGAGACCAACGAGATCCGGAAGTCGGGCTTGCCGCTGTCGACCCGGACGAAAGCCAGTTGCGGATTGTGCGTCCAGCCCTTCGGATTGTTCAGCGTCAGGTCGACCATCTGGGCGAAAGCGTCGTCGCCGCCGTACATCGTGGGGTCCAGGCCGTTCTCGACCTCGACGGTGTAGCGGAACACCTTGGCGGTGCCTTGCCCGACCTGCGGGGTGGTACCGGGAACCACGCGCCACGTCTTGTCCCCGGCCGGGGTGAACGGACCGCCCTCGGGCAGGATGCCGGTGGGCAGGTTGGCGTCGAACGCAGACAGGCCGCGTGGCGGCGTGTCCAGGATCGAGGTGCCGACCGCACCGATGGTCGGCGGGTCTTTGTGGATCGAACTCGCCGCCGGCTTGGGTGTGTTGGTGCCCGTCACCGTCTGGTAGGCCACCACCACGGTGAGCACCGTTAGAAACGGCAAGGCGTACGCGCGCCAGCCGTAGGTCGATACGAACCGACCGAGCCAGGATTGTTTGCGCCATTGGCGCGGGCGGTCGCGGTCGGCACGGACCCGTCCCGCGTTCTGCCCGAGCGGGTCGCGCTGAGCCCGCAGCGGCTCCCGCCACTCGTCGCGCAGCACCGGCGCACGACCAGTCGGCCGGGCAGGTGGCGGGGACGTCATTTCCCCAGGATTGCACAGCGACGGGCGCCGTCCCGTCCTGGCGCGCCCGAAAACGGGCCTGCGACAGACCCGGCCACGCGGGATAACGCCGGTTCGGATCGGCGGGACGCCGCAGGTAGTAGTCTTCTTGCGACATACGGTGCGACTTCGGGGATGGCAAAATAGGCGCACCAGCAACGGATTGAGGACCGATGAGCGATCTCGCCAAGGCGGCGCCGCGACGCGCTGTCAGGTCGGCCGACGGCGTTCGGCCCGGCGACGGCGCCGTCCCGTCCAACCGGCGCGGCAACCGGCTGCCGCGCGATGAGCGTCGCGGCCAGTTACTGATCGTCGCCAGCGACGTGTTCGTCGATCGCGGCTACCACGCCGCCGGGATGGACGAGATCGCCGACCGGGCCGGCGTCAGCAAACCTGTTCTGTACCAACACTTTTCCAGCAAGCTGGAACTGTATCTGGCGGTGCTGAACCGGCACGTGGACAACCTGGTGTCCGGCGTGCAACAGGCCCTGGACCGGACCACCGACAACCGGCAGCGACTGCACTCCGCGGTCCAGGCGTTCTTCGACTTCATCGAGCACGACAGCCAGGGCTATCGGCTGATCTTCGAGAACGACTACGTCACCGAGCCCGAGGTCGCCGCGCAGGTGCGGGTCGCGACCGAATCGTGCATCGACGCAGTGTTCGCGCTGATCGCCGAGGACTCGGGGCTGGATCCGCACCGCGCCCGGATGATCGCTGTCGGGCTGGTCGGCATGAGCGTGGACAGCGCCCGGTACTGGCTGGACTCCGACCGTCCGATCTCGAAGTCAGCCGCGGTCGACGGCACCGTGCAGTTCGCCTGGGGCGGCCTGTCGCACGTGCCGCTGACCCGCTCCTAACTCTTCCCCGCGACTTCCGCACCGACTGCGCCGACACCGAATCCGACGCGACGCGCGTCGGCGACCCCGATCTCGACGTAGGCGATCTTGGCCGCATTGACCAGGAAGCGACGGCCGCGCTCGTCGTTGAGGGCCAGCAGCCCCGATTCGTCGCGCAACGCGGCGCCGACGAGTTCTTCCACCTCCGCGGGCGTCTGCCCACTGGAGAACACCAACTCGCGCGGGCTGTCCGTGATACCGATCTTGACCTCCACGGGTCCCCTTCCGTTGGCGTTGCGTCGTAAACGTCTCAGCAGCAGGCTAATAGACACCTCCGACCGACAGCGCCCCGCGCCCCCTGACCGGCAGTTCGCGGTTAGCGAACGAACCCGTCACGATTCGGTCTAGCCGCCGCCGGGCACGCCCCCCACTGATCGGACCGTCGATACCATCGGCATCATCAGTAACACGCGTAACACCCTTTACGACATGGACCGGGAGACCGAGGACTACCCGGACGATGACGGCTGGGCCGGCTACGACGCCGACGACGAGAGTTGGGACGACGACGACGGCGAGGAGTGGGGCTGGCCGGCAGACCACCGCTGGCGCCCGGTCGCCTTGTTCATCGGCGTCGTGGTGGCTATCGGCGCCGTCGCAACCGCGGTCATCATCAACAGCGGCGACAGCGCGACAACCAAGGCCACCGTGGGTGCGCCGACCCCGCGCACGGTGATTTCCACCACATCGCGCCAGCCGGCCCCGCCGAGCCTGTCACCGACGCCGACCACCACTGCGCCCAGCGCCAAACAGCTGCCGCCGGAAACGGTCACCACCTTGACACCCTCCAACACCGCGCCCACCAGGACCGCGGCACCGGCACCCACCGCTGCCCCGCCCGGTGCGGCACTGAACCCGCGCACCGTCGTCTACAGCGTGACCGGGACCAAGCAACTCTTCGACATGGTGAACATCGTCTACACCGACGCGCGGGGCTTTCCCGTGACCGAGTTCAACGTCGCGCTGCCGTGGTCGAAAATGGTCGTCCTCAACCCCGGCGTGCAGACCGAGTCGGTGATCGCGACCAGCATCTACGGCCAGCTGAACTGCTCGATCGTCAACGCCCAGGGTCAGCTGGTCAAAGCCTCCGCCAACAACTCGGCGCTGGCGACCTGCACCCGTTGACCCGTCAGCTCAACCCCAGTTCGCGCATCCGCTGGTTGTGCGTCTGCTGCAGGCGATCGAAGAACGCGCCGAGCTGGCCCAGCCCGCCGCCCCCGGAAAGCACCAGGTCGACCAGCTCGTCGTGGTCGGCCAGCAGGAACTGCGCCTGGGTGATGGCTTCGCCGAGCAGCCGGCGGGACCACAACGCCAACCGGCTGCGCTGCTTGCCGCTGGAAGTCACCGCGGCGCGCACTTCGGCGACGACGAACTGCGAGTGCCCGGTTTCCGACAGCGCCGCGCGGACCACGTCAGCGACTTCGTCGGGCAGACCGCCGGCGATCTCCAGATACAGGTCGGCGGCCAGAGCATCGCCGACGTAGGTCTTGACCAACGCTTCCAGCCACGTGCTCGGAGTGGTCAGCCGGTGATAGTTCTCCAGCGCCGAAACGTACTTCGACATCGCCGCAACCACGTCCACGCCGCGCTTTTCCAGCGCGTCGTGCAACAACTCGTAATGCCCCATCTCGGCGGCGGCCATGCTGGCCATCGAGATCCGGCCACGCAGATCCGGTGCCATCCGCGCCTCGTCGGTCAACCGGTAGAACGCGGCCACTTCGCCGTAGGCAAGCAGTGCGAATAGTTCGTTGACGCCGGGATGGTCCGCCGACAGCCGGGGACTGGGCGAATCCGCCACTTCGTCGGCAGCTGAGGGCGGGGGCATGGCAACACTGTAGTAGGCAGCCGGGGAACAGGCCGGGCCCCGCTGGGCGACCAGGTATGATGACTGATTGGTAGTGGCTGAATCTGTGCTGCCACCACCGAGGAAATGTGCGTGCACGTAGCCGCCCGCCCAAAGTTGTCGATATCACCGAGCGGGCCCGGCGAAGTAGTCGAGTCGGAACTGGTGCGCGCGTGAACCGCGACACAGAACAGCACGAACTAGTCCGATTCAAGTTCGATTACTTCACCGGAAGGCATTCCACCCGCGTATGACCGCACTCAAAAGCACCTCTGGACTCACCTTTGCCAAACTCGGAGTTCGCGACGAAATCGTCCGCGCCCTGGCCGAGAAGGGCATCGAAACCCCCTTTGCCATCCAAGAATTGACCCTGCCGCTTGCCCTGGCCGGCGAGGATGTCATCGGCCAGGCCCGCACCGGTATGGGCAAGACCTTCGGCTTCGGTGTGCCGCTGCTGCAGCGCATCACCTCCGACACCGCCACCCGTCCGCTCACGGGTGCCCCGCGCGCCCTGATCGTCGTGCCGACGCGGGAGTTGTGCCTGCAGGTCAACGGTGACCTGGCGACCGCCGCCAAGTACCTGACCGCCGCCAAAGACGACGGCGGCGAGCGCCCGTTGTCGGTGGTGGCTATCTACGGTGGCCGCGCCTACGAACCGCAGATCGAGGCCTTGCACAAGGGCGCCGACGTCGTGGTGGGCACCCCGGGCCGGCTGCTCGACCTGTGCCAGCAGGGCCACCTGCAGCTGGGCGGTTTGTCGGTGCTGGTGCTCGACGAGGCCGACGAGATGCTCGACCTGGGCTTCCTGCCCGACATCGAGCGCATCCTGCGGCAGATCCCCGGCGACCGCCAGTCGATGTTGTTCTCGGCGACCATGCCGGATCCGATCATCACCCTGGCCCGCACGTTCATGGTCCAGCCCACCCACATCCGGGCCGAGGCCCCGCATTCCCTGGCCGTGCACGACACCACCGAGCAATTCGTCTACCGCGCGCACGCGCTGGACAAGGTCGAGCTGGTCAGCCGGATCCTGCAGGCCGACGGGCGCGGCGCGACCATGATCTTCACCCGCACCAAGCGCACCGCCCAGAAGGTGTCCGACGAGTTGCACGAGCGCGGCTTCGCCGTCGGCGCCGTCCACGGCGATCTCGGTCAGATCGCGCGCGAGAAGGCCCTCAAGGCGTTCCGTTCCGGCGACATCAACGTTCTGGTCGCCACCGACGTGGCCGCTCGCGGCATCGACATCGACGACGTCACCCACGTCATCAACTACCAGTGCCCCGAGGACGACAAGATGTACGTCCACCGCATCGGTCGCACCGGCCGCGCCGGTCGCACCGGCGTCGCGGTGACGCTGGTGGACTGGGACGAGCTGGAACGCTGGGGGACGATCGACAAGGCACTCGGACTGGACTCGCCCGACCCGGCCGAGACCTACTCCAATTCCCCGCATCTGTACTCCGAGCTGTCCATCCCGACGGAGGCCGGCGGCGCCGTCGGCGCGCCGCGTATGGCGCCGGCCAAGCGCCGCGAGACCGGCAACGACGGTTCCGCCCGTCCCGCTCGTCGCACCGCCAAACCACGCAAGCGCACCCGAGGCGGCAAGCCGGTCACCGGTCACCCCGTCAGCCCCAACGGCGAAGCCGCGGCCGAAGCCCCGCCCGCCGCTGGTGCCACCTCGGCTACCCCGTCCAGCTCGTCTGCCCGGCGGCGCCGTCGTCGGCGCAAGCCGGCGGATGCCGCTGCTGCGACGAACTGAGCCATACTCACTTCCGTGGTCCGACCCGAGCGCCGCACCAAGGCCGACATCGTGGCCGCCGCGACAATCGCGCTCGTCGTCGCCGTCGTGGCGGGCCTGATCTGGTGGACCAGCGATGCCCGGGCCACAATCAGCCGGCCGGCGGCCGTTCCGGCCCCGACCCCGACTCCGGCTCGGGAAGTGCCGGCCGCGCTGCGTCAGCTGTGGGCCGCACCCAGTCCGGCCACTCGGGTGCCGGTGGTGGCCGGCGGAACCGTGGCAACCGGAAACGGCCGTCTGGTGGAGGGGCGCGACCCCAATACCGGTCAACCGCTGTGGAGCTACTCGCGCGACGCCGACCTGTGCGGGGTGACGTGGATCTACCACTACGCCGTCGCGGTCTACCGTGACGACCGCGGATGCGGGCAGGTCAGCACCATCGACGGGTCGACGGGCCGGCGTGGACCCGCCCGCACCAGCTACGCCGATCCGCGGGTGCGGCTGTCGTCCGATGGCACCACGGTGTTGTCGGCGGGCAGCACCCGTCTGGAGATGTGGCGGTCGGACATGGTCCGAATGCTCGCCTACGGCGAGACCGACGCGCGGGTGAAGCCCTCGGCGCGCGGCCTGCACTCGGGCTGCACTCTGGAGTCGGCCGCGGCCAGCTCGTCGGCGGTGTCGGTGCTCGAGTCCTGCGCCAACCAGGCCGACATGCGCCTACTGCTGCTGCGCCCGGGCAAGGAGGACGACGAACCGGTGCAGCAGGTTGTGCAGGAGCCCGGCGTGCGACCGGGCACCGGCGCGCGGGTGCTGGTGGTCTCGCAGAACCGCACCGCGGTGTATCTGCCGACACCACAGCCCCGGGTCGACGTCGTCGACGACACCGGCACGCCGGTGTCGAGCACGCTGCTGGCCGGCCCGCCGGCCGAATCGGCGGTCGTGTCGCAGAGCGGCGGGGTGGTCACCTGGTGGACCGGGGATGCGCTGCTGGTGTTCGATTCGAGCAGCTTGGCGCTGCGTTACACGATCGCCGCTGGTGAGACGGCTGTTCCGCTGGGGCCGGGGGTGATGATGGCGGGGCAGATGTTGGTGCCGGTGACCGGCGCGATCGGGGTGTACGACCCGGTGAGCGGTGAGCCCAGCCGATACATCCCGGTGGAACGACAACCCGGCAATTCGGCTGTCATCCCGGTGGTGTCGGGTTCGCGGGTGTTCGAGCAGCGCGGCGAGACCCTGGTCGCGCTCGGTTAAGGCGCGCTGAGGCGCGCTGAGGGGCGCTGAGGGGCCGCGAGCAGACGCAGAATCGCACAAAATCGCCTGATTTCGTGCGATTCTGCGTCTGCTCGCCGGGGGAGGCTCCCCGGGAGAGGCTCGCCGGGGGAGGCTAGCTGTATTCGACGGTGAAGGTCGGCAGCGGTTTGCCGGTCTTCCAGTGCTTGAGCAGCGCCTGAGCCAACTCGCGATAGGCCAGCGCGCCCTTGTTCTTACGCCCGGCCAGCACCGACGACCCCGACGCGCTTGCTTCGGCGAAGCGCACCGTGCGCGGGATCGGCGGCGCCAACACCGGGAGCTCGTAGCGGTCGGCGACATCGAGCAGCACGTCACGGGTGTGGGTGGTGCGCGAGTCGTACAGCGTCGGCAACGCGCCGACCAGCCGCAGGTTGGGGTTGGTGATCTGCTGGACGTCGGAGACGGTCCGCAGGAACTGACCCACCCCTCGATGCGCCAACGTCTCGCATTGCAGGGGCACCATGACCTCGTCGGCCGCGGTGAGCCCGTTGAGGGTGAGCACGCCCAGCGACGGCGGACAGTCGATGATCACCACGTCGAAATCGTCGGCGAGTTTGGCCAGCGCCCGCTTCAGCGCGTACTCGCGCCCGGCCCGCATCAGCAACATCGCTTCGGCGCCCGCGAGGTCGATGTTGGCCGGTAGCAGCGTCATGCCCTCGGCGGTGGACACCAGAGCCGCGCTCGGCTCGACGTCGCCGAGCAGTACCTCGTGCACCGAGACGGGGAGTTTGTCGGGGTCCTGGCCCAGCGAGAACGTCAGGCATCCCTGTGGGTCCAGGTCGACGAGCAGCACCCGCTTGCCCTTGTCCACCATCGCCGCCCCGAGCGAGGCGACCGTGGTCGTTTTGGCCACCCCGCCCTTCTGGTTGGCCACCGCCAGCACGCGCATGTCAGTCACAGTGCCCATCCTGGCACGTACCGGCGCGACTGGTCGGGGTGGCAGCCTGCCGAGGTGCTGGCGTGTCTCGGGCAGAATCGCTGGCATGGGCGTGCACGACCACCGGTTGCTGTTGTTGCGACACGGCGAGACCGAGTGGTCCAGATCCGGGCAGCACACCGGCCGCACCGACATCGAGCTGACGGCTCCAGGGCGGGAGCAGGCCGAGTTCGCCGGAGTCGTCCTCGGCGAGCTCGATCTGCAGCACCCGTTCGTGTTCTGCAGCCCGCGTCGCCGCACCCTGGCGACCGCCGATCTGGCAGGGCTCATCATCGATCAGGTCACCCCGCTGCTCGCCGAATGGGATTACGGCGAGTACGAAGGTCTGACGACTCCGCAGATCCACGAGTTCGACCCGGATTGGCTGGTGTGGACGCACGGCTGCCCCGGCGGGGAAAGCGTCGAGCAGGTCAGCGAACGCGCCGACCGAGCCATCGCGCTGGCACTGGAGAACATGGAGTCGCGCGACGTGTTGTTCGTCAGCCACGGCCACTTCTCCCGCGCGGTGATCACCCGTTGGGTCCAGCAACCCCTGACCGCGGGCAGCCGCTTCGGTATGCCCACCGCGACGATCGCGGTCTGCGGGTTCGAACACGGCCTGCGCCAGCTCAGCCAGCTCGGGCTCAGCTGTCATCCCCGTCCGAGCGCAGTGGCGTGAGCCCCGAACCGTCGTTCGCGCTGACCGGACCGCGCGGAACGTGGGTAGCCGACGGCGTACGGTCCCGCTACGCCGACGTAGCCGCGGCCCAGGCCGCGCTGCGTTCCGGAGCGGTGCCAATAGTGTTGGGCGCGTTGCCTTTCGACGTGTCCCGGTCGGCTGCGTTGCTGACGCCGGAGCGCGTCGGCGCGCGCTCCGGCTGGCCGACGGGACCGGCACCGTCGGTGCGCGTCGATGCGGCCGTGCCCCCGCCCGCCGAGCATCGGTCCCGGATCAGCCGGGCGCGGGATCGGCTGGCCGATCCGGGCAATTCGTTGCACAAGGTGGTGCTGGCCAGATCGTTGCGGTTGGTCGCCGAGGCGCCACTGGACGTCCGCGTGGTCCTGGGCAGACTCGCCGCCGCCGACCCGACCGCCTACAGCTACCTGGTCGACCTGACCGCTGCCGGCGCGGACTACGCCGGGGCCGCCCTGGTGGGCGCCAGCCCGGAACTCCTGGTGGCGCGCTCCGGTGAGCAGGTGGCGTGCCGGCCGTTCGCCGGGTCGGCGCCCCGCTCTTCTGACCCCGACGCCGACGCCGCGAACGGGACCGCGCTGGCCGAATCGGACAAGAACCGCCACGAGCATCGACTGGTCATCGACACCATGCGCGCGGCCCTGGAACCGTTGTGCGCCGACCTCACGATCGCCGCCGAGCCGCAGTTGAGTCGTACCGCGGCGGTCTGGCACCTGTGCACCCCGGTCGTCGGCCGCTTGCGCGACACCTCAACGACCGCAATCGATTTGGCGCTGGCCCTGCATCCCACCCCGGCCGTCGGCGGGGTACCGACAGCTGCGGCCACCGAGCTGATCGCCGAACTGGAAGGCGACCGCGGCTTCTACGCCGGGGCGGTGGGCTGGTGCGATGCCCACGGCGACGGCGACTGGGTGGTGTCTATCCGGTGCGCGCAACTCTCGGCCGACCGTCGCACCGCGCTGGCCCACGCGGGCGGCGGCATCGTCGCCGAATCCGATCCCGACGACGAAGTCGTCGAAACCACAACAAAATTCGCGACCATCCTGAACGCATTGGGAGTCGAGCAGTGAACATCCGCCGCGCCACGCCCGACGACGTCGCCGACATCACCGCCATGATCCACGAACTCGCCGAGTTCGAGCATGCCGCCGAACACTGCACAGTGACCGAAAAGCAGATAGCGACAGCACTTTTCGAGGATGAGTCGACTGTGCACGGGCACGTGGTCGAGGTCGACGGTCGGGTCGCCGCGATGGCGCTGTGGTTCCTCAACTTCTCCACCTGGGACGGCGCGGCCGGCATCTATTTGGAAGACCTCTACGTGCGTCCGGGGTATCGGCGCCGCGGCCTGGCCCGTGGGTTGCTGGCGACGTTGGCCGGTGAATGCGTCGCCAACGGCTACACCCGACTGGCGTGGGCGGTGCTCAACTGGAACGTCGATGCGATCGCCCTGTACGACGGGGTCGGCGCGGTTCCGCAGCGGGAATGGACTACCTACCGGTTGTCCGGTCCGGAACTGACCGCGCTGGCCGAGCCCCGCTGATCGTCGCCGGCGGCCCAGCGCACGGCCGTCGGGCTGAACAGCAGGGCGAGCGTGGCCAGCGCCAGCAATCCGAGCGGGATACCGAACATCATCCGGTGGGACCCTACCGCCACATACCAAGCCACCGGCAGCAGCAGCAGCTGGGTGAACACAGCCAGTCCGCGGCCCCACCGCCGACCGGTGATCAGCGCCCATCCCCCGGCCAGCACCGCACCCCCCACCCCCACGAACCAGGTCGCGGTGGCCAGGCCGTTGGCCACGTGCTGGTCGGCTCCCGCCACCGCACGGATCACCAGAATGATCGCTACCGCCAGCGCCGCCACGCCCTGCGCCGCCACGAGCAAACCGGCGCGACGAATGGTGGGCGGGGCGGGGTTGGTCACAGACGCCAGCGTAAAGCGTGACCTCACATCCGTAAGCTCAAGCGTCATGCGTGCCATGTTGATCGCCAACCCGATCGCCACCAGCATCACCCCGGCCGCCCGCGAACTGGTGACGCACGCTCTGGAGAGCCGGGTGCAGCTGACCGTCGCGCATACCGAACACGCCGGTCACGCCGAGGAACTCGGCCGGTCCGCCGTCGCGGAGGGCTACGACTTGGTGGTGGTGCACGGCGGAGACGGGACCGTGAGTGCGGTGGTCAACGGCATGCTGGGCCGTCCGGGGTCGACGCCGGCGGGTCCGGTGCCGGCGGTGGCGATCGTCCCCGGGGGCTCGGCGAATGTGCTGGCGCGGGCGCTCGGCATCCACCGGGATCCGACCGAGGCGACCAACCAGCTCATCGAGCTGCTCGACGCATACGAGCGGCACCGCCAGTGGCGCCGCATCTCGCTGATCGACTGCGGCGAGCTGTGGGCGATCGTCAACGCCGGGCTGGGTGTCGATGCGGAGGTGCTGGAGGCGGTCGAAGCGGCCCGGGAGCGGGGCGTGAAGGTGACGCCGATGAATTACTGGCGGATCGCGGTGCCCGTCTCGGTGAAATTCAGCCGCCGCCCGCCGAACCTCATCCTGCAGCAGCCCGAGCAGCAGCCGGTATCGGGCGTGCACTTCGTCTGGGTGTGCAACACCAACGTCTGGACCTACAGCGACGACAAGCCCATGGTCACCAACCCCGGGGCCAGCTTCGAATCGGATCTGGGCATCTTCGCGCTCACCAAGATGAAGCTGATCCCTACCGTGCGCGTACTTCGCCAACTCCTCGCAAAGCGACCGGATCCGAAGGCCGAGCAACTGATCCGCAATGACGACGTCGGTTACGTCACCGTCACGAAGATGGACGCCCCGGCCGCATTTCAGTGCGACGGCGAATACCTCGGTCTTCGTGATTCGATCACGTTCCGATCGGTCCGGAACGCCTTGTCGGTGGTCGCCCCGCTGCCGGCTTCAACCCGCTGACCTGCGCGATCCAAGCTGTGACTGGCCCGCGACAAAACTGTGGGGCGAAATTCGCCGAGTAGTGTAGTACAACTGGTTAAGGGCATGGGTAAGAGTTCGTTGAAGTGAGATAGCCCACGAGCCCGCGTAACGCTATTGACATCTGTTGAGCCTGTGAAACGATCAAAAGGTTGCATGCGTCAGATATGCAGAGGTACGGAACCCCTTTCTTGTGCACGGTTCAACAGCCAAGAAGAAAATGCCCGTGCGCAGTGCTGCGCACATAGTGAGGAGTAGCAACTAATGGATTGGCGCCATAGGGCGGTCTGTCGCGACGAAGATCCGGAACTGTTCTTCCCGGTTGGGAACAGCGGACCGGCACTTGCGCAGATCGCTGACGCGAAACTGGTCTGTAATCGGTGTCCGGTGACCACCGAGTGCCTCGGCTGGGCTCTGAACACCGGCCAGGACTCCGGCGTCTGGGGCGGAATGAGTGAAGACGAGCGGCGCGCACTCAAGCGTCGCAACGCCCGGACGAAGGCTCGCAGCGGAGTCTGATAAACGTTCGACCAACAGGTGCGGTCCCGGCGATTGCCGGGGCCGCACTGTTTTGCGCACCCGTCATGCCAGAAGCCGGCCCCGTCGACCGATCGGCACCCGCAGAACCACGTCAGTGCCCCGATCGAGGCCGTCCCGCATGCTCAGCGACCCGTCCAATTCCGCCGAGACCAGCGTCCGCACGATCTGTAGCCCCAGGCTGTCGGACTTCTCCAGGCTGAATCCCTCGGGCAATCCGCGCCCGTCGTCGTGCACCACGACGTCCAGCCAGCGCGCCGAGCGTTCGGCCCGGATCGTCACGGATCCGACGGCGGCCGTCGGGTCGAATGCGTGCTCGATCGCGTTCTGCACCAGTTCGGTGATGACCATGATCAGTGCCGTCGCGCGGTCGGAGTCCAGCACTCCCAGGTCGCCGACGCGGTTGATCCGGATGGGGCGGTCGACGGAGGCCACGTCGTTCATGATCGGCAGGATCCGGTCGATCACCTCGTCGAGGTTGACCTGCTCGTCCACCGACATCGACAACGCGTCGTGGACCAGCGCGATCGACGACACCCGGCGCACCGATTCGATCAGCGCTTCGCGCCCCTCGGCGTTGACGGTCCGCCGGGCCTGCAGACGCAGCAACGCCGCGACCGTCTGCAGATTGTTCTTCACCCGGTGGTGAATCTCGCGGATGGTCGCGTCCTTGGAGATCAGGGCGCGGTCGCGGCGTTTGACCTCGGTGACGTCGCGGATCAGGATCGCCGCTCCGGCGTTCTCCCCGTGCACCACCAGCGGCAGTGTGCGCAGCAGCACGGTGGCGCCGCCGGCATCGACCTCCATGCGCATGCTGGATCCGCCGGCCAGCAGGTTGAGGATGTGCTCGGCCACCTCCTGCGCCTCGAACGGGTCCGAGATCAACGGGCGGGTCACCTTGATCAGGTTGTGCCCCTCCAACTCGCTGGTCAGGCCCATCCGGTGGTAGGCCGACAACGCATTGGGACTGGCATAGGCGACGATGCCGTCGACGTCGAGGCGGATGAAGCCGTCGCCCGCGCGCGGGGTGGATCGTGACATGGCGACGTCGCCGACGTCGGGGAACGTGCCCTCGGCGATCATGTGCAGCAGATCGGTCGCGCAGTCCCGGTAGGCGGTTTCCAAGCCGCCGGACATGCGCTCGGCCGCCGAATCGGTCTGGTGCTGGGTCAGCACGGCCACCACCTGGTCGCGGTAGCGCACCGGGGACGCGGCGACGTTGGGACCGGGCAGTTGCCACGAATGTTGCTCGCCCGCTTCGCTTTCCAGCGCGGGGGAGCCGGCGGCGAAGGTGTCGGCGACCAGCGGAAGCCGATCGGCGGAGACGACGCTGCCCACCGCGTCGGTCTGCAGGACCGTCGCGGCGGTATTGGGCCGGCACTGCGCCACGCACACCAGGACTTCGTCGTCGCGGCGGACCCACATCAGGTAGTCGGCGAACGACAGGTCGGCCAGCAGCTGCCACTCCCCTACGACGGCGTGGAGGTGGTCGACGGCGTTTCCGGGCAGCACCGTGTGTTCGGCGAGCAGATCACCGAGCGTGGACATGGACCTGGTAGCGGGCTAGCTGATGACGGCGATGAGGTCGCCGGCCTGGATGACGTCGCCGACCGAAACACTCACCTTGCTGACGGTTCCGGCCACTTCGGCCAGGACCGGGATCTCCATCTTCATGGACTCGAGCAGCACCACGGTGTCACCCTGCCCGATTTGGTCGCCCTCGCTGACCACGACTTCGAGCACGCTGGCCACGATTTCGGCGCGAACCTCCTCGGACATCATCACCCCACTCGTCTCGGCCACTGCGCATGCTGGTCTGTCAGGCTCTGTATATCGAACCATAAGGCCGTTCGCGACCGCGGCGCGCGGGCTGTTGACGGCGCATTGCCTGGACCATGAGACACTGGAGGGCAACTGAGCGGCGTGCTGCCGCCTTGAGAGCTTGACGAAATGAGGTTCAGAGATGGCCAAGCGTGGCCGGAAGAAGCGCGACCGCAAGTACAGCAAGGCCAACCACGGCAAGCGGCCCAACGCTTAAGGGCTAGAACTCACCCCGGATGATCGTGGTCCGGCTGATCTGGATCCGCAGCCGTTCCCGCAGGCCGTCGGGGGCTCGTTCACCACTGCATTTGACGGCGATCAGCTCTTTGATCCGTTCCTCCAGCCCGTAATGCTGAAGACAGCCCGGGCAGTTGTCGAGGTGGCTCTGCAGGATCTGCCGTTCGTCGGGCTGGCATTCGCCGTCCAGCAAGGTCCAGATCTGGGCGATCACCTGCGCGCAGCCCAGGTGACTGTCGGCGTCGTGGCTGAGCGGGCAGGAGTCGGCGGAGCCAAGCTGATCACTCATGACGACACCTCCTCGTGTTGTCCGCGGATGAAGCCACGGTCCTTGGCGACATCGGCCAGCAGTTCACGCAGCTGACGCCGTCCGCGGTGCAGCCGAGACATCACGGTACCGATCGGGGTGCCCATGATCTCGGCGATCTCTTTATACGGAAATCCTTCGACGTCGGCGTAGTAAACCGCCATCCGGAACTCTTCGGGCAGGGCCTGCAGCGCCGCTTTGATCTCGGTGTCCGGCAGCGCTTCCAGCGCCTCGACCTCGGCCGACCGTAGCCCGGTCGAGGAATGCTCGGCGTTCGCGGCCAGCTGCCAGTCGGTGATCTCCTCGGTCGGGTATTCCGCCGGTTGCCGCTGCTTCTTGCGGTAGCTGTTGATGTAGGTGTTCGTCAGAATGCGGTACAGCCACGCCTTGAGGTTGGTGCCGGCCCGGAACGATCGGAACCCGGCGTAGGCCTTGACCATCGTTTCCTGCAGCAGGTCCTCGGCGTCGGCGGGATTGCGCGTCATGCGCAGCGCACCACCGTAGAGCTGGTCGAGCAGCGGAATCGCGTCGCGCTCGAAGCGCGCCGTCAGCTCGGCGTCGCTCTCCTGATGCTCGGGCGGCCCGTTCTCGGCGACCGCGGGCCCGGTCTCGCCATCGGTGTCGGCCATCTTGGTCAGCACGGTCCCTTCGGTTGCGGTGTGACCGGACAACGCAACCAGCGCCGCCGGACTCGCAAGGAAGCGATCCAACCGCTCGTCGCGCAACACGCTCGTCGCAGTTGACACCAGGCTTCCTCCTCCCAATCTAAAGGCCGCGACCGACAACTGCCCGCCCCGGTCGCTCATTCCTTCGGCGACGCCTCAATCAACGGCTTTGCTCGGCGTGGTATTTCCGACTCCGGCGCGCTGCGCGGACGAACCCGGGTTAGCGCAGCTGGGAGCGGGCGTTAGTGTGACGCCATGTCGCTTCAAGGTAAAACCATGTTCATTTCCGGTGCCAGCCGCGGTATCGGCCTGGCGATCGCCAAGCGCGCCGCACAGGACGGCGCCAACATCGCGCTGATCGCCAAGACCGCCGAGCCGCACCCGAAGTTGCCGGGCACGGTGTACACCGCCGCCAAGGAACTCGAAGAGGCCGGCGGGCAGGCGCTGCCGATCGTGGGCGACGTGCGCGACCCGGAATCGGTCGAGTCGGCGGTGGCCAAGACGGTCGAGCAGTTCGGCGGCATCGACATCTGCGTGAACAACGCCTCGGCGATCAACCTCGGATCCATCACCGAGGTGCCGATGAAGCGCTTCGACCTGATGAACGGCATCCAGGTGCGTGGCACCTACGCGGTCTCGCAGGCCTGCATTCCGCACCTCAAGGGCCGCGAGAACCCGCATATCCTGACGCTCTCGCCGCCGGTGCTGCTCGACAAGCAGTGGCTGAAGCCGACCGCGTACATGATGGCCAAGTTCGGTATGACGTTGTGCGCGTTGGGCATTGCCGAGGAGCTGCGCGCCGACGGCATCGCCTCGAACACGTTGTGGCCGCGCACGATGGTGGCCACCGCCGCGGTGCAGAACCTGCTCGGCGGCGACGAGGCGATGGCCCGGTCCCGCAAGCCCGAGGTGTACTCCGACGCCGCCTACGTGATCCTGAACAAGCCGTCGCGGGAGTACACCGGCAACACGCTGCTGTGCGAGGACGTGCTGGTCGAGTCCGGTGTCAGCGACCTGTCGGTCTACGACTGCGTGCCGGGTTCGGAACTGGGCGTTGACTTTTGGGTGGAAGGTGCCAACCCGCCGGGTTACACCGGGTCCTGAGTCTCGGTGTCCTGAGTGGCCGGAACCTCGATCTCGCGCTTGAGGACCTTGCCGGTCGGGCCTTTGGGCAGCGCATCCACCAACCAGATCCGGCGCGGGTACTTGTAGGCCGCCACCCGGGCCTTGACGTAGTCACGCAGTTCGTCGGGTTCGACGGTGGCGTCTTTCTTGAGCGCGACGGCGGCGCCGACGTCCTCACCGAGTTCGTCGTGCGGCACGCCGACGACGGCGGCTTCGGCCACGGCGGGGTGCTCGTAGAGCACCTCTTCGATCTCACGGGGATACACGTTGTAGCCGCCGCGGATGATCATGTCCTTGGTGCGGTCGACGATGTAGAAGTAGCCGTCCTCGTCGACACGCCCGACGTCGCCGGTGGCGAACCAGCCGTGTTCGGAGATGGCGGCAGCGGTGGCGTCGGGCAGGTTCCAGTAACCCTTCATCACGTTGTGGCCGCGGATCTGGATCTCGCCCGGTTCGCCTTGCGGCACCTCGGCGCCGGCGGCGTCCACCACCCGCATCTCGACGTCTTCGACCGGGGTGCCGATGGACCCGGCCTTGCGGGGGCGGTCCGGATGGTTGAACGAGGCCACCGGTGACGTCTCCGACAGTCCGTAGCCCTCCAAAATCATGCAGCCGTAGGTCTTTTCGAAGTCGGTGAGGACCTGGACCGGCAACGACGCACCGCCTGATGCGCAGACCCGCAGGCTTCGGGTGGCCCGCTGTGCGGCGTCGTCGGCGAGGCTGAGCAGCGCCGAATACATCGTCGGCACACCTTCGAAGAGCGTGACACCGTCGCGTTCGATGACCTCGAGGGCCTTGCGCGGGTCGAACCGGGGAATCAGGGTCAGCGTGGCGCCCGCCAGGACTGAGCTGTTCAGTCCGCAGGTCAGGCCGAACACGTGAAACAACGGTAGGCAACCCATCACCACGTCCTGCGGCCCGATCTGCAGCAGGGTACGGACGCTCAAGTCGACATTGCGGCGCAGGTTGACGTGAGTCAGCATGGCGCCCTTGGGTTTTCCGGTGGTGCCGGACGTGTGCAGGATGACCGCGACGTCGTCGTCGGCGCGCTCCACCGGCGGGTGGGCGGGCAGGCCCTCGGTCAGCTCGGTCAGCGCCGCGTCGTCGACCAGCCAGCACTGGGCGCCCACCTCGTCGGCGCCGGCGGTGGCCTCGTCGGCGAACAACGGCGTCGCGAAGATGGCTTTGGCACCGCTGTTGGACAGGTAGAAGGCCACCTCGCGCGACTTCAGCAGCGGGTTCATCGGGACCGCGACCGCACCGCGGTACATGATCCCGTAGAACGCGACGGCGAAGGCGGGCGTATTGGGCAGCATCACCCCCACCCGGTCACCGGGCTCGATACCCGCGCGTTCCAGCAGGGTCGCCATCCGGCCCGCGGCGGCGTCGAACTCGGCGTAGGTGAATTGCAGGTCGTCGAGGCGCAGCGCGACGTGGTCGGGGTAGCGGTCCTTGGCGGCGACGAGGTTGGCGCTCAGAGCTGTCACTTTTCGACTCCCCATCGAGTGGGCGAGCAGACGCAAAAGCCCCTGCAGGCTCGGCGTGTCGGGCGCCTTTGCGTCTGCTCGCGCTTAGAAGGTGACTACAACCTTATCCGCGGCGCCGGGTGTGCCGGCCAGTTCCAGCGCCTCGCCGACCCGGTCGAACGGAATCGTGTGGCTGACGATCAGCGCGTATTTCTCCCAGTTGGCGACGAGATCCTTTGTGACTTCGAAGATTTCGCTCGGATAGCCCATGGAGCCCACGATGGTGATCTCGTTGCTCATCACGTTGACGAACTCGACGGGCACCGGCTCCTTGTGCACGCCGACAATGCCGAGGGTGGCGCCCTTCTTGGCGGCCGCCAGCGCGGTGTTGACGACGGCGGCCGCCCCCGCGGCGTCGAGGTAGATGTCGGTGCCGGCCTTGCCGGGGAACATGCTCTCCCCCCTTCCGTGCAGGTCGACGAGACGCTTGTTGACGTTCTCCTCGGCGGAGTTGACGACGGCGTCGGCACCGATCTGCAGCGCCTTGTCCAGCCGGCTGCCGATCACGTCCACGACGACGACATGTGCGACGCCAACGGATTTGAAGGCCAGCGTCGCACCCAGCCCGATCGGCCCGGCGCCGAAGATCACCACCTTGTCGGTCGGTTTGGGCCGGCACTGGTTGACGCCGTGTCGTGCCACCGCCATCGGTTCGTTGAGCGCGGCGACCTGCCACGGGATGTGTTTCGGGATGACTTCCAAACTCGTTCCGCGAACCGCGTTTTCGATCAACAGGTAGTCGGCCAGCGCGCCGGCCGCTCCCCCGTTGCCGATGATGCCGGCGAGGTCGGCCATCGGGTTGACGACGACGTGGTCCCCGACCGCGATGCCGGTGACGTCGTCGCCGACCTCGACGACTTCGCCGGCGGGTTCGTGCCCCAACGGTGTGCAGTTCTGCCGCGGCGGAATCCCGCCGATGCTGATGTAGAACGTGTCCGATCCGCAGATGCCGCAGGCACGCATCCGCACCAACACGTCGCCGGCACCAACCCGGGGGTGATCGGCGTCCACCACTTCGACCGTGCCCGGCCCGGTGACCATGACGGCTTTCACGGTGCAGCCTCCAGTTCGATGTCGAAGGTGTCGAGGTATTCGGCGAAGACCGGTTGCAGGTCTTCGACGGTGAGCCCGTACTGGTCCAGGCTGTAGGAGTTCAGCGTGAACCGGTCCTGCGGATGTCCAGCCAGCCAATCGCGCATGCGCGCTTCGGTTTCGGGAGTGAACGGATCCCCCGCCCAGTCGTAGAGGCGACGCATCACGTCCATCGGGTCACGCATCATCTCGTGGTAGTACATGTGAAAGAACCGCTCGTCGCCGATGCGTTCGCGTGCACGCAACGGACGGTCCACATGAAAACGCATCTGCCACTTCGCATCTCGGCCCATCGCCGCCAGATCGACGGCTTCGGGCTGGTGCGTCATGCCTTTGGGCAGCTTCCACAGGTTGGCCAGCGACCCGGTCGCCTTGTAGGGGTCGCGGTGCGCCCAGACCAGTCGGGCGTCGGGAAAGACGGTGAGCAGCGCCTCGATGTGTACCGAATGCGACGGCATCTTCAGGCTCCAGGTGCCCGGCGCGGTGGACTGCAGCACCTGCAGATACCGCTTCTGGTACTCGTAGGTGCTGACCATGTCGGCTTCCTCGAACAGCCACTCGGCGTAGCGCGGCGTCGACAGGAACGAGTCCCACGACAGGCCCTTGAAGTCCTGGTTGTGGATGAACATGTCTTCGGTGGGCCCGTCGGCGTCTTCCCAGTGCGGCAGCGCCACTTTGGCCTGCGTGACCATCTCCAGGATCTTGCGCTGCTCGTCCAGCAAAGCGAGGCAGCGCGGGTCGGTGCGCAGCGCCTCGCTGGGGGCCGGCGGGATCGGGTGCACGCACTGCCAGTGCAGCAGCGAGCGCCGGGCCGGGTCCTGGTCGAGCAGGTAGCTGATCACCGTGGTGCCGGTGCGGGGCATGCCGAGCACGATGAGCGGGCGCTCGACGGGCTGGTCGAGCACTTCGGGATGGGTCTGGATGTGATCGTGGATCTGCAGCCGACGTCCCAGCGCGTTGGTGGCGTCGTCCAGGATGCGGTTGCGGCCGAACGGGGTGAACGCCGACGAGGTGTTGAGGTCGTCCAGCATCACCGCCAATCCCGCTCGCCAGGAATCGGATTCGAGCTCGGACAGGCCGGTGCGCTGCGCGGCCAGTTTCAGGACGTCGTCGGGGCTGGTGATGTCGTCGAAATCGGTCATGGTTCAGACCGTCAGGTATCCGCCGTCGACGGCGATGGTGCTGCCGGTGATGTAGGACGCGGCGTCGGTACACAGGAAAAGCGCTGCGCCCGCGCAGTCCTGGGGCGTCCCCGTTCGGCCCAGCGGGGTGTGGAAGCCGATCTCGACGTCCATCACCTCGGGGATGCTCATCGCGGGGTGCGTCATCCGGGTGTCGATCAACCCGGGGGCGATGGCATTGACCCGGATCCCGTCGTTCGCCCAGCGGCGGGACAGGTTCATGGTCAGCGAGAGCAGACCCATCTTCGATGACCCGTAGCCGGGTACGAACACCGCCGAGCGGAACGCGGACATCGAGACGATGTTGACGACGCTCGCTCCCCCGGAGGCCTGGCTGGCCTTCAGTCGCTCGTAGCAGCGCATCGTCAATCGCATCGGTCCGAACATGTTCTGCGCCACCGAGGCGATGTAGCCGTCCGGGTCGTACTCGTCGCCCGCCGGGTAGGGCCCCCCGGCGTTGTTGACCAAAATGTCCAGGGCGCCCAGTGAGTTCACCAGTTCGTCGACCGAGTCGGCGTCCTGGATCCGGCATTGCCGGTAGCTGAACGCGCTGAGGTCGTCGTCGTAATCAGTTGAGCTGGAACGTGTTCCGGTGATCGTGACGGCGGCGCCGGCCTTGGCGAAAGCCTCGGCGATGCCGTTGCCGATGCCGCTGGTGCCGCCGGTGACGAGCACGTTGGCACCGGTGAAGTCGAAGCTGAGGGTGTTCATTCGGCGGTCCTTCGGTCGCTGCTCAATTCCTGGATTTCCTTGGTGAGCCAGGCCTTTTCCCAGAAGTTCTCGGTGCCGGCCAGTAGGGCTTCGTGGGAGTCGGCGGCCACCTTCGCCGCGCCCGGGTGTGCCGGGTCAGCTGCCAGCACCAGGTCGGTCAGGTGCAGCGCCTGCACGGGACGGCTCGCGTCTAGATGAGCCCTGGCGGCGTCCACCAGCGCGTCGGCGCCCGCGGCTTCCACCACGTCGGCTGCAACCGAATCCGGTGTTACGCCGTAGAGTTCGGTCGTCGAGCGGTGCCGGAACCACCCGGTGTACATCTCCCAGATGGCCCGCACATTCCAGGACGTCTTGCCGTAGCCCTCGCCGATGTCGAGGTGCTGCGGGATCCGGACTTCGCGCATGGCCGTGTGCAGGTCGGCGCCGGAGTTCATCAGTTCGAGGGTCCGGTCGTGCACGGTCTGCATGGCGTCGCGCATCGCGGTGACTTCCTCGGCAATGCGCTCGGCACCCTCGATCGGCGCGAAGTGACCGGTGATGAGTCGGTTTGGCGCGTAGTCCAGCACCGCGTTGCACGCTTCGATGTAATGGACCGGGTCGCGGTATCGGTCGCCGCGGATGGTCATCAGGTTGGGCACGTGGCTGAACAACGGCCCGAACAGGTTGCCGGTGAACAGGATTCGGTCGGCGGGCAGCCACACTATCAGCGAGTCAGTGGTCTCCCCGCCGGGAGTCCAGGTCAACTCGAACCTGCGTCCACCGACCGTCAGCCGATGGCCGGTGTCGAATGTGGTGGTCGGCTCGGGGAAGGAGAAGTCGATGGTGGCCGGATCGATCGTCTCGAAGTGCTTCAGCATCGCCTGGGTGAACTTGCCGAATGCGAAGGAGGTCTTGGGTACCCGATAGCCCATCAGTCGCTCGTTGTCGTCGCGCCAGTACCGGTAGTTGCGATGCATGACGACGTCGGTGTCGGCGTCACGCAGCGAATCGACGCCACCCCAGTGATCGGCATGTCCCTGAGTGATGACGATGGCCCGGGTCGGTCCGGGGACGTCGCCGAATGCCTTGCGGTGCAATGGACCTTCGAACACCAATCCGGTGTTGACGATCACCCGCCCGTCGTCGGTGGCGATGGCGTAGGAGTTGGAGACACCCGGCGACATCCACACGTCGTCGCCAAGCGGGGTCGCGGGTGCGCCGGTCGCCGAGGTCAGGTCGGCAGCACCGGGACGCTCACGATGGATTCCGGCCATGACAGGTGATCCTCTATAGTTCTAGAGTTAATGTCAATAGGCTCGGAAAGGAGAGCGCCGATGGGACTACGTGGTCTGGCCGACCGGGTCGCCGTCGTGGTGGGCGGTGCCACCGGGATCGGCGCGGCCACCGCAGCGCGGCTCGGCGCCGAAGGCTGCCGGGTGGTGGTGGGTGACATTGCCGACGACGCCGCCCGGGAAACCGCCGAGCGCATCGTCGCCGCGGGCGACACCGCGACCCACGTCGCCTTCGACCTGGCCGACACCGACTCCGTCTCCGCGCTGATCGACACTGCCGCAACATCTTTCGGTGGGATCGATCTGTTGTTCAATGTGGGAGCGGACATGTCGACGCTGCGTGCCGACACCGACGTCGTCGACATCGACTTCGGCGTCTGGGACCGGGTGATGGCGGTCAGCCTGCGCGGGTATGTCGCCGCCATGAAATACGCCGTCCCGCGCATGCTGGAACGGGGCGGCGGCGCGATCGTGAACATGTCGTCGGCGGCGGCGTTTCAGGGCGAGCCGGCGCGCCCGGCCTATGCCACCGCCAAGGCCGGTATCGGCGCGCTGACCCGGCACGTCGCGTCCCGGTGGGGCAAGGACGGCATCCGCTGCAACGCCGTCGCACCGGGGTTCACCGCCACCGACGCGATCCGCTCGGTTCCACAGTGGCCGCAACTGGAAGCGGGTGCGCTCAAACGGATTCGCGGACATCGCGTCGGGGACCCCGAGGACATCGCGGCGCTCGTCGCGTTCCTGTTGTCCGAAGAAGGCGAGTGGATCAACGGCCAGGTGATCAACATCGACGGCGGAACGGTGCTGCGCTAGATGGCCGCTCACCCTCCGCGGAAACGCGACGGCGACGAGCGTCGGCGCGAGTTGTGTGACGCCGCAATCCAAGTGCTGGCCGAACAGGGATCGCGCGGCCTCACCCACGGTCAGGTGGACCGCTGCGCGGCGATGCCCGACGGCACCACGTCGTACTACTACCGCACCCGCGCGGCCCTGCTGCGCGGCATCGGCAAGCGCGTGGCGGAGATCGACGTCGCCAACTTGAAGTCGGTGATAGACCGCCCGCCGCAACCGGATTCGCCGTTCGCTCACCTGGCCGAGCTGACTCTGCTGCAAGCCGAAGGACACGGACTGATGCTCAACCGGGCCCGTCAGGAACTTCTTCTGGCGGCCGCGCGCGATCCCGACCTGGCCGCCACGTCGCAGGAATTCGTCGCCCGCATCACCGCTATGGCGCAGCAGGCCATCGCCCACCTGCAACCCGGCACGGATGACCCTGACCTGCTGGCGGCCCAAACCGCCGCCGTCACAACCTTTATCGCGGGGGTGTTCACCCGGCTGGCCGCCGGCGATCGCACCATCGACGAAGCCGACCAATTGGCGCGACTGCTGGAGGCGGTGGCCACCGCGGTATCCGGTGCGCAGCAAACCCCGCGTTCCGGCAAATAACCCTTTTTTAATTGGCGAACTGGATCTAGCGTTAATGCTGCATCTCCACGCTAACCAAAGGATTGGATGGAAATGAAGCGAACGATTTTCAGATCTGTTTCCGCGGGCGTGCTGGCAATTTCGGCGTTGCTGACCACCGGTGTGGGCGTCAGCAGCGCCGGGACGCTGCAGACCGAAGGCAGCTATCCGAGTCGGGAAGCTTGTCAGAATGCGGGCCCGGGCGTGAAAGCAACCACCCCGCCGTTCAATTGGGACGACTACTGGTGTGTTCCGGATCCGCAAACGGTAGGCAATTGGCGATTGGTTCTCAGCGACAACTAGCTGTTCTTGACGGCCAGGTTGTGAACGC